>BQOK01000001.1:2400000-2739174 GCA_022835495.1 Oscillospiraceae bacterium
GAACCCTTCCTTATTCTCATGTTTCGATGTGTTTGAAAGCCTGGGGGCCGCCGCTCAGAACTCCTCGTCCAGCGCGGCTTCCTCGGCCAGGATTTCTTCCGGCTCGAACACCTCGTCCGGCTCATCGAAACCGGCGTCCGCATCAGGGTCGCCCGCGGCTTCCTCGATGCTGTAATCGTCGCTCAGCTCGTTCTCCATCAGCACGTCCTCGCCCATGGGCAGATCGCGCATGTCGAACCCGGGCTCCTCGTCGTCGAAGTTCTGCTTCAGATCCACCTCGTCGCCGTTGGAATCCTGCACCTTCACATCCAGGCCCAGGCTCTGCAGCTCCTTAATGAGAACGCGGAAGCTCTCGGGAATGCCGGGCTTCGGCACCGGCTGCCCCTTCACAATGGCCTCGTAGGTCTTAACACGGCCCACCACGTCGTCCGACTTAACGGTCAGGATCTCCTGCAGGGTGTAAGCCGCGCCGTAGGCTTCCAGCGCCCACACCTCCATCTCGCCGAACCGCTGGCCGCCGAACTGGGCCTTGCCGCCCAAGGGCTGCTGGGTCACCAGGCTGTAGGGGCCGGTGGAGCGGGCGTGGATCTTGTCGTCCACCAGGTGATGGAGCTTCAGGTAATACATATACCCCACGGTAATCCGGTTGTCGAACGGTTCGCCGGTGCGGCCGTCGTACACGGTGCTCTTGCCGTCCTCGTCCAGCTCGATCTGGCTGAAATCGATCACATGGCCGGCGGTGGGGCTCATGATCTTGTTGAGCTTTGTGGGATAAGGCTTCGCCGCCTCGCCGCTGTTTTCCTTCTGCGCAAGACTGAAGCACTCGCGGATGTCCTCCTCGTGCGCGCCGTCAAACACCGGGGTCATAACCTTCCAGCCCAGCGCCTTTGCGGCGTAGCCCAAGTGCACTTCCAGCACCTGGCCGATGTTCATACGGCTGGGAACGCCCAGCGGGTTCAGCACAATGTCCAGCGGGGTGCCGTCGGCCAGGAAGGGCATATCCTCCTGGGGCAGAATGCGCGACACCACGCCCTTGTTGCCGTGGCGGCCAGCCATCTTGTCGCCCACGCTGATCTTGCGCTTTTGGGCGATGTAGCAGCGCACCACCTGGCGCACGCCGGGCTGCAGCTCGTCGCAGTTGTCGGGCGTGAACACCTTCACGTCCACAATGATGCCGTACTCGCCGTGGGGCACCCGCAGGCTGGTGTCCCGCACCTCGCGGGCCTTCTCGCCGAAGATGGCCCGCAGCAGGCGCTCTTCGGCGGTGAGCTCGGTCTCGCCCTTGGGGGTCACCTTGCCCACCAGAATGTCCCCGGCGCCCACCTCGGCGCCGATGCGGATGATGCCGCGCTCGTCCAGATCCTTCAGCGCGTCCTCGCCAACGTTCGGGATGTCGCGGGTGATCTCCTCGGGTCCGAGCTTTGTCTCCCGGGCCTCGATCTCGTACTCCTCAATGTGAATGGAGGTGTACACGTCCTCCCGCACGATCTTTTCGTTGATCAGGACCGCGTCCTCGTAGTTATAGCCCTCCCAGGTCATAAAGCCGATCAGGGCGTTCTTGCCAAGGCTGATCTCACCGTTCTTGGTGGAGGGGCCGTCGGCAATGACCTGGCCCTTTTTCACCTCGTCGCCCTTGTTCACAATGGGCCGCTGGTTGATGCAGGTGCCCTGGTTCGAGCGCATGAACTTGATCAGCTCGTACTCGTCGGTGGTGGTCTTGCCGGTGCGCACCACGATCTTGTCGGCGTCCACCCGCTCCACGGTGCCGTCGTTTTTCGCCAGGATGCACACGCCCGAGTCGCAGGCGGCCTTGTATTCCATGCCGGTGGCCACAATGGGCTGCTGGGTGACCATCAGGGGCACGGCCTGCCGCTGCATGTTGGAGCCCATCAGGGCGCGGTTGGCGTCGTCGTTTTCCAAAAAGGGGATCATGGCCGTGGCCACAGAAACCACCATCTTGGGCGAAACGTCCATGTAGTCGACCTTTTCCCGCTCGATCTCCAGGATCTCGTCGCGGCGGCGGGCGTTCACGCGGGCCTTCATAAAGTGGCCCTCGGCGTCCAAAGGCTCGTTGGCCTGGGCCACCACGTACTCGTCCTCCACATCGGCGGTCATATAGACCACCTCGTCGGTCACCACGCCCTTTTCCTTATCCACCTTGCGGTAGGGCGCCTCCACAAAGCCGTACTCGTTGATCTTGGCAAAGGTCGCCAGATACGAGATCAGGCCGATGTTCGGGCCTTCCGGCGTTTCAATGGGGCACATGCGGCCGTAGTGGCTGTAGTGCACGTCGCGCACCTCAAAGCCTGCCCGGTCGCGGGACAAACCGCCCGGTCCCAAAGCCGAAAGGCGCCGCTTGTGGGTCAGCTCGGCCAGGGGGTTGTTCTGGTCCATGAACTGGGACAGGGGGCTGGACCCGAAGAACTCCTTGATGGCCGCCACCACCGGGCGGATGTTGATCAGGGACTGGGGGGTTGCCTCGCCCGCGTCCTGCGCCTGCAGGGTCATGCGCTCGCGGATGACCCGCTCCATGCGGGAAAAGCCGATGCGGAACTGGTTTTGCAGCAGTTCGCCCACGCTGCGGATGCGCCGGTTACCCAAATGGTCGATATCGTCGGTCACGCCCACGCCGTAGTCCAGCCCGGTCAGGTAGTTGATGGAGGCAAAAATGTCGTCGATGGTCACGGTCTTGGAGATGAGCTTGTCGTGGTTTTTCTCCAGCAGCTCCCGCTGGGCGGCCTCGTCGCCGCCGGCAGCCTCCAGCACGGCCTGCATCTCGGCAAAATTCACCTTTTCGTTGATGCCGCATTCTTCCACGTCGAACCCAAAGAAAGGGGCGGCCTCCACTGTGCCGTTGGTCACCACTTTCAGCTCGCGCTCGTCGAACGCCAGATACACCACGCTCACGCCGGCGGCCTCGGCGGCCTCGGCAGCCTCGCGGGTGATCTTTTCGCCCGCCGCCGCCAGCAGCTCGCCGGTCAGGGGGGCCACAATGTCGCGGGCGGCCACAAAGCCCATGATCCGGCGGGCCAGGGCCAGCTTTTTGTTCATTTTATACCGGCCGAAACGGGACAAATCGTAACGGCGGGGGTCAAAAAACAGATTGTTCAGGTGGGTTTGGGCGCTCTCCACCGTGGGGGGCTCGCCCGGGCGCAGCTTGCGATAGGTTTCCAGCAGGCCCTCTTCCACATTGGTGGTGGTGTCCTTTTCCAGGGTGGCCAGGATCTTTTCATTCTCGCCGAAGAACTCGCGGATCTGCACGTCGGAGCCAAGCCCCAGCGCACGGATGAGCACGGTCACCGGCAGCTTGCGGTTTTTATCAATGCGCACATAGAACACGTCGTTCGAGTCGGTCTCGTATTCCAGCCAGGCGCCGCGGTTCGGGTTCATGGTGGCGGTGTAGAGCTTTTTGCCGGTCTTGTCGTAGCTCTCGCCAAAGTAAACGCCCGGGCTGCGCACCAGCTGGCTCACGATCACCCGCTCGGCGCCGTTGTTCACAAAAGTGCCCGCGTCGGTCATCAGGGGGAAATCTCCCATAAAGATTTCCTGCTCCTTCACCTCGCCGGTCTCCTTGTTCAGCAGACGCGCGGTCACCCGCAAGGGCGCGGCATAGGTGGCGTCGCGCTCTTTGCACTCCTTGATGGTGTACTTGGGCTCGCCCAGGCGGTAGTCGATGAATTCCAGCGCCAGGTTCCCGGTGAAGTCCTCGATGGTGGCCACATCGCGGAACACCTCTTTCAGGCCCTGATCCAAAAACCACTGGTACGAGTTCTTCTGCACCTCAATGAGGTTCGGCATGTCGATGACCTCATCGATGCGGGAAAAGCTCTCGCGCTTGGTGGTGCCAAGGGTTACGGGCTTGACCTTCATCATAAAAAGCGTCCACTCCTATCCTGTTTCTTGCACTTTTTTGGGTACAACGCGCAAATGCGGCCTTTTGCATTTTTCGTTTTTGTGTAGTTTTAACAAACTTTCACAAAATTTTTGTGCAAAAAGTCGCGTTTAAGGCGTTCTAATCCATTATGCTATACTAGAACAGTATAAAGCCTGCAAACCTTGATGTCAAGCCATTTTTTGCTCCCCGCAAAAAATTCCGGGCCGGGTTTAAAACGCCCGGCCCGGTGTGTGCTTTTCAGCTGTTTTCGGCTTCCTCCCGAAGAATCGAATCCAGGGTCACGGCGGCCAGCTCCCGGTTCACCGTTGCGCTCACCCTTCCAAATACCCTTTGGAACGGGCAGCTGCCCGAGGCCCCCCGCGTGCATTCTCCCGCCTCGCCGTCGGGCTCGCACAGGCAGCGTGAAAGGCGGTAAGGCCCCTCCACCGCGGCAATCGCGTCCAGCAGGGTGATCTGATCCGCACCGCGGGCCAGCTCGTAGCCGCCGCCGTTGCCCTTGTAGCTCGTCACCAGGCCGGCCGCCGCCAGCTTGCCCAATATTTTCAGGCAGAAGCGCAGCGGCACCGCCATCTCCCCGCCAACGGCCCGCCCTTCCATGCGCCGGCCGTTTTTTGCAAGGCAGTAAAGGATGCGCACCGCGCAGTCCGCCTCCTGTGTAAGATGCACCCGCTCCGCCCCCTTTCGAACTATACCTGTTTGATATAGTTCAATATACCCCATCGGGGGCGGTTTGTCAAACGCGGCCGCGTTCCCGCCGCCCGTTCCCGCCGCTCATCGCACGGGGAACAGCACTCCGTTCACCTCCACGCTCTCCACCGCCGCCGGGTCAAGGACTGTCCCGAATTGGCACACCAGCTGGGCCTGCCGCGGCCCGCCGGCATAGCGGGTCATCCCCTGGGGCTCTTCCCCGCCGGCCGGGCACAGTGCGGCGGCCGTTCCATCCGTGAAATGCAGCGTCAGGGGCAGCTCCATCAGCGCCTTGCTGTCAAACCCGTCGCGGGGCCCCTCTTCAAAGCCCAGGTAGAGCGACAGAGGCGAAAGCTCTATTTTCTGCAGGCCGGTCCCGGCCCCCACCTCCGCTTGTCCGTCCGGCACCGGAACAGGAACGGCCTGCGGGGTATAGTCCAGCTTGAACTCAAACGCAGCGCTCCCCTTCATCAGGGCGTTTTGCCGGTGCTCCTCGGGGGCGCAGGGGTAGGCGAACAGGTCCGCCAGGGTAAGCGTCGCGGTCCTCCCGCTCATGTTTGTGCTGGTATTCGCCAGCAGCACAAATTTGAGCACGCCGTCCTTCGCCTGCCCGCCTTCCAGGGGCAGCAGAACCATTCCGGAATTGCCCGCAGCGGGCAGATCCAGCGTAAACCGGTCAAAGGAATAGCCCTCGGCCGCAGGGGGCGTGCCTTCCGGCAGCTCCACCCGCAGCGGGATATAAACACAGTGGTCGTCGCCCAAAACGCCTTCCAGGGTCACCTTGCCCCCGCCCAGGGCCTTTGTGAGCCCCAGGCCCACCCCGGGCACGCCCAGTGTTTCCGCCGCGCTCTGCTCCACTCCCAAAAACGCTGCCAGCTCCCTGCCCCACTCAAACCGGCTGGCCGCGCCCACGCCCAGCGCGCAGCAGGCAAGTGCCGCGGCCACCGCCAAAACAGCCCAGCGCCTGCGGCCCGGCCGGGGGGCCTCTGCCCGCTCCGGGCCCGCCCCCCGCAGCATCGCCGCAAGTGCGGCCCGCTGCCCCTGCTCCAGCGGCGGGGCCTCATACTGTGCCAGATCCATAACCGCCCGGTTCAGGGCGTCGTATTCGTTTTTCATCTCTTCCCGCTCCTTTCCAGCGTTTGTGCCAGCCGCGTTTTCGCCCGGGAAACCCTGGTGTTCACCGCGCTCACGCTCACGCCCCGCTTTGCCGCGGCCTCGGCGGGGCTGGCGCCGTAAAAATACCGCTCCAGCAGCAGCTCCCGGTCCGCAGGCTCCAGTTCCCGGAACAGATCCTCCAGCTCCAGCGCAAAATACTCGTCCGCCGTATGGCCCCCCAGCAGCTCCAGTTCCGCAGCGCCGCCCCCGGGCTGAACCCGCCCGGCGCGGCGCACCGCGTCAATGGCCCGGTACCGCGCCACCGCCGCCGCCCAATTGCGAAAACTGCCCGTCCCGTCAAACCGGCCCGCATTCCGCCAGATTGCCAGCAGCGCGTCGGCCAGCAGGTCCTCCGCGTCCAGGCCCGGGGCATGGCGGCGCACCACCGCCGCCAGCAGGCCGCCGTACTGCTCCACCAGCTCATCCGCCGCGTCCGGCTCGCCTCTGGCCAGCGCCGCTGCAAACGCGGCCTCGTTCTCATATTTCTTCATGTCCTGTTCCTCCCTGTGCCGGAGTATTGTCAAAAGCGCTTTCTCCCTCTATTACGGATAGGATCCCCCGGTTCTTACAGGCGCGGCAAAATTTTTACAGCCCGGCGCAAAATTCCCTCCCCGCCCCGCCGGGAGGCAGCGCCAAAAAGGGCCGCCCCGGCGGGGCGGCCCTTTTCAGAAAAGCGATCCAATTTTACAGCAGGCTCTCATACAGGGCCTTGATCTCCTCCACGCTGGTGTCGCGGGGGTTGCCCGGGCGGCAGGCGTCGGCGTACGCGCTCTCCGCCAAAAACTGCAGGTCCTCCGGCTTCACAATTGCCTTCAGGTCGGCGGGGATGCCCACGTCGGCGGCCAGCTGCTTCACCGCGGCCACCGCGGCCTTGCGGTACTCCTCCTGGCTCATGGCGTCCACACCCTGAACGCCCATGGCGCGGGCGATCTCGCGGTACTTTTCGCCGGTGCAGGGGGCGTTGTACTCCATGATCGCGGGCAGCAGGATGGCGTTCGCCACACCGTGCGGGGTGTCGTATACCGCGCCCAGGCTGTGGGCCATGCTGTGCACAATGCCCAGCCCCACGTTGGAGAAGCCCTGCCCCGCAATATACTGGGCCAGCGCCATGCCCTCGCGGCCGGCGGGGGTGTTTTCCACCGCGGCGCGCAGGTTCTCACCGATCAGCCGGATGGCCTCCAGATGGAACATGTCGGTCATCTCCCAGGCGGCCTTGGTGATGTAGCCCTCAATGGCGTGGGTCAGCGCGTCCATCCCGGTCGCGGCGGTCAGCCCTTTGGGCATGCTGCTCATCATATCCGGGTCCACCACGGCGATCTCGGGGATATCGTTGGTGTCCACGCACACGAATTTGCGTTTTTTCTCCACGTCGGTGATCACATAGTTGATGGTCACCTCGGCGGCGGTGCCGGCGGTGGTGGGCACCGCAATGGTGAACACCGCGTGCTTTTTGGTGGGGGCCACGCCCTCCAGGCTGCGCACGTCGGCAAACTCGGGGTTCTCGGCAATAATGCCCACCGCCTTTGCGGTATCCATGGAGGAACCGCCGCCAATGGCCACAATGCAGTCCGCGCCGCTGGTCTTGAAGGCCTCCACGCCGTGCTGCACGTTCTCAATGGTGGGGTTGGGTTTGATTTCGCTGTACACGCTGTAGGCAAAGCCGGCGGCGTCCAGCAGGTCGGTCACTTTTTTGGTCACGCCGAATTTGATCAGGTCCGGGTCAGAGCAGACAAACGCCTTTTGATAGCCGCGGGCGGTCAGCTCGGGAACAATGTTCTCCACGGCCCCCTTGCCGTGGTAAGAAATGGTGTTCAAAACAATGCGGTTTGCCATGTTGATCTTCTCCTTTTCTTGTGCACTCACGCTTGTTGCGGGCTCAAGGCCCCTGTTGTTATTATTATAACAACGCTGTTTTGCAGAAAACAAGTTACACATGGCCCGGAATGTAACATCCCGGCAAAAAACCGTTCGCCCCGTTTGTGCGGGCCCGGCCCCGCCCTTTTCCCTCTTTAAAAATCTCCCTGTTGCCCCGCTATTTCTTCTCCTGTGCCGCCTCCCACCGGGCGTTCCAGCGTTCCAGCGCGGCGGGCAGGCCGGCTGCGGGGGTGGCGTCCAGCAGCTCGGCGGGCAGCTCATACACGCTCCGCCCGTCATACCGCAGGGGCTGCCCGTCCTCCCCGCTGGGCCAGCGCATCTGCACCGAGTAAGCGGCCGGGCGCACCCCCTCGGCCTGCATGGCCGCGTCCAAAGCCAGCAGCGCCTCGGCCAGCGCTTTCCATTCGTCGGCCCGGCCGCTCACCACCCACGCGGTGAGTTCAAAGGGCGCGGGCAGCCGGTCCAGCCGCAGCAGCTGGTCCAGTTCCACCCTGGGCGCTTCATCCGTCGCCCACTCAGCAAAGGCAAATTCCAGCTCCAGGCCGCTCTTTTTCCGCAGGGTCGCCTCTGCCCAGTCGCCCAGCTCCTGCCGCAGCCGTTCCTCGGTGTTTCTGCCGCTGGCCACAAATTCCCCGTAGCTGTCGGTCAGGGCCCCCTGTTCCCGGTAAACGGAAAAGCGGGTGTCCGGGCTGGAAGGGCTGGTCACCTGGCTGAAATAACCGCCGGTCTTGAAGCTGTAAACGGCAAATCCCGCCTCATAATCCGCCTCCGGATACATCTGGCGCACATAGCTGCGCGCCTGGGCGGTGAGCCACAGCCGGGTAAAGATCTCCCCGTTCAGCTGCACATAGGTGCCCGCGAGCCCCGCCGCCAAAGCCAGGGCCGCCGCGCCGGCGCCCAGCCTGTGCCACAGCGGGCGGCCGGAGCCCTTTTTCAGGGCGCAGTGCAGCAGGGCCGCCGCCAGCCAGCCCAGCAGCACCAGCAAAGCATAGATCACGCCATACATCAAAAAGCCGAGCAGTTCCCCCGTCCCGGGCTGGGCTGCCCAGCGCAGCCCGCCCCAGCCCAGGGTCAGCAGCACCGCCAGGGGCGCGGCCAGCAGCCCTTTTTCCCTCAAAAAGCCATACATCGCCCCGCCCAGCAGCGGCATGATGGCGGCGTTGTAAAACACCCCGGCCCCGCCGGTCAGCCCTACCCCGGCCAGCGCTCCCAGCGCCACCAGGCAGAGCACCGCTCCCCCCAGCTTCCGGCGCACCTTTTTCAGCACCGCCGCGTCGTCGGGGGGGCGGGGGGGCTCCGGCTCTGCGCCCCGGCCTCCCTGCAGCAGCGCCGCGCAGCCCGGGCATTCCTCCGCGTGGGCGCGCACCGCGGCTTCGCTCTCCGCGCCGGCCACCCCATCCCTCACCAGAGGCAGAAGATCCCGGCAAACGCCGCAGCCGATCTTGCTCTCACTCATAAAACCCCTCCCTTTCCAGCGCCTCCCGCAGCGCTCTGCGGGTGCGGAAATCAATCACCCGGGCGCTGGCCTCGCTCACGCCGCATGCCTCGGCGATCTGTGCAAAAGGCCAGCCCGCCAGCCGCATCCGCACGATCTCTTGGCTCCGCGCGGCCTGCTGCCCCAGCAGCTCCAGGGCGCGGGCCGCCGCCTGGCGCGCGGCTGCCCGGTCCTCCACATTCTCCGCAAGCTCCTCCGCCAGGCGTTCTTCCCATGCTCTCTCCCGCCCCGCCCGGCGCAGCGTGTGCCGCCACACGTTGTGCGCAATGCCGAACAGCCAAGTCTTTACCGGCGCGCCGCCCCGGTAGCCGGGCAGCGCGCGCAGCGCCTGGTAAAAGGTTTCGGCCAGCAGCTCTTCGGCCTGGTGCTCATCGCGGCACAGGCTCAAAAGGTAGCGGTACACCGCGCCCCGGTAAAGCAGATACAGCTGTTCCAGATTCTCCACCGCGCCGCCCCCTTTTTGCCCTTTTCCTGTATATAAGTGCCCTGGGCGCTGCTTTTGTTACAAGCGCAAAAAACAACGCGGAGCCGGCCCCCCGCCGCGCCCCGCGCCGTTTTTATTGCGTCCCCAGGTCCCGCAGCAGCACTTCCAGCCGCTCGGGCATGCTCTCGATCAGCAATTCCACCATCTGGGCGGGGCTGCGTTTCATGCCGCTCACCGCCCACTGCGCCGTCATCTGGATGGACCCGCGGCAATACATCTCCAGCAAAAATTGGGTGTCGCCGTCCAGCGGGCCGGTCTTTCTGCAAATGATGTCGCTGTAAAAGCGGTAGATGTACTCATAGTCGTAGGCCATCAGGCTGTTTGCGTCGTGGCTGCCGAAGGCACAGGCAAAAAAGCTCTGCTCCGCCTTGATAAAGTTGAACTTGTTCAGCAGCCCTTCCCGCAGGGTCAGGCTCACGCCCATCTCCTTGAAGGATTGTTCCACGAGCCGCTCAAAGTACCAGTTCACCAGGTCGTATTTGTCCAAAAAGCAGCGGTAGAAGGTCTGGCGGCTCACCCCGCACCCCTCCACGATCTGTTTCACCGTGATCTTGTCCAGCGGTTCCCTGCGCACCAGCTCCTTGAGCGAAGCCGCCAGCTTGTACCGTGTTTTCAGGCCTGCGTCCATGGGCGCCCCCCTCCTTCGGCATTGGTTTTCCCGCCTTCCGGCCCGGCAGCCGGTTCCCCGCGCCGGTCAAAAGCAAAGTTCATCCTTATGATACCATAAACCCGGCCCGCCTGCAAAGGCCGGCCCTGGTCAAGCGCCCCTCAGATCGGCCCCGCCGAATTCCGGGGCTTTTCTTTTTTCTTTTTTTCTGCAATAATAAAGGGCGCTTGTTTGTGTTGTAAGTAACCGGGCCGGCGGCCGGGCATACTAGCACCAGCGCCCTGCAATACGGACCGACCAATGAAAAAGGAGATAAAACACAATGAAAAAATCCGCATTCTTTCTCGCCCTTGTAATGGGCCTTTCCCTTCTGGCAGGCTGCGCCGGCAAACCGGCATCTTCCGGTTCTTCCGGCTCTGCGGGCTCTGCGGGCGGCGCCTCCTCCGGCGCTTCCAGCGCGCCCGCCGGCCCCCAGGGCACCCTGGAAGAGATCATGGACAAGGTATTCGAGGGCATTCCCGAAGACGAAATGCCCATGCTCATGCCTGCCGACATGAACGAGGGCAGCAAATATATGCCTCTCACTGTCGATAATTCCGAGTACAACGTGGGCGTCCCCCGCGACGCCTACAAAGAAGGCATCGCCGCCGAATCGGCCATCAGCGCCATCGCCCACTCGGTCTGCCTGCTTCGCGCCGACAGCGCCGAGGCCGCCGCGCAGCTTGCCAAGGATGTGGAGGCGAATGCCGACCCCCGCAAGTGGGTCTGTGTGGAGGCCGAAAAGAAGATCGTGCGCCAGTCCGGCGACGTGGTCATCCTCATCATGACCAGCGCCGACCTGGCCGACCGGCTGGACGCCAACTTCCAGGCCCTTGCCGGATAAGATGCGCAGAAAACATGCGCTTGCCCTCGCCGCGGCCCTGCTGGCCCTTTTGCTGCTTGCCTTTGGCGCTCTGGGCTGGGCCCGCGCGCAAAAGCTCCGGCGGCAGGCCGCCCAGGCCGGTATCTGGCAGGCCGGCGGCCACTGGGGCGAAGCCCTGAAAGGCGGCGGCGCCGAAAGCGGGGAAAAATTTGCCCGCAAGCTGCTGGAGCTTCGGGCCGCCCAGTTCCCGGGGGCGGAGCACGTATCCTGTGCGCTGATCCCGGACAAGGGGTATTACCTGCAGGGCCAGGGCGCGCCGGAATACGATTATCAGGCGCTTTTCTCCGCCGTGCAGCAGGGCCTTGCGGGCAGCGGCGTCGCCTGGGTGGACCTCTCGGGGGCCCTCTCGGCCTCCGATTACTATACCACCGACAGTCACTGGCGGCAGGAGCGCCTTCAGCCCGTGCTGGACGCGCTGGGCGCTTCCCTGGGCTTTTCCGTTTCGCTCGGCGATTTTCAGCCCAACAGCGTGCAGGGCTTTGTGGGCGCTTATGGCAAATACGGCGCAAAGCCCGCCGAGGAACTGGTGTATCTCACCAGTCCCGCCACCGGCGCGGCCGTGGCCGACAATTTTCAGCACCCTGAATCCACCGCCGTCTATGACCTCTCCCGGCTGAAAAGCGAGGTCCCCTACGACGTGTTCCTCGCGGGCGCCACCCCCCTGGTCACCATCACAAACCAGGCCGCCGCCTCTGCCCGGGAACTGGTGATCTTCCGCGATTCCTACGCCAGCAGCCTTGCGCCGCTGCTCGTGGGGGAATACCGCACCATCACGCTGGTCGATATCCGCTATATGGCCAGCGGGCTGGTGCCCCAATACGTGGACTTTACCGGCAAGGACGTGCTGTTTTTGTACAGCGTGTTTGTGGCGGACCAAAGCGCAATGCTGCGCTGAATCAAACCCGTTTGCGGGGCGCCCTTTCACGGGCGCCCCGCCTTTTTTGCGCAGGTTTCGCATTGCAACCTTGTGCCGTTCATGCTATACTGTCAAAGAATAATTCAAAATCAACGGGGTCGCCCGGCTCTGTAGTTTTTACACCGCCCCGGGGCGCATGGGAAAGAAGTGGAGCTTGTATGGGTTTTACCGCCAACACGGCGTTTGTGGTGCTGGCCGGCTGTGCGGGGGCGCTGCTGTCCGCCCTGCTGCTGGGGGCGTCCTTCCTTCTGTTCCGCCGCCGGCACAAGAGCAGCCGCAGGGCCCTGTGGGAACAGGCGTATGTTGACCCCGTCACCGGCGGCCCCACCCGCCTGCGTTTTGAGCGCGACGCCGAGGCCCTGGCTTCGGCCGCCGCCCCGGGCAGCTACGCGGTGGTGGACATAAACCTCTACCACTTCCGCTTTATGAACAATCTGTTCGGCCGGGCGGAAGGCGACCGCATCCTCCGCCATATCTATACCACCTGCTCCGCCCGGCTGCAGCCGGGCGAACTGATCTGCCACATTGCCGCCGACGATTTCCGGTTTCTTCTGCATTTTTCCGGGCAGGACTCCATGGTCAGCCGGGTGCAGGAGATGGCCGAAGCGGCAAACGAGTTCAACAACGAACTCACCGATCATTATTATCTCTGGTTCAAAGCCGGCGTGAGCGTGGTGGACGGCACGGCCGACACCTTTGCCTCTTATCTCGACTACGCAAAGATCGCCTGCAAGGAAAACGGCCCGGGCCGCCCCGCCTGCCGGTGCACCTGCACATTTTACGAGCCGCGCCAGCGCGAGCAGGCCCTGCGGGAGCAGACCATCTACAACAACATGGCCGCCGCGCTGGAACAGGGCGAATTCCAGGTGTATCTGCAGCCCAAGGTAAACTGCTTTACCGGCCGCATTGTGGGGGCCGAAGCGCTCACCCGCTGGGTGGACCCCGAAAAAGGGCTTGTGATGCCCGCCGAATTCATCCCCGTGCTGGAGCACAGCGGTTTTATTACCAAGCTTGACCTGTACGTGTTCGGGCAGGTGTGCGCCACCCTGCGCGGCTGGCTGGACGCGGGGCTGGAGCCGGTTCCCATCTCCATCAATTTTTCCCGCGCCAGCCTGTGGCAGCCCCATGTGATGGAGCAATACGACCGGCTCCGCCGCAAATACGCGGTGCCGGGCAAATACCTGGAGATCGAGCTCACCGAAACCTTTCTGGCCGACGGCGAGGGCGCCTTCGTGGCGTTGGTGGACGAGATCCACGCCCTGGGCATGCGCTGCGCCATCGACGATTTCGGCAGCGGCTATTCCGCCCTGAACCTGCTTCGCAGGGTCAAGGTCGATACCCTCAAGCTGGACCGCTCGTTCTTCCCCCGCACCGCGCCCGAGCGCGAGCGCAAGCGGGCCCTCACCCTGGTGCGCCATATTGTGGCGCTGGGGCGGGACCTCGGCACCCACATTGTGGCCGAGGGGGTCGAAGAGCGCAGCCAGGTCGAGTTTTTGCAGGGGCTGGGCCTGCACACCATCCAGGGCTTTTATTATTACCGTCCCCTGCCCCTGGACCGCTTCGAAGCCGTGGCCTTTCAAAAGGGCCAGGCCATATTCTCCTGAACGCGCCGGCGGGCCGGAACCTTGTGTTCCGGCCCGTTTTCTATTTTGCCCCGCCCCTTTGGGGTATACTACCCCGGAAAGGAGGCATTCCCTATGCAGCAAATTTATGGATATGTGCGGGTTTCCAGCAAAGATCAGAACGAGGGCCGCCAGCAGCTGGCGCTGGATGAATTCGGCGTGCCGCCGGGCAACCGCTTTTTGGATAAGCTCTCCGGCAAGGACTTTGAGCGGCCGGCCTACAAACGGCTGCTGCGCAGGCTGCGCCCCGGCGATGTGCTGGTCATCAAAAGCATCGACCGCCTGGGCCGCGATTACGAGGAAATTCAGAACCAGTGGCGGGTGATCACCAAGGAAAAACGTGCGGACATCGTGGTGCTGGACATGGCCCTGCTCGACACCCGCAAAAAGGACCGCGACCTGACCGGCACATTTATTGCCGATCTGGTGCTGCAGATCCTCTCCTATGTGGCGCAGACCGAGCGCGAGGCCATCCGCCAGCGCCAGCGCGAGGGCATCCGCGCCGCGCAGCTGGCCGGGGTGCGGTTCGGCCGCCCGCCCAAGCCTGTCCCCCCTGAATTCGAGGCCTGGCTGGCGCGCTGGCGCACCGGGTCGGCCAGTTCGCGGCAGGCGGCCGCGGCACTGGGCATCGCGCAGGACACCTTTCTCCGCTGGGCGCGCCGCACGCCCAGCTGCGACAAATAGTAGACTTTTCCTTTCAAAATAGTAGACTTTACCAAGCAGCCGTTCTACATACATCACAGCGGGGCAAAAAGCGTTTTTTTCATTATAAATCAGCTGAACGGAAAAGTCTGCTTTATCGTGCAGGCCGGAAAGGAGCATTCTATGCGCACCCAGGACCCCGATCTGCTCGAAACCCTCGCCGCGGCGGCAGGCTGCGACTACCTCTCGGATCTTCGGCTGCCCACCCACCGCGCCGCGCTGCGCCTGGCCGTCCAGGGCTGCGCCGCCGAAGACTATCCCGCCCGCCAGTGGCAGGAGGCGCTCGGTTACCTGTGCGGCGCCTCCCCCTCTTCCCTGCCGGCAGACCAGGCACGGGAAAAGCTGCTCGGTTTTCTCGGCGGAAAACCTGCCCGGCGCTGAGCGCGCCGTCCTTTGGGAAGTGCATTTGCGGATGCACTTCCCATTTTTTTGACATTTGGGCACAATTGGCCCTGTTATTTTTTGTTCAATGGCCTTATAATAAGGGCATAAGAGGAAAGTGGGGGGTCGTGCAATGAATGTTCTGATTCTTTCGTGCAACACCGGCGGGGGCCACAACGCCGCGGCGCGCGCCGTGATGGAGGCGCTGCGCCGCAGGGGGCATACCTGCAAAATGGTGGACTATCTGGCCCTTGCCAGCGACTTTGTGTCCAAAGAGGTCTGCGGCGCCTATGTATCCATCGTGAACCACGCGCCCAGCATGTTCAATCTGATCTACAAGGCGGGCGCGTTGGTCAGCAGCCCGCACCGCCGCTCGCCCATCTATTATATCAACCGCACCTACGTGCGCTTTTTGCGGCGCGAATTTGCAGCCGCGCACTACGACGCGGTGGTGGTGAGCCATATCTTTGCGGCCCAGGCCCTCACCGAGCTGCGCCGCCGGGGCGAGCTGAACATCCCGTTTCTGTGCATCGCCACCGACTATACCTGCAGCCCCTTCTGGGAAGAGGTGGACTGCGACCGCCTCACCATTCCCCATCCGGACCTTGCCCAGGAGTTCATGGACCACGGCGTGGAACCCCGCCGCCTCCTGCCCTGCGGCATCCCGGTAAGCGGCGCCTGCAACACCCTCATCAGCCACACCGAGGCCCGCCAGCAGCTCGGCCTGCCCGCCGACCGGCCTCTGGTGCTGCTTCTGGGCGGCAGCATGGGCCACGGCAGCCAAAAGGACCTCATCGACGCGCTTCTCGCCCGCAAGCGTTTCTCCCCCCACATCGCGGTGGTGTGCGGCTCCAACGAAAAGGCGAAAGCCTCGCTGGAAAAGCACTATTCCAAACGCCCCGATGACGTGACCATCCTGGGCTTTGAAAAGCGGGTTCCCCTGCTCATGCGGGCGGCCAGCGTCACCTTCACAAAGCCCGGCGGCCTTTCCAGCACCGAGGCGGCGGTGGTAAACACCCCCCTCATTTTCACCAACGCCATCCCCGGCTGCGAAACCCATAACCAGGAGTTCTTCCTTGCCCGCGGCATGGCCTACGCGCCCGACAGCGTGTGGGCGCAAAGCAAGGCGGCCCGGCTGCTGTGCACCAGCGCCGAAAACCTCGAAGCCATGCTCACGGCCCAGCGCGCCCATGTGCCCCAAAACGCCGCCGACGTCATCTGCGACGAACTGGAAGCCCTGCGCGCGCGGTAACCTCATTCCTGTTTTTACACGCCGTGTTTCTGTCTTTATGCACCACCCGGAAAGGAGGCCGGCCCCATGCTTGCTCTCGGTTTATTCGTGCTTGGTTTTTTCAGCGGCAGCGTGCTCTACAGCGCGCTTTTGCCCCGCCTGACCAAGGGCGTCGATGTGCGCGCCCTCGCGCCGGACCATAACCCCGGCGCTGCAAACGTGTTTAAATATGCCGGCGTGCCGGTGGGCATTCTGGCGCTGGTATGCGATCTGGCAAAGGCCTATGTGCCGGTGCGGCTGGCGCTGCGCTGGCTTCCATTGGCGGATCCCGCCTTTGCCCTGGTGCTCTGCGCCCCCGTGCTGGGCCACGCTTTTTCCCCCTTTGCCCATTTCCGGGGCGGCAAAGCCATCGCCGCCAGCTTCGGCGCGCTGCTGGCGCTGCTGCCCGGCTGCACGGTGGTGCTGCCGCTGATCTTCTGGTACATATTGTTTTCCACCGCCGTCATCATCCGCCCCCATGCGGCGCGCACCATCCTCACCTTTGTGCTGGTGGCCGCCGCAGCGGCCCGGCAGCCCTTCTTTTCGGTGCGCATGGGCGTGGTGCTCATCGCGGCGGCCGTGATCTGGCGGCATCTCCCGGCGCTGCGCGGCCAGCAGCCCGCCCTGATCCTGCTGGGCCATACCGTGTGGACCTCGCGGCATGGCAGCCCCGGCGAACGTCCCATGCGGCCTTAGCCTCCAAAAAATTTAAAAGCGGCTGCAAAAGCAGCCGCTTTTTTTGAGCATCTGTGTTACAATAAAGCCAGAAGGTCAATTTCTGCACTGCGAGGTGTTTTGTATGGATTTTCAAGAAATCACACGTCAGGCCCGCCAGGCGGCCGCGGAGCTTCTTGCCGCCGCCAGGCTCGTGCCGGGCTCCATCCTGGTGGTCGGCTGCTCTTCCAGCGAGATCCTGGGCCGGCGCATCGGCCACGGCTCCAGCATGGAAGCCGCTGCCGCCGTGTTTGCCGGGCTGCAGCCCGTGGCCGCAGAAGCCGGGGTCTATCTGGCGGCCCAGTGCTGCGAGCATCTGAACCGCGCCATCGTGCTGGAGGCGGCGGCTTTGCCGCCGGGCGCCGAGCCGGTCAGCGTGATCCCCCAGCCCAAAGCGGGCGGCAGCTTTGCCACCACCTGCTGGCAGCACTTTGAGCGCCCGGTGGCCCTGGAGGGCATCCGCGCGGACGCCGGAATGGACATCGGCGATACCCTCATCGGCATGCACCTGAAGCCGGTTGCCGTGCCGGTGCGCCTCAGCCTTAACCGCATCGGCGATGCAAACCTTGTGTGCGCGCGCACCCGCCCCAAATTCATCGGCGGCGCGCGGGCCGTATACGCGCCGGAGGTGTAAGCAATGGATGAATTAGCCCTTCTCACCCAGCGGGTGGCCGCGGTGCGCGAGCGCATGGCCGCCGCCTGCGCCGCCGCCCACCGGCCCGAAAGCAGCGTGCTTCTGTGCGCCGCCAGCAAAACTCAGACCCCCGCCACCGTGGCCCTGGCCGCGGGCCTTCCCATCGACCTTTTCGGCGAGAACCGCGTGCAGGAGCTGGTGGAAAAACGCGCCGCGCGCGCCTATGGTCAGGTTCTCCTGCATTTTATCGGCCATCTGCAAACCAACAAGGTAAAACAGGTGGTGGGCGCCGCCGGGCTCATCCAGTCGGTGGGGTCCGGGCATCTGCTGCTTGCCGTGGCAAAGGAAGCGCAGAAGCAGGGCCTCGTGCAGCCGGTCTTTCTCGAGGTAAACATCGGCGGCGAAGAGAGCAAAAGCGGCGTCGCCCCCGCCGAGCTGCCCCGCCTGGCCGAGCTGGCCGAGTCCCTGCCCGGCGTAACGGTCCAGGGGCTCATGTGCATCCCTCCAAAGGCCGGCACACCGGCCGCCCAGCGGCGGTACTTTGCCGCCATGCGGGATTTGTTCGACCGGCTGGCCGCCCAGCGGTTCAGCACCGTGCACATGCGCCAGCTCAGCATGGGCATGAGCGGCGATTTCGAGGCCGCTATCGCCGAGGGCGCCACCATCGTGCGGGTCGGCACCGCTCTGTTCGGCCCGCGGCAGTAATCCCCGCGCGGTTCTTTCCCGCGCCGCGCCCTGTTTGCCGCGGGAACACCGGCCTTTGAACAAAAAACCGATTTTCAGGGGGGAGGGCCCGCTTCCAGAATGCGGCCCCTCCCCCCTGTGTTTTCCACAGTTTCACCGCCGGGGGTGCAAAACCCGCCGTGCAAAACGCCAAACCTCTTCGCCTTTGCTTGCAAACCCCCGCCGGGCGTGTATACTTATTCCATACATGATTTTTTTGACAGGCAGGTGCGTTTTGCGGTGAAAATGCGGCAAACTTCGGCTTTTTATGGTATTTTTCGGCGGCAGGCTTAAGGCCTGCCGCCTTTTACTTTATCGTAGCACCGCTGTAACAGATTGAAAGGCAGGTCCGGATGAAACGATTTCATTTTCCCCACAGGCTCAAAAATTTATTGCTGGTGCTGGCGGGCAACGCGGTATACGCCCTGGCGGTCAACATGTTTGTGCTGCCCTGCGGCCTCATTACCGGCGGCACCACCGGCCTTGCCCTGGCCGCCCAGCACTATCTGGGGCTGCCCGTGGCGGATTTTGTCCTGATCTCCAACGTGGTCATGTTCGTGCTGGGCGCGGCCATCATGGGCAAGTGGTTTGCCTTTAACACCGCGCTCTCCACCTTTTGCTATCCGCTTCTGCTCAAAGCCTTCGCCTATATCCCCGGCATCGGCAGCCTGACCCGCGACCCGCTGCTGGCCACCATTTTCGCCGGCGTGATGATCGGCGGCGCCATCGGCCTGGTGATCGGGGCGGGCGCGTCCAGCGGCGGCATGGATATCCCCCCCATTCTTCTGAACAAGTTCTTCGGGCTGCCCATTTCGGGCGTCATGTACGTGCTGGATTTCGTCATCCTGATCGGCCAGATGTCCTTTGCCGAAAAGGATCAAATCCTCTACGGCGTGCTCTTGGTGCTGCTGTACACCCTGGTGCTGGAAAAGGTGGTGCTGATGGGCCATTCCAAAATCCAGGTGAACATCCTCAGCGAAAAAAACGAGGAGATCCGCAAGATCATCCTGAATGTGCTGGACCGCGGCTGCACGGTGCTACACGCCCAGACCGGCTATACCCACGCCGAGCGGGACATGCTCATGACCATCGTGACCAACCGCGAGCTGGCAAAGCTCAACCATCTGGTGCTGGAGGCCGACCCCCAGGCGTTCATGTTCATCAACTCCGTGAACGAGGTGCACGGCCGCGGCTTCACCCTGCGCAAAATCTACAAATAACAAGGCGGTGCGCTGCAACATGAAAATCGAAAACGATCTGGGGCGGGACCCCATTCCCCGGCTGGTGCTGCGGGTGGCCCTGCCCAGCATGCTGGCCCAGTTTGTGAGCGTGCTTTACAGCGTGGTGGACCGCATGTACATCGGCAACATTCCCGATGTGGGCAAGCTTGCGCTGGCCGGGGCCGGGGTGTGCGGCCCCATCGTGACCATGATCGGTTCGGTGGCCTTTCTTGTGGGCGTGGGCGGTTCGCCCCTCATGAGCATCCGCATGGGCGCGGGCGATCAAAAAGCCGCCCGCAAAATTTTAGCCAACTGCTTTTTGATGCTGTGCGGCCTTTCCGCCGCTCTCATGGCCCTGGCCTTCGCCACCCGCCGCTCGGCGCTGCTGCTGTTCGGCGCCAGCCCCTCCACCCTGCCCTATGCCGAGACCTACTACACCATCTATCTGTGCGGCACCCTGTTCGCCCTGCTCACCACCGGGCTGAACCAGTTCATCATCTGCCAGGGCTTTGCCAAAAAGGGCATGTTCTCGGTGCTGCTGGGCGCGGTGCTCAACATCGCGCTGGACCCCGTGTTCATCTTCGGCCTCAAAATGGGCGTGGCGGGCGCGGCGCTGGCCACCGTGCTCAGCCAGCTTGCCAGCTGTATCTATGTGCTGCGCTTTTTGCTGGGCCCGGTGCCGCCGGTGCGCATCACCTTCGGCCAATACGATCTTCGGGTCATGGGGCGGGTCACGGCGCTGGGCTTCACCCCCTTCGCCATTGTCGCGGTCGACAATATCATGATCATTGCCCTGAACGCCCTCCTGCAAAAATACGGCGGCGCGGCCCAGGGCGACATGCTGGTGGCCGCCGCCACCATCTCCCAAAGCTTCATGCTGGTGGTCACCATGCCGCTGGGCGGCATCACCGGCGGCACCGGGGCGATCCTGGGCTTCAATTACGGCGCGGGCCGGCCCGACCGCATCCTCCAGGCGCAGAAATACATCCTGCTGCTGTGCGTTGGCTACACAGCCCTTCTGTGCCTTGCCGGGCAGCTTGCGCCCGGGCCCTTTGTGGGCATCTTCACCAAAGACGCGCAGGTGGCGCCGCTGGCGGCCCGGGCCATCCGCATCTGCACCCTGGGCGTGGTCCCGCTGGCGCTGCAGTACACGGTGGTCGACGGCTTCACCAGCATGGGCATGATGCGCTATGCCCTGCCCCTCTCGTTTTTCCGCAAGCTGGTGTACTTTGTGCCGCTGTTTGTGCTGCCCGCCGTGTTCGGCGGCATGGCCGCCTTTTACGCCGAGCCCATCTCGGATTTTATCGCCCCGGCCGTTTCGGCCCTTGTATACTGGCGGCGCATCCGCTATGTGGTGGGCGCAAAAGCGCCGTCGGTGTAATGCCCCACAAACAAAGCCGTGGCCGCTGCAAATGCAGCGGCCACGGCTTTGTTTGTGTTCCTTTCCGTTCTTACGGGCCCTTTTCCGCCGGGAGCCGCCCGTTTTCCCGGGCCGCGGGGATTATCTGCTTAAAAGCATCCCCGCTTTGCCTTTTGTGCGCCTGTCAACTCCCAGCTGCCTGCAGCGCCAGGAGCGTTTGCGCATCGCTCTCTTTCAGTGGGAACGCCCAGCGGTTTTCCCATTCAAGCACATAATAAAAACCATCGGCTGTGCAAAACCTTGCCTGCTTTTCCTGTTCCATAAAGCTTCCATCCGCCAGTTTATACAGGCGTGCCGTTCCGACCAGAGCTTTTTGCGCATAAAACTGCAGCTCCACAAGCGCCGCCGAATCCTCTTTTTCAACCTTCTTTGCCGCATACAGCGTTTGCAGCCGGCATATCGTTTTGATCTGTTCCACCCGGCCCCCATCCACCGTTTCCTGCGCTCCCGTTTGCCCCGGAAAGATCGTGATATAGTCGATCTCATCATAACGATCCATGATCCCAACGATCCTGCGGGTCTCCCATGCCTTTGCGAGCGAGACGGCTAAAACAAGGCTCGAAACGCATAGGATCAGGATCGCTATGGTCTGCTTTCTCTTTTTCATGCCTCGCCTTTCCAACACAGCTTTTCATTCATTTGCCAGCTCGTTCGCCGTGCAGGCGCGCCCCTATTGTGCCTTTGCCGCCTCGGCGGTTTGGGCAAGGCATCCCAGGCACGCCCCGCTCACGAACGGATAGGAAAAGAAGAAGGTTCCCCAGCTTTTGCTCCAAAAGAAATCGGCCCGCAAGCCCCGGAATACGCTCAGCACCGCCGCGGCCAGCAGCACAAGCTGCAGCACCGCTAAAAACCGCCTGTGTGTTCGGGCGGCCGCGGTGCAAAGGCCGCCGGCGCCTCCCGCCAGCACCCCGGCAGCAAGCGGGGTCCACACCATGCTCCAAATGCCGCCCCCCAGGTCCAAACGCCCCATCAGCACCACCGTCAAAAACGGTTCCAACGCGCCCACCGCAGCACCCACGGCCAAAACCGCGGCGGCAAGGGCCGCCTTTTCGGGCAGCTTGCGCGCCGCGGCCGCCCCGCCCATCAAGCCCGGCAGCAGGCCGGCCAGCAGAAAAAGATATTGCGGAAACCCCCACCGGCTTACCTGGGTGCTCTGGCTTTGCAGCAGCAGCCGATGGATACCGCTTATGGGCAAAACCGCCGCAGTGAACACAGCCGAAACGGCCGCACACCAAAGCTGCTGCTTGCGGCTGCTCCGGCAGACCAGCGCCCCTGCGCCGTACCCGATCACCGCGGTAATAAAAGGAACGGTGATCATATGCGTGGTGCCGCTGATAAAGATAAGAATGCAGCAAAAGATACCGCACATAAAAATCGGGTGCTGCCCTTTTTGAACCATTTCGCCTGCCCCCTTTTTTTAACATTACACGATTTTTGCAGGATTTGCAAATACTATTAAAAACAGCGGCTAATATGAATTAGCCGCTGTTTAGCCAACCTTTACGCACAGTCCAAGAACTATTGAGAAACAACAAAACTCCTGTGTAAACTTTGCCCTTTTGCCGTCGCCGTTTCTCTCTGTTCACTTTTTCAAGTTCTTTTTAATATATATAATTAATGCTATCGCTATCAAAACGGAATTAAAAACTCTGAGAAATGTTTCAAAATAAGAAAACGCCGCTAATATTTCATACATGTATCTATCAAACTCCTGAACCACATATTTCGATCATTTTAGAAACAAAAGATTTTTTTCTGGGCACTCAGCTTAAAACTTTTTCAAGGCGCAAAAGTTTCTTGTCATTTTCCATCCCCCCTCACTTTCGCTCTAAAATAACCCCTCAAAAAAGTATGCCAGGCTGGTTCCTTTAGGAATTCCACGCATTACTTTCACGCATTTTTCCATTATATTGTTGCTTTTCAGCATATCCCGCATTGCTTTCCAATGCAAGGAAAGAGTCGATTGTGCAAGAATAACAGGGCGAAGAGGTGTGGTTGGCACCTTCCCGCCCTGTTGCTATACATCTTATAACAGCGTCCCTTGATGCCAGTCTTGTCTTAACAAAACTGTTTTTGTGCCGTTTCAAGGAAGCACTTGGCGCAAAAGAGCTACCAATAGTTCACCCGTGCTCTCAACGCCATACTAATTGGTGTCTTTAACACAATAATCTCATTATCTGGATTTTCGGTCGTAGCATTTTCAGCACTATTACCAGTATGGTACCGAGATCTTACGGATTTGTCAATTCCCGTTTTTTTGTGAAATCAAGGATCGCCAGAGGACGGAAAAGAGGAAAAATCCTGCTTCGACTGCCGCTTGGCAGACTTTGCTCTGCAACTTTTTTTGAAGATCACCACGGCAATCACCACTAACGCCACAAGCGTTACCAGCGGGAAGAGGCCCATCAGGACCCAAGAATATTGCAGCAGAAACGACATAGGGGCACCCTCTTTATTGTTTCGTAATGTTGAACTTGACGAAAAAACATTTTAACCAGAAACAGAAGTATATAAAGTGGTACCTTTCATTTCTGCAAACAAATTATATCTTGCACTGGCTATCCCTTGAAACTCATAATCCCACCATCCTCTCGCTACTGTGCTGCTGTACTCTAAACCAGAATTGGTCACAGTTACGCCAAGGCTAAGATGTGATTGATTATAAGCATTAGTAATTTTTCCATCCGAAGAAATATTAATAAAATACCAGATATTCATATAAACAGTATACCAATAGATTTCCCATTCGCCAGTAGCATTTTCATAGGTTCCGCGTGTAGTAGGGCCCACTGGAACAATTCCAATTGTGGCAACTTCTCCATTCTCAAGTACAATTTCTTGCTCTTGGGGAACACGATTAGTAAGATCAAAACTAACAACGCCGCTAATCTCAATGTCGTTAGGAGGATTCGAGTCTGCAAAAGCGCAAGGAACAACAGTAAACATCACAACAAATGCCAAAATAGCAGAAAATATTTTTTTCATGAATACAGCCCTCCTATAAACGAAATATTGAAACAAACTAAAAAGTATCACTGCCTTTGCAGCAAACTTTTAGCCATTTCTGTGGAATTTATAAATTTTCAAAAAGCTTACTCTTTTAATTCATCGGCTCCACTTTCCCTTCTGTCTATATTTTATAGTTTAATACTACCATGTTTAAATTATTTTGTCAACTAATATATTGTCATAAAAGGTATTTACATCAACTTATATTTGTGGTTTAATAAAATCATCAAAGAAGGAATTTCACATGAGTATCTCAGACAACTTAAAGCGCGGCACGGTGGAATTGCTGCTGCTTACCCTGCTGGGGGAACAGGATATGTACGGCTATCAGCTCTCGCAAACGCTGGCCCAGCGCAGCGAGGGCTTGTTTACCTTGCAGGAAGGCTCCATGTACCCCACCCTGTACCGCCTGATGGAAAAGGGCCTCATCAGCGACCGCAAAGAGTTGGTGGGCAAGCGCCGCACCCGGGTCTACTATCACCTGGAGCCAAAGGGCGAAACCTATCTGGGCGAAATACGCCGCGAATACTTTTCACTCAACCAGGGCGTGATGAACGTGCTGAACAGCACCAAAAAGGCGGGTGAAGCGGGTGGCTGATCTTTTGATCGAAAAAAGCGTGGAGCAGTATCTCCGGCAGGTGGAACATGCGCTGGTGGCGCCGCGCGCCATCCGTGAAGGGCTTATAGAATCCCTTCGCGGCGATATATGGGACTATCTGGAAGCTCACCCCGGGGCCGACCTGGACGAACTTTGCGCGCATTTTGGCACGCCGCAAAAAATCGCCGACGAAACGCTGGCCGCGCTGCCGCCCGCTACCCTCCGGGGCTATGTGCGCCGCCATGCCTGGGCGCGTGCGCTGCTCATCCTGCTGGTGGTCGTGATCCTGGGCGCGGGCCTCACCTGGGCCATCGAGCGCATTTTTTATGCCGCCAACGGCAACCCCATTGTGATCATCGAAAGACCTGAGATTGTATCTTCCATTCCAGAAAGCGCGGCAAACGATACCGGATGGGTGTGGGAAAAGGAATCGTAAATGCAGAATTTCTCTGCATTGATTTTTTTGCGAAGGAGTGTTTTTATGAAAAAGGTTGCTTGCTCGGTTCTGGCATTTCTTTTGGTCGTTTCGTTCGCATTACCCTGTTTTGCGGTTGAACCCGAGGATGTAATCGTAAGCCAAACCATCCAGCAGCTTGGCACAGATTCCTATATCATCATCACTCTGCGAAAAAGCGTTCCGACCCCTATTGCACGCAGCGGCATTTACACTCAAACAGGTTCTAAAGATTACACTTATGTTTCCAGCGGAACGCTGCAATGGACCTTTTCTGTGGCCGGAAACTTCGAGATCAATCCCGGTGTAAGCTGTAAATGCACAAACAGTGCGTATCGCTTTAGCCGAAGCGTCAGCGGGTGGTCCCTCTCCTCTGCCGACAGCAGCCACAGCGGCAGCACGGCCACCGCATGGGGCACCGTGACCGGTCCCAAACCTGTATCTCCCCGCGTTTCGGTTTCCTGCGACTCCAACGGTAACCTCACTTAATTTCTTTCTTTTCGCCTGCGGAACCCGCGCCGCGCCTTTCCCTACCGTGCGGCGCTGCGGTTCTTGCAATCCCTTCAAGGCTGGGTGTTATCACCCGGCCTTGATTTTTTTGCGCGCCTCTCCTTTTGTCCGATCGTGCACCCCCGGTGGAAATATGCGCCAAGGTTTTGCCGCCTTTTGCCCTCAAATTTCGTGAACCTCTCCAAATTTGATTTTTCGTCCACGTTTTTTGTATTTTCAGGTTGCAAAGTACAGGTCCGCCGCTTATAATAGGCACAGATTTGTTTTGAGAGGAGCGTGACTCACCATGCAAGCATGCCGCACCGAAGAACTATTCGATCTCAGCCATACCCTGGCGGCCCCCCTGCTGGCCCGGTTTCCCTGGCCCTGGCAGGCGCTGGACGATCTGGCCGGTTTTCTTCTTACCCTCGGCGAAAGCCTTCCCGCCGGTGAATACGATTCCCCCGCGCCGGGGGTCTGGGTGGCCAAAACCGCCCGGGTGGCGCCCACAGCCTTTTTGGGCGCGCCCTGCATCGTGGGCCCCGGGGCCGAGGTGCGGCACTGCGCCTTTATCCGGGGCGCGGCGCTGGTGGGCGCCGGCGCGGTGGTGGGCAATAGCGTCGAGCTGAAAAACTGCATTCTGTTCAATGGCGCGCAGGCCCCCCATTTCAACTACATCGGCGATTCGATCCTGGGCCACAAGGCACACCTGGGCGCGGGTGCGGTAACCAGCAACCTAAAAAGCGATAAAAGCCCGGTGGTCATCCGGGGGGCGGAATGCCAGCTCGCCACCGGCCGCAAAAAGCTGGGGGCCCTGGTGGGCGACGGGGCCGAGGTCGGCTGCAACAGCGTGCTCTGCCCCGGCGCGGTGCTGGGCAAAAACAGCCAGGTATACCCCACCAGCTGTGTGCGGGGCGTGGTGCCCGCCGGCCATATTTTCAAGGGCCCGGGGCTTGTGATAAAGCGGATTCTGAATTTTGAGGGGAGGCAATAAAATGGGCAGGCTTTTTGGCACCGACGGGGTGCGCGGCATCGCCGGCCAGGATATGACCTGTGAGCTGGCAATGGACCTGGGCCGCGCGGCGGCCACCGTGCTGACCTATGGCCGCAGGCGGCGCCCGCTTGTGGTGCTCGGCAAGGACACTCGCATTTCCAGCGATATGCTGGGCGCGGCGCTGGCGGCGGGCCTTTGCAGCGTCGGGGCGGATGTGATCGACCTGGGGGTCGTTCCCACCCCCGCCGTGGCGTATCTCGTCATGAAGTACAAGGCGGACGCGGGCGTCATGATCTCGGCCAGCCACAACCCCTACCCCTTCAACGGCATCAAGATCTTCGGCGGCGAGGGCTTCAAGCTGCCGGACGAACTGGAAGACCAGATCGAACGCCTCATCGGCCAGGGCCGGTGGCGGCTGGCCACCGGCGACGCATTGGGCCAGATCACCCACTGCGCCACCGCCGTGCGCGATTACGTCGAGCACCTGAAAAGCACCATCCCCACCTCGCTGGACGGCCTGCGCATTGCGGTCGACTGTGCCAACGGCTCGGCCAGCGCCACCGCGCCCGCCCTGTTTGCCGAGCTGGGGGCGGACGCGGTCATCTTCAGCGCCGCGCCGGACGGGGTCAATATCAACGAAAACTGTGGTTCCACCCATTTAAAAGCCCTGCAGGACTATGTGCGCGCCCACGGGGAAGTGCAGGCGGGCGTTGCGTTTGACGGCGACGCCGACCGCTGCCTTTTTGTGGATGCAAACGGCAGCGTGGTGGACGGCGACTTCATCATGGCCGTCTGCGGTCTGGATATGCTGCAGCGGGGCAAGCTGCGCCGCGCCACCATCGTGGGCACGGTGCTCACAAACCTCGGCTTCGCCAAATTCTGCGAGGCTCACGGCATCAGGTTTGCCGCCACCAAGGTGGGCGACCGGTATGTGCTGGAGGAGATGGAACTGGAGGGCTACACCTTGGGCGGCGAGCAGAGCGGCCACGTCATCTTCCGCGATTTTGCCACCACCGGCGACGGCCAGCTCACCGCCCTGCAATTGCTCTGCCTTTTAAAGCGCTGCCAAAAGCCTTTGGCCGAGCTGGCCGCCGTCATGACCAGGCTTCCCCAGGTTATGGAAAACGTGCAGGTCAGCCCCGAGGGCAAGCTGGAGTTTTACAACAGCGACGCCATCAAGGCCGCCATCCGGGAAAAGAAAGACCTTTTGGGCGACGAAGGCCGGGTGCTGGTGCGGGTCAGCGGCACCGAACCGCTGATCCGGGTCATGGTGGAAGGGCAAAACGAACTCCAGATCCGCCGCATCGCCGCCGATCTTGCGCTGCTGATAAAGGAAGAATTGGGCTGACCGAATCTTCCGCTCCCTGTCCCGCCGCCTCCCCTGCCGGCCCTTTGTTCGGCGGTTTTCTCCCATTTTTTCAAAAAGCTTGCTCTGCCCGCCCCAAGTGTGGTATACTGAGCCGGTAAAAATCGCCGCAGGGTGCCCGGGGCCGCAGCCGCCCCGGGAGAATAGGGAAACGGGTGCAATGCCCGTGCGGGACCGCCGCCGTAAAGGTATCAGCCCCGGCCCATATGCGCCACTGCCCCCTCGGGGCGGGAAGGCCGGGCCGCGGCGCCAACGCCTGAGCCGGAAGACCTGCCCTGTGGCCGCATACCGCCGGCGGGGGGCCCTTCCGGCGGGAACGCAATCACCGCGGACGGACCAAACGCGGCGGCGGAGGTATCGCGGGGCGCACTGTGCTCTGCGCTCCTTTTCGCATGCTTTCCTGCAAGCCCCTCTCCCACCGGAGAGGGGCTTTTTATATTAAAAAGGAAAGATAACAAGGAGGAACAAAACATGGAAAAGCAAACCAAAAAACTTTGGCTGATCGCAGGCGTCGCCGTTCTGGTCGTCGCCGCGCTGCTGGGCTGCTGGCTGGCCTTCGGGCCCAAGGCGGGTCCCGCCGGCGGAAAGATCATCGACGTGACCGTGATCTACGCCGATGCGGCCAGCGATGAATTCCACATCTCCACCGATGCGGAATTTCTGCGGGGCGCACTGGAAGAACAAAAGCTCATCCAGGGCGAAGAGAGCCAGTACGGCCTTTTTGTTACCACCGTGAACGGCGTCACCGCCGATGAATCCCAGCAGCAGTGGTGGTGCTTCACCAAGGGCGGCGAAGCCCTGATGACCGGCGTGGACTCCACCCCCATTGCCAACGGCGACGCCTTCGAGATCACCCTCACCACGGGTTACTAAGCCATGCGCCGCACCCGCAGCCTTGTCATGGCCGCACTGCTGGCGGCCCTTTTGCTGGTGAGCAAATTCGCGCTGGACGGGCTGCCCAACATCGAGCTGGTCAGCCTGCTGATCCTGCTCTACACCCTGGAATTTCCGGCCCTAGCCCTGCCCGCGGTCTACACCTATGTGGTGGTGTACGGGCTGCTCAACGGGTTCGGGGTGTGGTGGTTTGCCCAGCTCTATATCTGGCTGCCCCTCATGGCTGCCGCGCGGCTGCTGCGCGGCAGCCGCAGCCCCCTCTTGTGGGCGCTGGTCAGCGGGTTGTACGGCCTGCTGTACGGCGCGCTGTATGCGGTGGGCTACGCGCTGCTGAACGGCGGCGCGGCGGCGGGGTTTGCCTGGTGGGTGACCGGCATCCCCTTCGATCTGATGCACGGCGGCGGCAATTTTTTGGCTGCGCTGCTGCTCTGGCGCCCGCTGCGCCGCAGCTTCTCCGCGGCGCGGCGGCGGGCCGGGCTTTGACCCGGCCCCCGAAACATTTTGCAAAAAGGCGAAGGGCCGGCAAGTGTGCCGGCCCTTCGCCTTTTTGCATGGAAAATCCCGCCCCGCGCTAACCCGCCGTTTTCACCGCCGCAAGCGCCTTTGTGCAGCGCCCCATCAGGGCAGCCGCCGCCACCGCCACCACAGCCTCGGCAAGGGGCATCGCAAACCAAACGGCGTTCGGCCCGGCCAGCGCCGGCAGCACAAGGATCAGCGCGCCGCTCAGCACCGCCCCCCGGGCCGCCGCCACCAAAAACGCCGCGCCGGGCTTTGCCACCGCCTGAAAGTAGTAGGTGGAAAACACGTTGAACACCAGCGGCAGAAACGAGGCCCCGTAGCTTCGCAAAATAAAGGGCGCAATGCGCAGGATCTGCCCGGTGGGCTCCATGAACACCCGCACAAACCCCGTGGGGAACGCGGTGATCGCGGCGGTCCACGCCGCGCCGAACAGGGCCGAGGTGAAAAGGGCATACCGCAGCACCCGGCGGATGCGGTCTTGCCTCCCCGCCCCAAAATTCACCGAGATCAAGGGCTGCGCCGCCTGCCCCACGCTGTAGGCGCAGCATTGCACCACCGTGCTGATGTTCACAATCACACCATACACCGCCAGTGCGTCTGTGCCCAAATATTTCATGATCTGCCGGTTGAACAGCATGGTCAAAAGGCCCATGGCCGCGTCGATAAAAAAGGTCGAAAACCCCGTCGTCACGATCCGGCGCAGTTTTGCCCCCGGCCGCGCGGGCCGCGCCAGGCGCAGCGTATTCTGCGGCCGGAAAAAGTGTGCCAGCATCACCGCAAAGGTGATCAGCGCCCCAATCGCCGTGGCCAGCCCCGCGCCAAAGATCCCCAGCTCCAGCGCAAACACAAACACATAATCGCCCGCCACATTGAACGCCCCTCCGGCCAGCACCGCCGCCGTGGCCAGGGCCGGGTCACCGTCGTTCCTCAAAAACGCCGCCAGCATCTGGTTGAACAAAAACAGCGGCACCGCAAATTTGACCGGCAGCAGGTATTGTTTTGCCAGCAAAAGCAGGGGCTGTTCTGCGCCGAACAGGCGCAGCAAAGGGGTGTCAAACAGCCCGATGGCCAGCCAGCTGGCGGCGGCAAGCAGCACCGTACCGGCCAGCGCAGCCGTAAAATATTCGTTCTTGCGCCTTTCTTCCCCGCCGCCCTTTGCGGTGCTCATCAGCACCGAGCCGCCAATGCCGGTGAGCAGGCCCAGGCTGTAAAGGATATTCCACACCGGCGCCACCACCGCCAGCGCGGCGGTGCCCTCCGGCCCCTGGTACTGGCCCACCATGGCCATATCCACGATCCCGTAGACCGAACTGATCAGCGCGCTGCCAAAAGCGGCGCCCAGGTATTTGAAATAGATCTTTTTAACGTCTCCGCGCAGCAGGTCCATGCCGTTTTTCCTCCCGGGCAAAAATAAAAGAGCCGGCTAAAGAAACGGGCGTTTCAGCCCGCCACCTTATCCGGCTCACCATTTCCAGCGAATGGCTCACCCTCCGAGTGAACAGCAATATTATAGCCGGCCCGCCGGCCCAAGTCAAGCCGGCCGCCTACTTTTCGTCGCTGCTCCTGCTCAAAAACTCAAAAAAGGCAAAGATGATCGAAATCACGGTCAGCACCGCCACGATCAGCTCCGACATATTGTTTGCGTACTCCGCCTGCCCCGGCGCGGCGATTCCCAGAATCAAAAAATACACGCACCACACAAACCCCAGCACCAGCAGCAGCAAGGTGAGGTATTTCAGGCCAAAGGCCGCCCGCCGCCTCAGCTTTTGGGCGGCTTTGAGCTGTTTTTCCGTATAATTCTTTTTGGCGGCCCATTTCACGCCGCCCCCCAAAAAGCCCAGCACGATCCCCACCGAAAGCCAAATGCACAGCCTGTACAGCATCCCCATAGCCCCATCCTCTTTTCCCCGTGTTTTATACGCTCTATCATACCACAAACGCCGCGGCCGCGCCATGCCGTTTCGCGTTTTACAGCTTCACCGAACTGTAAGAATTTTGTAAGAGAAAGCCGAAACAGGATGTAAGATTTCGGCGTTATGATAATAGCACTTGGAAAAGCCGCGCTCAAAGGGTAGAATAAAGTCATATCTTTTACAAAAAGGGGGGCCGGCCTATGGAGCGCAGTTGCATCCTGGTGGCAGACGACGACGCAGACATCCGCAAAGCGGTGCGGCTGTATCTCGAAAAAGAGGGGTTCCAGGTGGCCTGCGCCGCCGATGGGTTCGAGGCTCTGGACCTGCTCGAACAAAAGCCGGTGCAGCTCATCCTGATGGACGTGATGATGCCCCGCATGGACGGCTTTTCCGCCATCATGCGCATCCGCCAAAAGCGCAACCTGCCCATCCTGGTCATGAGCGCCAAAACCGAGGATTCAGACAAGGTTCTGGGCCTCTCCATCGGCGCCGACGACTATATCACAAAGCCCTTCAGCGCGGCAGAACTGGCGGCCCGGGTAAAAAGCCATCTGCGCCGCTATCTGGAATTGGGCGGCGCGGGCGCCGGGGGGCCCTGCGCCCGCATCGGCCGGCTGGAATACGACTTCGAGGGCCATGCCCTCACAGCAGACGGCGACCCGGTGCGCCTCACCCCCACCGAAACGCGCATCATGGAGCTGTTCATGCGCAACCCAGGGCGCATCTTCTCCGCCGAAGAAATCTACGCCCGCGCCTGGGACGAACCCGCGGCCTACGCGCCGGAAAACACCGTGATGGTGCACATCCGGCGCATCCGCGAAAAAATCGAGCTGAACCCAAGGGAACCGGAATATTTAAAGGTGGTGTGGGGTCTTGGATACAAACTGGAAAAAAAGTAAACTGGCGCTGCGCATTTTGTGCGGCTGGCTGGCGGCGCTCTTTTTGATCGGGGCGGTGCTGCTGGCCTGCATCGGGCAGCCCCGCCGCCTGCTGGGGGGCGGGGCAAACGGCATGGCCGACCTCCTGGCCGGGCAGGTCAGCGGCTCGGTGGATTACCAGCACCGCATGGCCCAGCTGTTTTACAGCGCGGCCATCATGGCCGCCGGCGCGCAGGACACGGCGGGCCAAAGCCTTACCAAAGCCCAAAACATCCAGCTGCGCACAAACGCGCGGCAGTTTTTAACGCAGGAGCTCAGCACCGCCATCACTCCCAGCTCCCGCGAAGACGACCTGCTTTACTACGTGGTGCGGGGTGACCAGAAGCTGGCCTCGAACACCTCCACCCCCTTGTACGACGAAGGCAGGATCGCCCCGCCCCTGGGCTACAGCGTGGCCCTGGCCGCACATAACGGGCAGCTGTGGGGCAACCGGGCGCTGCTGGATGCCTACGCCGCCTATGCGGCAAAGCAGGCCGTCCGCCCGGATTCCGGCCTCCTGCAAAGCTGTGTTGTCATCCTTGCGGTGCGCGATGAGCCCCTGGGCGGCAGTTTTGTGTATAACGACTGGTTCAGTGTGCAGGTGCTGCGCATTGCTTTGATCCTGTTCTTCTGCTGCGCCGGCGGGGCGCTGGTGTTCGGCCTCGTGTGCCTTTTCCAGCGCCGCCGGGGCAGGGCCGCCCGGCAGTGGGCCGCCTCGCTCACCTCCCGGGTGGTGCTTGAACTGAAGCTGGCCGCCTGGCTGGCGGCTCTCTTCGTTGTCTGGGCGGTGCGGATCCTTTATTACAGCCGAACCCTCGTGCTCGCCTGTGCGCTGCTTTTGCTCTGGCCCCTTGGCTGGCTCACCGCCGTGGACCTTGCCCGCAACAAGGGCGGCGTGTTCCGCCATAGCCTGCTGGCAAAGGGCTGGCGCGCCCTGCGCCAGGCGGCGCGGCTGGTGCGGCAGGGGCTGCCCTGGCAGCGCAGGGTTTTCCTGGGGGTTGCCGCCTGCTGGCTGGGCAGCGGCGCGGCGGGCGCTTTCACCCTTCTGATGCTCTTTAGGGGCGGGGCCCTGCCCTTCTTCCTGGGCGCGGCCGCCGTGCTTGCGCTGCTCCTTGCGGGGCTCTGGCTGCTGGTGCGCTGGCTGGGCGATATGGGCCGCCTCACCCAAAAGATCGCGGCGCTTCGGGCGGGCGCAGCCGGCCCGCCCCTGGCGCTGGGCGCCTCGTCCCCCCTGGCCGGCCCCGCCGCCGACCTGAACGCCCTGGAAGAGGGCATCGCCCTTGCGGTGGAAGAGCGGGGCCGGGCGGACCGGATGAAGGTGGAGCTCATCACCAATGTGAGCCACGACCTCAAAACGCCCCTCACCAGCATCATCAACTATTCCGACCTGCTGTGCGCCGAACCGCTGGAGGGCGCGGCGGCCGATTACGCCCAGGTCATCCGGCAGAAGGCCGAGCGGCTCAAAACCATGGTGCAGGATGTATTCGATCTCTCCAAGGCCACCAGCGGCAACCTGCCCCTGGCCCCCAAGGCGATCGACCTGGCAAAGCTCGTGCGCCAAACCCTGGCGGATATGGACGAAGCCATTGCGGCAAGCGCGCTCACCTTCAAAACCACCCTTCCGCCGGAGGCCTGGGTGCAGGCGGACGGCGACCGGCTGTACCGGGTGTTCCAGAACCTGTTTACCAACGCCCTGCAATATTCGCTGCCCGGCAGCCGGGTGTATGTGGAGCTGGTCTGTGAAAACGGCCGGGCCGCGGCCAGCGTAAAAAATGTGGCCCGCTATGAGATGGAGTTCGACCCGGCCGAGATCACCGAGCGCTTTGTCCGGGGCGACGCCGCCCGCACCGGCGAGGGCAGCGGCCTCGGCCTCTCCATCGCCAAAAGCTTCACCGAGGCCTGCGGCGGCAGCTTCTCCGTGCGGGCCGAGGCGGATCTGTTCTGCGCCTCGGTGGCGCTGGACCTCACCGAAAAACCGGCGGAGAGCCGGCAGGAGGCGCCGCCCGCCCCCCAAGCCACGGCAGCTGAAACCGCCGGGGCCGGGGCGCCGTGACCCTTCTCCCCTCTCTGCTTTCAAAAGAGAGGGGATTTTTTATGTTCGATCTCAAAGCTGCCGCGGCCTCCCGCCGCACCGCACCGCCGCCCCAGGGCCGGGAACTGATGCTGCTGGAAGGGCAGCGGGGCTTCTTTGGTCAAAAGAACCTGCTCGTGCTAGTGGCCGCCGTCACCCTTCTGCTGCAGTGCATCAGCTTCATGACCACCCTGCAGGGGGCCACGCTGTTCCTGGCCGGTATTTTCACCCTGGCGCCCCTGTTTTTTGCGCTGGCCGTCCAGTCCACCGCCTGGTTTTTGGCCGGCAGCCTGCGGGCCAAAATCACGCCGCTGCGCTGCGTGGCCCTGGGCCTCGCGCTCCTGTGCTCCACCTACTACTCCTATGTGGGCATCTACAACAACGTCAATCCGCCGGCCTCCTATCTGGCAAACGAATACGCCCAGATTCAAAACACACTGGAAAGCGCGTATTCCGGTTACGCCGCCTCCGCCTGGCGCACCGCGCGGGACCAGGTGAACGGCATGGTCAGCGCCCTGGCCGAGCGCAGTACCCTGCTTGAGCAGGAGCAGGCGCGGCTGACCGCCTGCCAGGCCGAACTGGCCGCGGCAAAGGCAAGCCATGCGGGCGGCCTGCGGGCCCCCAGCCGGGGCAGCTACGCCGATTACGAGGCGTATGTAAAGGCCTACAACGCCTACCTCGCCAGCGTCACCGCCAACACCGGGGCGGAAGAAACCGCCGCCCGCCAGGCGATCCTCGCCCGCTACGCCTTGGCCGGCGAGGCCGAGCTTGCCCTTGCCCAGGCTCAAAACACCGCGGCCCTGGCCTCTCTCGATGCCGCTGCCGCCAGCCTTGCCGCCGGGGGCGAAACCACCGCCCTTCGGCTGGAGCAGGCCCGCGCCGACCTGCTGGGCGCGCTCACCGCGGCCGAGGCCAGCGGCGAGCTTCCCGCCGAAAGCCGCTCCGCCCTGGCGCGCCTGGTGCAGCTTTACAGCTCGGTCACCGGCAGCGCCTCCTCCACAAACGATCTCCTCGCGCCGCTCGACGCGCTTTTGGGCGCGCCCCCCGCGGGCCTGACCGCCGGCTTCAACAGCCTGGCCGCCCAATTGCCGGGCGGCCAGGTGACCAAGGCGAACGCCCAGGAAATGAAGCGCCTGATGAGCGCCCAGATCCTGGCGGCGGTGCTGCGGGTCAACGCCCTCGCCCCCGAAAGCGAAGCGCTGGACACGGGCAGCGCCTCCCTTCAAATCACCGATCTGCACTTAAAGCCTCTTGTGGACCTTGCAGCGCCCCAGCGGCAGGGCATGGCCCTGTTCTGCCTGGGCCTCGCCGCCCTGATGGACGGCCTCACCCTGGCCTTCAGCCTGGCCTGCCGCCGCAGGCCCACCCTGCTCTCGGCGCGCGGCCCGCGGCGCGCCCTCGCCGAAAACGGCCAGGTCCTGGCGGCGCAGCTGGCCGCCAGCCTGCCCTCCGGGCGCGACCCGCTGGCCGAGCTGGAGCTTTTCATCTCCCTTTTTTCCGCCAGCCCTTCCACCCTGTCCCGCGGCTACAGCCTGGCGGCGGACCGCGCCGCCCTCGTTCCCTACGAGCGGGTCGTCGCTCTGCTCTGCCAGCTGGACCTGGGCCGCATCGAACCCGGGGAAGATGGCGAAACCGTCCTGCTGCGCTCGCGCTTTTTGCTCTTTGCAAACGAGCTGGCCGCCCAATACCAGCGGGGCGAGCTGGCCGCCCTGCTGGAGCAGCAAGCCTCCGCCGCCCGGCAGGCGGCCCTGCTGGGGCAGCGAGCATAAGCCCTTTTCACCGTAAAAAGCGGCACCGGCGAACCCTTCGGTCCGCCGGTGCCGCTTTTTTTATTGGAAATAATGCTCCGGGTCCACGTAGTTGCCGCCCTTCAGCACCTCCAGGTGCAGGTGGGTTTCCGCGCCCGTCTCGGCCATGGTCTCGCCGATCTTGCCGATCATCTGGCCCGCCTCCAGCTCGTCGCCGGTGTTCACCTTCAGGGTCGTTTTATCCAGGCCGGTGTAGCGCCACACGGTTTCGCCCGCGTCCACCTCCACCACCTGGCCCCACAGGCCGTCCTCGTACATGTTTACCACCTTGCCCGCCACCGCGCTTTTCACGGCAGCGTCTGCCGCGCAGGACATGTCCACCCCGTTGTGGGTGCGCCAGTCGCCCAGGGTGGCGTTATAGACCAGTTCTTCACCACTGAACCCCTGCACGATCTGCCCAGCGACCGGCTTCACAAAGGAGGGCACGGCCGCATCGGCAGGTTCGCCAGAGCCTCCAGCCTGCCCTTGCTGCGCGCCAGCCCCAGACTGCGATTGCGAGCCCTGTGAGGGCCGTGCCGAGGGCTTTGGCACATCGTTCACTTTTTCCTCTACCTGCGCGCCCGGAATGTCCCATTGCTGTGTTCCCCCCTGTTCCACCTGGCTGGTACCGCCTTCGCCCAGCTTTTGCATCACGTTGCGGATGGCCCAAAAGCTGGACCCTGCCGCCGCCAGGATGCACAGCGAAAGGGCCAGGTAAAACCCTTTGCCTTTGAAGAATGAAATGATCCTGTTCATGCTTACCGCTCCTTACATTATTCTGCCGTTTTCCTGCCGCCGCGGCCTTTGCATTCTGTAAGGCGGCGGGCGCTGGCCAAGCCCTCCGGCATGCCGCCGGCGCTCGGTTTTGGCTTTGCCCTTAGTTTGCGGCGGCGGCCCGGCGTTTATACATTCCGCTTGTAATTCAGCGGCCGGCATAGTAAAATAAGGTTCTGGGAACCACCCAATTTAAAGTAAGGAGCACAAGCTTTGAGCGAGCGATACATCGCGGGCATCGGCGGCGCCAATGTGGACATCCACGGCCAAAGCCTCTCGCCCATCATCATGCGCGACTCGAACCCCGGCAGGCTGCATCTCTCCATGGGGGGCGTGATGCGCAATATCCTGGACAATCTCTCCCGTTTGGGCGAAAAATGCGAGCTGCTCAGCGCCGTCGGAAGCGACGCCTACGGCCAGCTGCTGCGCACCGGCTGCGAGGCGCTGGGTATGGGCACACAAGGCCTGCTCACCCGCCAGGGGCACCCCTCCTCCAGCTACATCTCCATCATGGACTCCCAGGGCGACATGCTGGTCGCCATGAGCGATATGCGCATCCTCACCGAGATGGACGAGGGCTTTGTAAGGGAGCGCATGGACCTTTTAAACGGCGCCGAGCTTGTGGTGTGCGACGGCAACCTCTCCGCCTCCGCGCTGGGCTATCTCACCGCCCACTGCGCCGCGCCCCTGTGCGTGGACCCGGTCAGCACCACCTGGGCCCGCAAGCTGGTGCCCATTCTCGGCCGGTTCGACACGATCAAGCCCAACCGCCTGGAAATGGAGATCCTGGCAGGCATGCCCATCGCCGATGATGCGGATCTCGAGGAAGCCTGCCGCCGGGTGCTCGCTGCGGGCGTGCGGCGCGTGTTCGTGAGCCTCGGGGCCGACGGCATCTATTACAAGGGCCCGGGCGGCAGCATCCACCGGCGCAGCCGCGCGTTCGACAAAATGGTCAACGCCACCGGCGCGGGCGACGCCACCATGGCGGGCATCCTGCACGCCACCCTCAAGGGCCTCGACGAAAGCGCCATCCTGGATTTTGCGCTGGGCGCGGGCCTCGTGGCCATCAGCGGTGCCGACACCATCAACCCCGCCATGAGCGAGCAAGCCGTAGAACAAATGATAAAGGAGTATGTACAATGAACCTGAAGCAGTATCTGGATATCGCCCCCGAGGTAAAGGCCGCCGTAGACGCCGGCAAACCGGTGGTCGCGCTGGAAAGCACCATCCTGTCCCACGGCATGCCCTACCCCGAAAACCTCACCTTTGCCGCCGAGATCGAGCGCATCATCCGCGCCGCCGGCGCCGTGCCCGCCACCATGGCCATCATCGACGGCCGCATGAAGGTGGGCCTGTCCGCGGGCGAACTGGAGCTCATGTGCAGGGGCGAGGGCGTCACGAAGGTCAGCCGCCGCGACCTTCCCATCCTGCTGGCCCAGGGCGGCACCGGCGCCACCACCGTGGCCTCCACCATGATCCTGGCCAGCCTGGCGGGCATCCGGGTGTTCGCCACCGGCGGCATCGGCGGCGTGCACCGCGGCGCCGAGACCAGCATGGACATCAGCGCCGATCTGCAGGAGCTGGCCCACACCCCCGTGGCCGTGGTCTGCGCCGGCGCCAAAATGATCCTGGACATCGGCCTCACGCTGGAATACCTCGAGACCATGGGCGTGCCCGTGCTGGGCTTTAACACCGACGACTTCCCCGCCTTTTACTGCCGCAAAAGCGGGTTCGGCGTGGATTACAACGCCCCCACCGCCCTGGACGTGGCAAGGGTCGCCAAAACCAAGTGGGACCTGGGGCTCGCGGGCGGCATGCTGATTGGCAACCCCGTGCCCGAAGAATACGCCATGGATTTCACCGAGATGAGCGCCATCATCGACAAAGCCCTGGCCAGCGCCGCCGAGGCGGGCGTGCGCGGCAAAAACATCACCCCCTATCTGCTGGCCCACATTGTGGAATACACCGGGGGCCGCAGCCTCGCCACCAACATCCAGCTGGCCTACAACAACGCCCGCGTGGCCGCCGCCATCGCGGTGGAGCTGGCAAAGCTGTAATTCCCTGTATCACACAAACCGCCCCCGGAAACTGCTTGTTTCCGGGGGCGGTTTTGTGCTTTTCTGCTCAGCAGATCTTATCCGGGTTCAGGATGCCGTTCGGGTCAAACGCGCGCTTGATGCCCCGCATCAGCTCCATCTGCACCGGCCCGTACTGGCGGGCCAGGTACTCCTTTTTGGCCCAGCCGATGCCGTGCTCGCCGGACACAAGGCCCCCCAGCCGGGCCGCCTCGGCGTACATCAGCTCAAACGCCCGGGCAAGGCGGCGGTCGAACTCCGCCTTGTGCAGCTCGTCCCGGCACAGGTAGACGTGCAGGTTGCCGTCGCCCGCGTGGCCAAAGCTGGGAATGCGCAGCCCCACCTGGCGGGCCACCTCATAGGTATAGCGGATAAAGCGGGCCACGCAGCTTCGGGGCACCACCACGTCGCACTCGTCCATCTGCGTGGTGGAGGCCTTAATCGCCTCCAAAAAAGCGCCGCGCGTGTCCCACACGCTCTTTTTCCGTTCGTCGGTATCCACAATAAAAGCGTCCTGCGCGCCCTCCTGCAGGCACTGTTCGGCCACCATGTCCAGCTCGGCCTCCACCTGGGCCGCGGTGCTGCCGTCAAAGGTGAACAGGATATAAGCGGCGCTGGCCTTGTCGGGGAACTGCTTGCCCAGGTAGCTCTCGGCCAGCAGAATGGTCTCCCGCGCCATGTACTCAATGGCCGTGGGGATCGCCTTCGCCCGAATGATCCGCGGCACCACCTCCAGGGCCTTTTCCATGCTCTCAAAGGGCACCAGCAGGCTCACGCTGCGCTGGGGCAGGGGCAGCAGCCGGAGCACCGCCTCGGTCACCACCCCCAGCGTGCCCTCGCTGCCCACGATCAGGTCCTTCAGGCTGTAGCCCGAGCTGTTTTTCACCACCTTGCCGCCCAGCTCCATCACCCGGCCGCCGGGCAGCACCACGGTCAGCCCCCGCACGTAATCCCGGGTCACGCCGTATTTCACCGCCCGCATGCCGCCCGCGTTGGTGGAGATATTTCCCCCAATGGTGGCCGATTTTTCGCCCGGGTCCGGGGGGTAGAAAAAGCCCCTGCTCTCCACAAATTCCGCCAGATCCATCAGCAGCACGCCCGGCTGCACCGTCACGGTAAGGTTTTCCTCGTCCAGCTCCAAAATGCGGTTCATGCCGGTGGTTTCCAGCATAATGCCCCCGCGCACCGCCACCGAAGCGCCCACCAGCCCGGTGCCCGAGCCGCGCGCCACCACCGGAATGAGCCGCCGGTCGGCGTATTCCAGAATGCGGGCCACCTCTTCGGTGCTGCGCACCTTCACCAGGGCCTCGGGCATATGGGCAACGTCGCCCAGCTCGTCGTGGCCGTAGTCCTCGCTGATCTGCCCGCCCGTGAACACACGGCCCGGCGCGATCGCCTCCAGGGCCGCCAGGTCGGCCGCTTCCAGTTTATGCTCCATGTACCGCGTCCTCCTTTATCCTTTGCAGCAGCGCGGGCAGCACCTCATACAGATCGCCCACCAACCCATAGTGCGCCACGTCAAAAATCGGGGCTTCCGGGTCGCTGTTCACGGCCACAATGCACCCGGCGCCGCGCATGCCGGCGGCAAACTGCACCGCGCCCGAAACCCCCAGCGTCACGATCAGCCTGGGCTTCACGGTCCGGCCCGAAAGCCCGATCTGGTGTTTCGGGTCCAGCCAGCCGTTTTCCACCAGCGGGCGGGTGCAGGCAAGCTGCGCGCCCAGCGCCCGGGCAAGCTGCCGCGCCAGCTCCAGATCCGCCTGGCTTTTTACGCCGCGGCCCACCGCCACAATCGCCTCCGCCTCCGAAATATCCATCTCGCGCGGCATTTCGTCTACCCGGTCCACCCGGATGCGGTAGGGCTTTACCGGCGCCGGCAGCGAAAGCTGCACCACCTGCCCGGCCGCAGGCCCCGGCTCGGGCTTTGCAAAAATTTTATAGCGCACCGTGCAGAACTGGGGCCGGTGGTTCGGGGTCACAATGCGCGCCATGATGTTGCCGCCGAACGCCGGGCGGATCTGCACCAGGTCGGTGTTGGGCTCCATTTCCAGCATGGTGCAGTCGGCCGTGAGCCCGGTGCCGAAACGCGCCGCCACCCGGGGCGCCAGCGAGCGGCCCAGGTTGGTGGCCCCCACCAGAATGGCCGAGGGCCTTGCCGTTTCAATAAAATGCGCAAACGCGTCCGCGTAGGGCTCCACCGTGAACTCGGCCAGGGCCGGGTCGTCGCACACATACACCTTGTCCGCCCCGTAGCGCAGCAGCTCACGGGCGGCGGCGCCGGTGCCGCTGCCCAGCAGCAGCGCATACACCGGCTGGCCGGTCACCGCGGCCAGCTCCCGGGCCTTGCCCAGCAGCTCCAGGCTCACCGGGTGCAGCCGGCCGTGGGCGTAGTCCGCAAACACGGCCACGCCGGCCCACCGGCCTTTGTCCACCTGGGGCGCCGGGGCCTCCTCCACCGTCACGGCTCCGCCGCTCTTTTTCACGCACAGCCGGCACATTTTGCAGCCGGCCCCCACCGCCAGCGCGCCGCCGCTGTATTCCAGCGCGCCAAAGGGGCACAGCGTTACCAGCTGTTCGGCCAGCTCCGGGGTCAGCTTTTCCGCATGAATGGTCAATCCTGCCATATTCCCACCCCCTTAAAGTGCTTTTTGACCCTTGAACAGGTCAAACAGCTTTTGCGCCAGCTCCGGCTCCGTGCCGGTCCACAGCTCTTTTTCGGTGCTTTTTTCCGGCGGGAAAATGCGCACCACCTGGGTGGGCGAGCCGGAAAGGCCGTAGTGCCGCTCATCCCTATCCTCCATGTCGTCCAGCGACAAAAAGCGCACCTGCCCCTCCCCCAGCTGTTTTTTGCGCCGGTACGAGGGCAGGCGCGGGGTATTCACCGCGCCGTCCACGCACACAAGGCAGGGCAGGCGCAGGGTTTGGGTCACGATCAGGCCGTCCTGCGCGCCGCGCACCGTAATGTCCCCTTCCCCCGCCGCAAGCACCTGCGCCGCCCCGGTGGCGTGGGGCAGGTCCAAGTGCTCGGCGATCTCGGGGCCCACCTGGGCGGTGTCCCCGTCGGTGGTCTGCTTCCCGCACAGGATCAGGTCAAAGGGCGCCAGGCTGCGCAGCCCCTGCGCCAGGGTATAGCTGGTGGCCAGCACATCCGCCCCGGCAAACCGGCGGTCGCTGATCACCGCGCCGCCGTCCGCGCCCATATACAGCGCTTCCAGCACCGCGGCCTTTGCCTGGGGCGGCCCCATTGTGATCGTGCGCACCCGGCCGCCATACTTCTGCCGCAGCTGAAACGCCAGTTCCAGCGCGTAAAGGTCATAGGGGTTCAGCTTGCTCTCCACCCCGTCGCGCCGCAGCACGCCGGTCACCGGGTCCACCTCCACGGCGCTGGTGCCCGGCACCTGTTTGATACAAACAAGAATCTCCATTTCAGGTTTCTCCTTAAAAATCGCCCCCAAATGCGGCGGCTTGCACGGCCGTCAGGATTTTGGGGGCACAGAATGGCTCGGCTTCAATAATTTTTATCCAGGATCGAGGTGGTCACCCGCTTGTTGATCTCTTTGGAATAGTCGAACTGGGTGCGGTATACCTCGGTGAACAAAAGGTCCAGCACGAACAGCTGCGCGGTCTTCGAGGGAAACGACCCCTCCTGCAAAGGCGGCTCATAGCCGCCGCACAGCAGCACCACGTCCATATACTCCGCCAGCGGCGACTTTGCGTAGCGGGTGATCGCCACCGTGCGGGCGCCGCCGGCGCGCGCCTTCTGCGCCATCTGCACGATCTCCTTGCTGGCGCCCGAGTGGGAGATAAAGATCGCCACATCATGCTCGTTCAGGGTGGAGGCGCCCATGGTCTGCATGTGTACGTCCGAAAGGCAGTAAACATTCGGCATGATGTGCAGGAATTTATACATTCCCTCCATCGCGGTGAGCATCGACCCCCCCAGCCCGAAAAAGCGCACCTGATCCGAGTGGTTGATGTAATCCGCCGCTTTGCGCAGCGCCTCGGCGTCCACCAGCGCGTGGGTCTCGGTGAGGGCGTTCACATGGCTTTGCAGCAGCTTTTTGGCCGCGGTGTCCACCGTGTCGGCCCGGGTCACCGCGGCGGGCAGCAGCTCGGTCTCCTCGCTCTCCTCCTCGTCGTTCATGCTCAGCGCCAGCTGCACCTTAAACTCCTGGTACCCCCGCAGCCGCAGGGTCTTGCAAAACCGAAACACGCTGGTCAGGCTCACGCTGCACGCGTCGGCCAGGTCGGTGATGGACATAAACCGTACCCCTTTGGGGTTTTGCAGGATATAGTCCGCCACCTTTTTTTCCGCTTTGGTCAGCGAAGGATAGACTGATTGGATCGTGAGCAAAAAGTCATTGTGGGCCGCGTTGATCCCCATAAAAAAATCCCCCTATTTTTTGGAAGCTTTTTATTATTTTATCCCTCTCTTCAATGGTCTGTCAATCAATGCGTCCCGCAATGGGCCATTTTAACGCAAAAACAGTCTGTTTTGCCCTTATAGCTGCCGAAAAAAGGTGAATATCTCGTCGTTCGCATAGGTGATCAGTTCATGGGTGTACTCTGGGTACAGCTTGATCGCTTTGGGCGAAACGAGCTTGTTGTAGGCCGCGAACTGGGCCGAGGGCGGGCAGAGATCGTCCATCAGGCCGGTCTGCCACAGCACCTTCGCCCGCACCTGGGGCGCATGGTTCTGCACATCAATGTAGCCCAGCCGTTCAAAAAATTCCTTCTCGTGCTCATGGGCCGGGTCGCACTTTTTAAAATAGTAATAAAAGCCCTCGTAAGCGTTCCTGTTCAGATCCATCTCCAAAATCCGCTTAAAATCGCACAGGAAAGGGTACATCGGCGCGCACAGCTTTACCCGCGGTTCCAGCGCCGCCGCGGCCAGCGCCAAAGCGCCCCCCTGCGATTTTCCGGTGGCCGCAACACGGCCCTCGTCCACAAAGTCCATGTTCATTAAAATGCGCACGGTCTTCACTGCGTCCAGGTACACATCCCGGTAATACAGCTTCTGGGGATCCGCATCCCGCACGCCGCGCACCACATGGCCGAACAAGGTCGGCCCCGCGCCGTCGTACACGTCCTCCGACAGGCCTCCCTGCCCCCGGGCCTCCATCACCAGCACCGCCATGCCCGCATAGGCATAGGGCAGCCGCTCGAACCACTCGCCCGCGTGGTGCATGTAGCCGTGGAACACGGCCACGCCCGGAATGCGCCCCGCCGGCTTTTCAGGCCGCAGGAATTTGCAGTGGATGCGCGCGCCGCGCACGCCGGTAAACCACAAATCAAAGCACTCCACCCCCGGCGCCTGGAACCCGGCGGGCTCCAGGGTGCAGTCAAGGCCGGTAGCTTCAAGCTCGCCCAGCGCGGCGCGCCAATAGGCGTCAAAATCGCCGGGCAGCGGGCTGCAGCCCCTGTACTCGCGCAGGCGCTCCAGCGGCATTTCAAACACAGGCATGGGGATCATTCCTTTCCTTCTTGTGCAAAATTCGCAAGGCAGGCGCGCATGCCCTGTGCCAGCAGCGCGGTGTCAATGCCGCACACGCCCCACTGTGCGCCCTGCGCGCGGGCGGCGGCCACCCCCGCCGCATCCTGCGGCAGGGGCGCCCCCATCCATTTGCCCGCCGCGCGCACCTTGCGGTACACGTCGGCGCACACGTCCTTCAATAAAGGCAGACCCGGGGCGGGCTGCGCCGCCAAACTCCGCCCCAGGTCCGCCGGGCCCAGGTATACTCCGTCCACACCGGGCACGGCCAGAATCTCGTCCAGATTCCGCCAGCCCTGGCAGGATTCAATCTGCATGATCTTTAAAAGATACTTGTCCGGGTCGGCCAGATACCCGGCCTCGTCGCCAAAGCCCCACCGCACCGCGCGCTGGGGGCCCTGCCCCCGCATGCCCCGCACCGGCCCGTCCGGGTAGGCGCAGGCCGCCACGGCGCGGCGGGCGGTGGCGGCGTCGTGCACAAAGGGAAAAATCACCCCGTCCGGCCCCAGGTCCAAAATTGCCTTCAGCATGGCAGGCTCTGCGGCCCGCACCCGCACCAGTGCCGCAGCGCCCGCACCCTGGGCGGCCGCCACATGGCGGCAGATCTCCTGCCGGTCAAGGGGGGCGTGCTCGGCGTCCACAAACACAAAGTCGTAGCCCGCAGCGCCCGCCATCTCGCTGAGCGCGGGCTCCGCCAGGGTAACCGCAAACCCCTTTACAAATTCGCCCGCCCGCATTTTGCCGCGCAGGCGCTCGGCGCCGTTCCACATCTTCACTCGCTCCTTCCGCTCACTTCACCGCGCCGCTGGCCATGCCCTTGATCAGGGATTTCTGCACCAGCAGGTAGATCAATACCGCCGGAACAATCGAGATCAGGGTCCCGGTCATCACCATTTCCCAGGGGGTCTGGTTGTCGATCAGCCGGGCGATACCCACAGTCACCGGGGTCTTTGCCGGGTCGCGGGTGAGCACCAGCGGGTAGAGGTATTGCCCCCAGCCCGAGAAAAACGACAGGGCGAACGAGGTGGCAATGCCCGGCAGCGTAAGCGGGATCACCACCCGGATCAGGGTCATAAAGCGGGAGCAGCCGTCAATGGCGGCGGCCTCCTCCAGCGCGTAGGGCACGCTGTCAAAAAAGCTGCGCATCAACAAAATCGGGAACGCCATCGAGGTGGCCAGGATCGTGATGATGACCCCCGCGTAGGTGTTGTAAAGCCCCAGCTTTTGCAGCATCATGAACACCGGCACCACAATCACCACCTGGGGCAGCACCTGGGTGATAAAGATCACGCAGGTGTAAAAGGCCTTGCCCTTAAATCGAAAGCGCGACAGCGCATAGGCCGCAAAGGTGGCCAGCACCACGTTGATCAGTGAGGCGGTAACCGCGTAGATAAAGGTGGCCTTTAAAAAGCTGGCCATATCCACCCGGGTAAACACGTCAGCATAGTTGTGCCAGGCCCAATCGGTGGGGTACAAAAAGGTCTTTCCCAGGTTCTGGTATTCGGTCAGCGAGGCCACAAAGGCGGTGTAAAGGGGCAGCAGGGTAAACAGCATCCAGAACAGGATGATCCCATAGCGCCCCGCCGTGGCAAAGGCCCTTTTTCGCTTGATGCTGTTCATTCCATGTCCCCCCGTTCCTTTTTCAGGTTGTTCAGGCTCAGCAGCGCAATGATGCCCAGCACGCACAGCGCAATGGCGCAGGCCGTGCCCAAATCATCCTGCTGGAAGGCTTTGGCATAGATCTCCAACGCCACCAGCTGGGTCGAGCGGGCGGGGCCGCCGGCGGTCATAATGTACACCGTGTCAAAGATCTGCATGGTCCATGCCGTAATGATCAGGGTGGTGGTCACCAGCACCGGCTTGATGTAAGGCAGGGTGATAAAGCGAAAGCGCTGGAAGGCGGTCACCCCGTCCAGGTCCGCCGCCTCCTGAATGTCCTCCGGGATGGTCTGCAGCGCGGCCAGCAGCGAAATAATCATAAAGGGCGTGCCCTGCCAGATGCGCACCACGATCACGGTGGCCAGCGCGGTGTGTTCGCTCAAAAAGCTGAGGTTGTTCTCAATCAGGTGCATCGAGCGCAGCAATTGGTTGATAAAGCCGAACTGCGCGTTCACCACCCAGCTCCACATGGAGGCGGCAAAAGCCTGGGGCACCACCCAGGGAATGATGGCGATGGCGCGGAACACGCCCCGGCCGGGGATGGGTTTGTCCAGCGCCAGCGAAACGATGGTGCCGCACACCACCACTCCGATCACGCCAAAAAAAACATAAACGATCGTGACCCACATGCTGCCCAAAAATTTGGGGCTTACCAGGTAGGCAAAGTTTTGAAAGCCGTTCCAGCCCTTGAACCCCTGAATGATGTTGGAGTCGCCCAGCGAGTATTTGAACAGGTTGAACAGGGGCACGGCCAGAATAAAAACAAACAGCACAATGGTGGGCAGCAGGTACAAATACGGCTCTGCTTTTTCCTGCAGCACAGGCTTTTTCCGGGTTCTGCGGCGCATTTGGTTCACCTCTTGTTTCTTGGTTTGGTGCCGCCCGCTGAAAAGCGGCGCCGGCGCGCAGCGCCTGGGGCGGCGGTTCCGGGCCCGGTTACGCAAAAGGCCAAGGGCCCCCTTTCCTGGGGGCGGGGAGCCCTTGGCGGCTCAAAGCCGGTTTACTTGTAAATGTCCGCGTGCTCTGCGGCCATGTTGGCCTGTGTATCGGCGGCGGTCTGCTTGCCCATCATCAGCAGCTGCAGCTGCTCGCCGTTCACCGCCCACAGGGCGTTGGTCTGGGGGCAGATGCCCTCGGCGTAGCTGTGCTCCATCGACTGCACCACGTTCAGCATATAGCCCTCGGTGTAGGTGGCGGCCTCGGATTTCAGCATGGGCACCGAGCCGTACTTGGCGTGCTCGATCTGGTTCTCGGTGCGCATCATATAGCGCAAAAAGGTCCAGGCTTCGTCCGGGTGCGCGCTGTTGGTGGGAATAAACCACCCGCCCACGTTCACGGCGGTGGAATTCACGCCGCTGTCCCCGCAGGGCATGACCGTGCAGCGGATGCTGCCGTCGGCCAGCTGTTCGGGGACCTGGTTCGCCATGTTGATGGCGTCCAGCACCATGGCCACCTTGCCGTCCCGCAGCAGGGTGCGCACGTCAAACCGGCCGTACTCCACATAGCTGTCCTGCGCATACTGGGTGATGTCCTGCAAAAACTGCAGGGTCTTCACCGCGTCGTCCTTGCCCGCGTCCTGGTCATACACGTACTGGTTCGCCGCGCCGTCCCAGGCGCTGCCGCCGTGCTGGCTGGTAAACAGCGACTCGTACAAAAAGCTTGTCTCACCGCCGGAGCTCTTGGCATACAGGCCGAACGGGTCGATGCCGTCAAGCTTTGCCAGCGCCTCGCAGGCGGCCATGAACTCGTCCCAGGTCCTGGGGGGGTTATCCGGGTCCAGGCCCGCCTGGGTGAACAGGTCTGCGTTGTACCACAGCATAATGCTGGAGCCGCCGCAGGTGATCATGTACTGCTTGCCGTCGTATTGGCCGGCCTCCATCATGGCCGGGTACATGTCGTTTTTCAGCTCGTCGTCCACATAGGGGGAAAGATCCAGCACCAGGCCCTTGTCGGCCAGGTCAAAAATGGTGCCCGGCAGGTGGTACATCACATCGGGCAGCGTTTTGGAGGCCGCCATGGTCTGCAGGGTCTTTTCCGCGTCGCCCCAGCCCAGATCCTGCATGTCGATCTTGATGTTCGGGTATTCCTTTTCGAACGCCTCGATCATGGGGTCAAAGATCTCGTGCAGCACCTCGGGGGTGCCGGTGCGCATAAAGGTAAGGGTCACGACCTCGCCGGAATCCCCACCGGCGCCGGTGCTGCCCGGGGCGGCCGCCGGGGTGCTGGAAGCGCCCCCGCCGCAGCCCACAAGCAAGGTGAGCAGCATGCAAACTGCCACAACAACTGCAAATGCCTTTTTCATGTCGATTCTCCTTTTTCTTGCTTTTGGTTTTTTACCGGCCCCCGGCGCAGGGGGCCGGGCGGTCCCATTCAAACGCCGGCGCTCACAGCCCAATGGCCTTCAAAACGCCGCGCACCTCGGCCTTTTCCTCGCCGGTCAGCGGCACGCAGGGGATGCGGGGCCAGCCGCCGCAGCTGCCCACCTCGTCGGTGATGTATTTCAGCAGAGAGATCACCTTGTATTCCCCGCCCTGGCCGGAGTATTTGCCCGCCAGATCCATATAGGGCACCATGGTGTCGCGGATTTCTTTCGCCCGGGTGTAATCGCCGGTGCTCCGGGCGGCCCAGATCGCCGCCGCGCGCTCCGGCACAAAGTTCGCCATGCTGGAAATAAAGCCCGCGGTGCCCGCCAGTGCGGCAAAGGGCTCCAGGAACTCGCCGTGGCCGTTCACCACGCTCACCCTGTCGCCGATCTCCTGCACCACCCGGGTCATCTTGAAAAAGGCGGGGGTGCACTCCTTCATGCCCACCACATTGGGGAATTCCTTCAGGCGTTTCAGCACCGAAATGGGGCAGTCGATGTTCATCACCTCAAAGTTGTTGTACAAAAGGATGCCCAGGCCCGTGTTCTCGGCCAGCGCCTTGTAAAAGGCGTAAATGCACTCCTCGTCCTTGGCGGGGTAATAATAGGGCGAAAGCGCCATCACGCCCGCGGCGCCGTGGGCCTCGGCGTGCTGGGCCAGCTCAATGGCCTCCCGCACGTTGGTGCTGTTGCAGCCCGCGATCACCGGCAGCCGGCCGCCGCACACGGCCAGCGCGCATTCCAGCACCTCCTTGCGCTCCGCCGGGTTCATGGCGCCGCACTCGCCGGTGCTGCCTCCCACCACAATGGTGGCGTTCGTTTTGTCCAGCCCGCCCTTTAAAATAAATTCCAGGTTTTTTTCGTACCCCTTTGCGTCAAAGCTGCCGTCCTCTTTAAACGGGGTGATGCTGATCACGCACACCCCGTGCAGCTGTTTGCGAAGTTCTTCCGGTCTCATGTCTTTTCCTCCTTAAAAATAAAAAATGTTTTTCGGATTTTTCTTTGTGAAAAATTTCTGTTTTTTCTTTCCGGTGAAACCAAAATACCATGTAAAAAGTCACAAGTCAAGCAATTTTAAAAAATATTTTTTATTTTTACTTTTTCTATTGAAAAAAACAGTTTTTCAAAATATAATAAAGCCATCCAAAGCCCGCCTTGCCTTTTTCAAACATCCCCGGGCCGTTTTCGGGCCGGGCGCGGGCCTTTCAAACAAAATGGAGGGAATCAGCATCATGGAATTGGAACATACCACCGTGAACCTGCGCGTGGGCGTGGGCAAGTTTTTTTACGGGCACGGCTGTATCCGCGAGCTTGCGGCCGAGACCGCGCGCCTGGGGGGCAAGCCCCTGGTAATCGGCGGCCCCACCGCCGTCAAGCTCATCCTGGGCCTGTGCGAGGCGGAGTTCCGTGCGGCGGGCGTCACGCCCCTGGTGCGGGTGCACACCGGGGCCTGCTCGCGCACCTGGGCCGGGCGCTATAAGGAAGAGGCGCTCCAAAACGGCTGCACCCTCATCCTGGGGGTGGGCGGCGGCAAATGCCTGGACCTGGCCAAGTGCGCGGCCACCTTTGCCGGGCTGGACCTCATCTGTGTGCCCACCTCGGTGGCCACCTGCGTGGCCTCCTCCTCGGTGTGCATCATGTATCACGACGACGGCACCCCCGACGGCTCGGTGGCCATGAGTAAAGAGGTGGACGTGGTCATCGCCGATACCGATGTCATCGCCACCGCCCCCAAACGCCTGCTGGCGGCGGGCATCTTCGATTCCCTGGCAAAGCTGCCCGAGGTGGTGCACAACACCCAGATCGAAAGCTATCAGGACTGTACTCTGGAAAAATACATCTGCACCGTGAACAGCCGGGCGATCTATGAGTTTCTCATGGGCGAGGGCTCCCGGGTGTACGACCAGGGCCTCGCCTCGGGCCGCTTCACCGATGTGATCCTCACAAACCTTCTGCACACCTCGGTGGTGAGCGGTTTTTCCTGCGGGGTCAACCAGCTGGCGCTGGCGCACGGTCTTTACGATTTTCTGCGCCGCTCCTTTACCGCGCAGGCCGCGCATCTGCTGCACGGCGAGATCGTGGCCGTGGGCATTCTCATGCAGCTCAAATTCAACCGCATGGCCGACGCCTATGTGCTGGGGGTCCGCCGCCTCATGGCCCACATGCAGCTGCCCACCCGCCTGCCGGACCTGGGCTTCGAGCCCACGCCCGAAAATTTGCAGCTGCTGGTGGATTATCTTCTCCCCGCCACCGGCCTTTCCCCGGCAGACGAACCCCGCCTGCGTGCAGCCATTGCCGAGATCTGCTGAAAGCACGCCTTTCCAGCCTTCCGGCAAAAAGACCCGCCCGGCGCACAAAACGTGCGCCGGGCGGGTCTTTTCACTCTTTCCTTTTCACTTCTCCGCCCAAGACCGGGCTCAGCCGCCCGGGGCGTTTTCCAGCACTGCCTCCAGCAGCGCCCGGTCCGCCTGGTATTCAAACACATGGGTGTCGTATTCATAGGCCCCGCTCACGGCCCGGCTCCCCCGGCGGCCAAAGCCGCTGATGGCCCCGCTCCACATAAAACTGTTTCTTCCCGCCAGATCGAAGTGGTTCCAGGGGATCTTCTCCCTGGCAAACATCTGTGCCATCTCGCTGTAAAAAGCCGTTACCGCCGCCTCTTCGGGGTGGCATGCTTCGTAGTACGCGTTGTTGCACAGGCCCCACTCGCCCACCATAAAGCCCACCCCGTACCTCTGCGCTACCTCCCGGAACGGCTGTATGCTCTGCTCATAGATCCGCTGCGCCGTCCAAAGCTCCCCGCCGATCTCGGGCCAGGCCGGCACGCCCCCATACTGCTCCACCGTGTCCAGACCCACGTAGGTGAAGGCCCGCGGCTCGTAGCAGTGGTACGAGATCGCCACCCCTTTTTGGGCCATGCACTCGGCCGCGGCCAGATCCCCGTCAAACCCGGCCATCAGCAGCCGGTCGGGCGAAACGGCGCGGATCGCCGCCGTCACCTCGTCCATCCGGGCAGAAAAATCCTCCAGCCTTCCCTCGTCGCCCGGGTGCCACTCCGAGCACAGCTCAAAGCTCAAATAAGGGGCCGGGATATCCCGGTAGCGTTTGGCCAGCATTTCCCAATAAGCGGTAAACGCCTCCCATTCCTCCCCTGTGGGATAGAATTCCCCGTCGTTGTAGTTTTCTCCGTTCCCAAACCCGGAGAGCGCCGCCCTGCCCGGCATGGCAAACGCACTGATCTGAACATGAACGCCGTTTTCCAGCGCAAAGGCGATCACCTTGTCCAGCTCCTCCAGCTCCCTCTCGTTCACAAGCCCCCTATCCTGCGGGTAATCGGGGAATTGCAGGGCCGTGAAGCTCACCATCATGCGGAAAAAGTCAAAGCCCTGCTCCGCCGCAAAGCGAAATTCCTCCGGGTAGTAGTCCCGGGTGTAATGCCCCGGCCAAAAGTCGCTCTCCGCCTTGCTGTCAAAGCCCACGCCCCTCCAAAGCGGGAGCGCGCCGCCTTTCAGCTCCGGCAGCGCCGGGGCCTGATCAATGCTCTCCCGGCCGATCGTGCTGCGCACCGCAGCCGCCTCCAGCGTGATGTACTCCGGTTCGTCCTCAAAGGAGTCGTAGAGCCGCACCGCCGCCAGGATTGCTTCCTCCCTTGTAAAAGGCGCGCCGCTCCTGAAATCCCACTGCCCGGAAAACTCCATCAGCGGCTTGTGGCTCAGGCGCGAGCAGCGGTTAAAGCTGAACAGCATGGCGCCGGCATAGGCGTCGCCCGTATAGTCCGTTCCGTTTGGCCCGGGGATCGAGACCTCGCCCGGCGGCAGGATCGGGCAATCCGCCGTTTCGTGATCCCACGGCGCGTTTCCCTCGGTAAAATAGCAGTCGTACAGCGCGTTCATGCGCAGATCGCCCAGCGTCTGCGCGGCGCACATCAGGTACACGGCCCCGCCGGCGCGGTCGACCGCCTGGCCGGTGCTGTTTTCACACAGGCGCGCCCATTCTCCGGAAGCCCCGTCGTCCCGCAGGGCGATCATCCGCCCCAAAAGTTCCCCCAGCTCGGTGTCCAGCACAGGCGCGGAATAGTCCGCCTGCAGTGCCTGCGGTACCAGCCCCAGAGAGATCGCGCGGGCTGTCTCTCTGTGTGCGGGCTGTTCGGCCGCCTGCGTCTGTGCAGGCGGCGCCGCGCTCCTCGCGGGAACCGTCGGCGCCTGCGTGCCGCAGGCGGCAAAAACGACCGGCAGGGCGGCCGCAAAAAGGATGCCGCATATTCTTTTCATACAAAATCACCTCAAACTAAAAGCATGGAACGGCCCAATTTAAATTGTAGCAGACAGCGGCCGCCGATCGGTGTGCGCGCTGCACACACGCCTGAACTTTTATTTGAACCGCGTGCAGAGATGCGCTATAATGGGCTCATCAAGGGGGGCTGCCCATGAAAGACCAAACGCGGCCGGAAATGGTTCCCGGCACCGCCGCTCTGCTGGAGCGGCTTTTCAAGACCGCGTCCTTCGACCACTTTTTACAGCAGAATGAGCAGGCAATGCAGCCGGAGCCGTTCCACCTTTACATCTGCGCTATGTGCAGGCAAAAGGGCCTTGTTCGGGAACACGTGATCCAGCGCGCAAACATCGAGCGCGGCTACGGCCACCAGATCTTCCGGGGCATCCGCGAGCCCTCCCGCGACAAAGTCCTTCAGCTCGCCTTTGGCTTCGGTCTCAACGTTCCGGAGGCGCAGCGCCTTCTGCGCGCGGCGGAAAAAAGCCCGCTCTATCCGCGGCTCAAGCGGGATGCGGCCATCCTTTTTTGCATCAATCGCAGCGAAAGCCTTGTGCAAACGCAGCTGCTGTTAAGCGAGCTGGGGTTGTCCCCTCTGGGAGGCGCAGAATGCTGAAAGATGAATTTGCACAGGCTTTTTCGGCCGCGGCTTACCCCGGGCCCCTGACCGGGCGCTATGAGCTGCTGGAATGCCTCGGTGCGGGCGAAGGGCGGGAAACGCTGCTCGCGCGGGAGCTCTGTTCCGGCAGCCTTTGCGTCGTCAAATGCTATACCGGGCAGCGGATCGCGGCGGGCCGCAACGAGGCCGCACTGCTGCAAAGGCTTTGCTGCCCTGCGATCCCCCGGTATCTCGGCTGCCTCGAAACAGCTTCCATGTTTTGCGTAGTGCGGGAGTATGTGCCCGGGATCACCCTGGACGCGCTTTACCGCAAGGCGCCGCCCTCTGAAAAGCAGGTCCTGGAGATCGGGCTCCTGCTGTGCGGCATTCTCACCTGCCTCCACAGCCAAACGCCGCCGGTCATCCACCGGGACATCAAGCCCCAAAATCTTATCCTGCGCGAGGGCGGCGGGCTGGCGCTGATCGATTTTGAAATTTCCCGCAGCTATCACACCGGGCGCGAGACCGATACGGTCGTGATGGGAACCAGGCATTTCGCCGCGCCCGAGCAGTACGGTTTTTCCCAAACAGACGGCCGGGCGGATATTTTTTCGCTGGGCATGGTGCTCTGCTTTCTCCTCACCGGCGGCACAGACCCCGGCGCCGAAGCGCTGCCGGAGGGCGCGCTGAAGCAGGCGATCCTGCGCTGCACCCAGTTTGCGCCCCAGGATCGGTTCCAGTCTGCGGGCGAAGTAAAAGCCTTTTTGTCCGCAAAGCCCCAAAAACCGCCGCGCCGCCGCGCATCGCGCGTGCTTGCGGCTGCCGCGGCGCTGCTTGCGCTTGCCGCGGCCATCCCGCTTGGGGCGTGGCTCTCCGGGCGCTCCGGCGGTTTTCGGGAACCGCTTATCGAGCAGGCGGCCCTCGTTTCGCTGGGCCTGCCCCCTGGCAGCCGCCTCACGGCCGAGGATTGCCGCCGGGTCACCTCGCTGTACCTTCTCGGCACCGAGTGCTGTGCAGATGCCGACGCCTTTTACGGCGGCTTTTACCGGTGGGGAATGTCCGGCTCCATCAAAAGCGACGTCCGCGATCTGCGCGATCTCGAGCGTTTTCCAAACCTGATGGACCTGGGCATTTACGGCGCGCACATCTCCGACCTCACGCCCCTGGCGGCCCTGCCCAAGCTCTCCCGCATTGCGCTGGGCGAAAACGATATCAGCGACTGCACGCCGCTGGCCGGCATGCGCTCGCTGCGCTATGTCCATCTGTTCCACAATCCCCTGCTCGACACCTCCGCCCTGGCGCGGCTTCCCAATCTGTTCAGCCTGGAACTGGGGCTGTGCGATGGGTATGACCCTGCCTTCCTCTCGGAGATTCATGCCCTCGACTGCCTGGGGGTGGGCAACCTGACCGATTCTTACCGGCAGCTTGCCGGAATGCGCGTGCGCGAGCTCTGGCTCAGCTATTCCGGCATCTCCGACCTGGCGGACATCTCGCAGGTGCAGGGCCTCGAATATCTTGTGCTGAGCAACACGCCCCTCTCTTCGCTGCAGGGGATCGAGGCCCACACCCAGCTCAAAACGCTGGAACTGTGCGGCACCGCCGTTTCAGACCTCACGCCGCTTTTGTCCCTGCCCGCACTGGAGCAGGTCACCATCAGCGAGTCCATGCGCGCCTGTGCCGAAGCGATCGCGCCACAGGCGCGGTTCGAAATCGTGATCCTTTGACCCGGCCGCACCCCCTCCAGGGCGCAAAAAAGGCCCGCCCACAAGCAAAAGACCCGCCCGGCGCACAAAACGTGCGCCGGGCGGGTCTTTCTATTCATGTTTCATCTTTTTCGCGCCCTGCCGTGGCCAAAGCGGCACCGACATCACCACCGCAATGCCCATGGCCAGGGCCACCGCGATCTTCAGGGTCTCGGCCCCTTTGGCGGCGCAGGCCGCCGTATCGCCTGTAATAAAACTATACGCAGTGTAATAAATGCCCGCGCCCGGCACCAGGGGGAAAATCCCCGGGATCAAAAACAGGGTCACCGGGGCCTTGCGCGCCACGGCAAACACCCTTGTCAGCACCGCCAGAGGGATCACCGCCACCAGGCTGGCGGCCACCGGGCTTTGCTGCGCCTGCATCATGCTCCAATAAAAAAGCCAGCCGGTCATGCCCGCGATTCCACAGCACCACAGGTGCCGGTGGGGCACATGGAACAGCAGCGCAAAGCACAGGGTGCCGAAAAAGGCCGCCGCCAGCTGGATCAAAAGCTCCGCCGCCATCACACGATCCCTCCCGGCAGGCTGGCCGCCGCCAGCAGCACAAGGCCCGCGCCGCAGGCAATGCAGGCGGCGGTGAGCAGCGCGTCCAGCATGCGGATCACCCCCGAAAGGAAGTCCGCGTCCAGCAGGTCCCGGATTCCCAGGGTCAGCGCCATGCCGGGCACCAGGGGCATCAGCGCGCCGATGATGGCTTTGTCCATATTGCAGCCAAACCCCATGCGGAACAGCAGCATGGTCGCCAGCGACACAAACGCCGCGCCCAAAAACTTTGTGAACAGCTTGTTCGTCCCCCAGCGCCCCAGCCCCAGCAGCACCGCCTGCAGGCCCAGGCCCACCGCCAGGGCCGCCAGGCCGTCCTGCCAGGCGCCGCCGAACAGGATCGCAAAGCAGGCGCTGCCGAACCCGCAGGCCAGCACCTGCTGGCGGCTGGGGGCATAGGGCATGGCCCGGATGCGGTCCAGCTCCCGGTACGCCCCCTCCAGATCCACCTTTCCCTGGGCAATATGGCGTGAGAGCGCATTCAGCGCCTCCACCCGCCCCAGATGCACCTCGCTGGCCGGCACGCTGCGGATCTGGGCGGGGTGCCCTTCTTCCGAGCCGATGCTGGTAAACAGGCCGTTCGTCAGCACATACCCGTGGAAGTTCTGTACCCCCAGGCTTTTTGCCATGATCTCCATCGTCTGCTGGGTGCGGCTCACCTCCGCGCCGTTTTTCAGCATCAGCTCCCCCGCCGCGGTCACCAGATCCAGCGCGCGCTGCTGCTCGTCCATCCCCAAAGCCCTCCTCTAAACCCGCACGGCCCGCCGCACCGCGGCAAACTCCGGCAGGGTGGCGTACAGGTGGCCGGCAATGACCTCCATCAGCTGAAAGTCCTCTTCGCTGTCAATGTCCAGGATGCCGGTGTCCATCATGGTCACCACATAGGTCTTGGCGTCCCAGATGATCCCGGTGGTGTTCTCCGCCAAAAAGCCGCGCCGGTACACATAGATGCTGGCGTTCACATCGTAGAACACCGGCGCCTGCTGGCGGGCGGTATACGACCCGCTGCCGGTGCCGTCCTCGGGGCGGTTCTCGATCCCCTTTTCAATGTGATCCCCGCAGTCGCGCACCATGTTGAAGTAAGGGTTGCGCCGGCTCTCGGTGACGCTGTAAACCAGATCCAGATCCGGCCTCGCGCTTTTCAGCTCATAGGCATTGCGGATGTCCTGGGCGGTGCGCAGCGGGCTTGTGATGTCCAGGTCCATCACGTAGTCGTAAGCGCAGCCCCGCCGCGCCTCCATGCGGGCGAGGCTGTCCTGGATCACGGCCATTTTGGGGGCGGTGTCCCCCCCCAGCGCCGCCTCCCGGGGCAGGTAGGCCACCTCGGGGTACTTTTCGGCCACCAGCGCCGCCAGGGCCTCGCTGTCGGTGTTCAGGCAGATGTCCGCCTGTACGCCCGGCATTTTTTCCAAAAACAGCTGTGCCGCCGCAAGGCTGTAGTAAACCAGCGGCCGGCCGCAGAAGGTCTTCAGGTTCTTATTTTTGAACCCCTTGCTCCCCGCTCTTCCGCAGATGGTAATGAGCAGTCTTTCCATGCCGATTCCCCTCTTTTAAAAATTCGGGCGTTATTCCCCCAGGGTAAGGCGCAGCACATCCAGCGCCATGCCCGGGCTGTTCACGCTCTCGCCCCGCCCCTGCAGGGCATAGTCCACAAAGTATTCCATCTCCCGCAAATAGCGCTGATTCAGCGGTTCCTCATGGCGCTCCACCGTGCCGTCGGCAAGGGTCAGGGTGCCCGCGCCAAAGTCGGCGGTCACGGTGCCGTCCCTGCAGAAAAGCTCGATGCTGCGCCGGTAGGTGCGGCCAAAGTAATCCAGGTGGATCTCGGCCAGCATATTGGGGTAGCGGGCAATGTAAACCGAAAGATCGTCCGAGTCGATTTCCAGGTGGGAATAAGTGCCCTTGAAATTATAGCATGCCAGCGGCGGCCCGAACAGGTCCACCATGTAGTCCCACTCGTGGATCAGGTCAATGGTCACGCCGCCGCCCATGGCCTTGTGGGCCGAATAGACCTGCCGGTAATCCACGCCGGGGCGCCAGCCCGGCAGATACGAGGAACAGATCACCCGTGCGGAATACGGCCGCAGGCTGCCCAGCAGCTCCTTCAGCGCCAGGTAGACCCCGCACCAGCGCATGGGCGCGGCCACATACGCCTTTTGCCCCGGGCCAAGGCCCAGCTGTTCCAGGTCGTAGCCGGTCCCCTCAAAGATTGGCTTTTCAATGAAAAAACAGTCCGCCTTGCCAGCCAGCTCGGCAATGGCGTGGGCGTGCAGATGGGTGGGGGTGGTGATGAACGCCGCGTCGTAGTGCCCCAGCTGATCAAAACTCACATACTGCGCCCGCAGCTTTTGAGCCGCATCCCCGGGCAGGGGGCGCAGGCTGGAGCGCAGCGCGTCCGCCTTGAACTCTATGCCCCGCCGCGCGCAGACCTCGGCCAGGTTGTTCAGGTGCCGCGTGCCAATCGACCCCAGCCCCACAAACAAAACGTTCATTCCGCTTCCTCCTGGGCCGCCTGCCGCGCCTCCTGCCCGGGCTCGGCCTCCACCGCGCAGGGGCGGCTGTTATCCACAAAAAAGCCCGAGCCCGCGGGCAGCTCCCGCAGCTTGTGCTCCAGGGCCTCGGCGCCGAATTCCAGCTTGTAGTCCATCTCGGCGGGGTAAACGGGAACCACCGTGTACAGCACCACCCGCCGGCCCCCGCCAATGTTCACCGGCTGCACCTCCTTGGGGCCGTTTTTCTGGGCGGGCAAAAACAGCACCGCCCCGGCAAAGGGGGTGTTTTCCGCATAGGGGTGGGCGGGCTCCCCATTGGGAATCGAGTGTCCCGCCCCCAGCCAGGTCTTTTGCCTGCGGGGCATGCAGGCGAGCATGCGCAGCAGGCGCAGGGGCCAGGCGGCAGCTTTTCGGTCGGGCTCGTTCAAATGCTCCGGGCCGCCCGCCTGCTCCACAGGCCAGTCGCCCGGCAAAAACATCAGCAGCTCGGCGGTGCGCAGCCACTCAAATTTTTTGCCGTGGGGCATGTTGTCCAGGGTCATGGGTTCCGCGCTCATGCCCATGGTGTACGCCACATAGTAGGGCTCGGCCTCGGTGGGCGCCATCACCGCCAGCTCCATGTGGGTGTCGGGGTCGTCCCACACCTGGGTTTCGCGCCCGGGGAACGACGCCTCAAAGTGCGCCATGATCTGTGCCTTGTAGGGGGTCTTCACATTGTGCACGATCACGCCGCGGGGCATTTCATCCTGTTTTGCGCCGAACAGCTCCTCAAAAAATCCCATGGTCTCACGCCTCCTCAATGGTTTCGATCAGCCGGATGGTCTCCCGGTCCTGTTCAAAGCTGTACCGGGGCTTGCCCCTTCCGGCCAGCACGTCAAAAAAGTTTTGCAGCTCGTCCACATAGGCGTTCTCCACAACGTTGTCGCTGTAGCGCGCGTCGTGCTCAACGCTGGCATAGGTGTTTACCGGTTCCTTTTCCTTTGTGGCGGGGTTAAACCGGTACAGCGCCTTGGGGTTGCCCTCCCAGAACAGGTGCAGCCCCTCCCCAAAGCACTCAAAATTCCGCACGGCCTTGGGGCTCACCACGTCCACCGCAAGCATGCCCTTGGTGCCGTTTTTGTGGCGCAGGGTCACAAAATAGCTGTCCGGGTAAGGGATCTCCAGCTCGCTGAGCCGGTCCTTTTCCACATGCACCCGCTCCACCGGCCCAAAGGTGTCCAGCAGCCAGGGCAGGTCGATGCCGAAGATCTCGCGCACGCCGCCGGTGCGCGCGTCGCCCACAAAGAAATTCTTGTAGCTCTCCCAGGGGTGCCAGTCCGGCAGATACTGGCCGATGTGATAAATATAGTTCACCGGCTTTTGAAAGGCCTGCACCTGCCGCTTGATGTACTGGGTCTCGCCCCGGTACAGCATGGTGGACGACAAAAACAGCGCCAGTCCCTTTTCCTTTGCCTTGCGCAGATTTTCCGCATAGCCGTCGCTCACCAGGTTCAGCTCGGTAAACACCGGCAGCCCGGCGTCCAGCAGCTGGCCGATGAGCGCCGCGTGGGTCAGGGGCGCGGTGCACACCAGCGCCGCGTCGTACCGGCCCGCGGCCAGCGCCGCGGGAACGCTCTCATACGCCCGGATGCCCAGGGCCTTCACTTCCTCCCGCCGGTCGGGCGCGCTGTCCACCCCGCTGATGGAAACGGCAGGGTCGATGCCCTTCGCCAGCCGCGCCCGCCGCTTGCCCATGCTGCCAAGCCCCACGATCAGTAATTTCATATTCTCACACCTCGCTGTATTTTTCCGCCCGCCGCGGCCTGCATTTTATCCACGCCCCCCGCGAGGAGGGCGACGTAAAGTATTGGTCATTGATGGAGATAGTCAAATATTTCTATCCACGCCCTCTGCGAGGAGGGCGACAAATCGCGTCAGCTTCTCCAGCGACACGATTATTATTTCTATCCACGCTCCCCGCGAGGGGAGCGACGGGACTACACCAAGATGTACGGCGACCCGCTGCCATTTCTATCCACACTCCCCATCGGGAGAGTGGCGAAGATGTGTCCAGATCGTCATAGTTGAATTTCTACCCACGCTCCCCGTCGTAAAAGACCTTGGGCGCGCCAAAGCCCGGCTCCAAAAGCTTTTCCTCCAAAACGCGCACGATCCGTCCGCTGGTGTCGCCCCCGTTATAGGGGCTCACCGCCGCGTGGGCTTTTTGTGCAAAGGCGGGGGTCAGCGCGGTGCGCAGCGCCGCCAGGATCGCCTCTTTTTCCGCCGGGCAGCACAGCACGTTTCCGCACACGATCCGCCCCGCCTGCCGCTGTCCAATGTTCACCGCGGGCACCCCAAAGGTCGGGGTCTCCACCACCCCGGAGGAAGAATTGCCCGCCACCACCGCCGCGCACTGCATGGCGGAAAGGTAGCGCTTCACCCCCAGGCTGGCAAAAACAGCCGCCCGTTCCGGCCGGGCCGCCGCCCAGTCGTCCAGCATCGCGTTGATCCGGCTGCCGCCCGCGTCGGCGTTCGCCTTGGTGATGAGCCACTTCAGCTCCCCCACCTCCTCCAGGGCGGCCAGCAGCTCCGCCATCTGGGCCTCCGGCGCGGCGCCGCCCGCTGTTTCCGGGTGAAAGGTCACAAGGCCGAAGGGCCCTGTCACATCAAAGCCCAGGCTCTCTGCAAGCTGTGCGCGGGGCAGCTTTTCCATCCGGCGGATGTTCTCGTCCCCCAGGCCCCCCACGTTGAACACGGTGCCAGGCGCCTCGCCCATGCGCACCACCCGGGCCGCGTATTCCGCGCAGCTGGGAAAGTGCAGGTGGGCGATCTTGGTAATGCAGTGGCGGTACCAGTCGTCCGCCGCGCCCAGGGTCACGTCCCCCCCGCTGATGTGCGCCACCGGCACCCCGGTATACGCCGCGGCCTGGGCCGCCGCAAAGATCTCGTACCGGTCGCCCAGCACCAGGCAGCAGGCGGGCCGGTGCTCCCAAAACCACCGGCTGAACTGCCCAATGGCATAGGCCACCGTGTCGGCGGTGGCAAGCGGCCCCGCGCCGAATTTCAAAATCGGGATGCGCGCCGCAATGGGCGTGCCGTCCGCCTCGATCTCGGCCACGGTTCCGCCATACTCCGCCGCCAGGTGCGCGCCGGTCACCAGCAGCTGCGGCTCCAGCACCGCAGAGCGCAGCAGCTTTTGCAGCACCGGCCGCAGCAGGCCGTACTCGGCCCGGGTGCCGGTCACCACTGCAACCGTCTTTTTGTTCATGGCATTTCCCCGCTCATACTTCAATGGGTTCGTCCTCTTCAAAATCCCGCTTTGCCGCAAGGCCCAGCACCTCGTGCCAGCGCATGGGGCTCACCCCGCCGCCCGGGCGTTTGGTGGTCAGGTTTTCGGCGGTAAAGGCCTCGCCCTTTTGAATGGCCCTTGCCGCCACAATGCTTTTGCGGGCGATCGGCTTATTTTTCGCCTCGCTCCCGCTCACGGCCTTTTTGCCGGTGCCCAGCGCCGCCTCGGTGTGGCGCACCGCGGCGATCATCGCCCGCAGCTCCCCCACGTCCAGGCTGGCCTTGTGGTCCGGCCCCTCCATGGCCTTGTCCAGGGTGAAATGCTTTTCAATCACCGCCGCCCCCAGCGCCGCGGCGGCCACATCGCACTCCCAGCCCGCCGTGTGATCCGACAGCCCCACCTCCACGCCGAACTGGCCGGCCAGGTCCAGCATGGCCAGCAGGTTCGCATCCTCGTAGGGGGTGGGGTATTCGGTGTTGCAGTGCAGCAGCGTCACTTTGGGGCAGCCGCCCTCTTCCAGCACGGCCAGTGCGTCCTCGATCTCGGGCAGGGTGCTCATCCCGGTGGAAAGGATCACCGGCTTTTGGGCCGCCGCCACCGCTTCCAGGTAGGGCAGGTTTGTGATCTCACCGCTGGGCACCTTGAAAAAGGGCAGGTCCAGCCCCGCCAAAAAGGCCACGCTGGGCAGGTCGAACGCGGCCGACAGGTACTGGATGCCGATGGAATCGCAATACCCCTTCAATTCCCTGTGTTCCTCAAAGCCAAAGTGCAGCCGCCGGATCATGTCCAGCTGGCTCTCCCCGTCGCCGGTCTGCTGCTTTTGATATTCCGCCTTGGGCGCAAATCTCGACACCACCAATTCCGGCACGGCGGTCTGGTATTTCACCACGTCCGCCCCGGCCTCCTTTGCAGCCAGGGCCATCCGTTTTGCCAGCTCCAGGCTGCCGTTGTGGTTCACGCCCGCCTCGGCAATGATCAGCACGCTCATTCGTTCTCCTCCAGCTTCCGGCGCATGTTGTCCAGTTCTTCCACCTGCCCCATGTCCATCCAGCTCTGCTCGCTGATGGGGTACACCCCCACCCGCTCGCCGCGGGCGCGGTAGCGCTCAATGATGTCGGTGAAGCCCTGCTTTTTGCCGTCCTCCAGCTCCTCCACCACCCGGGGTTCCACCACATACACGCCGGTGTTGGTCCAAAAGTTCATCTCGGGCTTTTCCTTCATGCTCTGGATCGCCCCGTTCTCGCCCAGCTCGATCACCCCGTAGGGCACGGTAAAATGCTTTGCCGCGCACACCATGGTGATCAAATTGCCCTGCTGCCTGTGGTAGGCGGCAAGGTCGGCAAAATCCGCGTCCAGCAAAATGTCGCAGTTGGACAAAAAGAAGGTAGAATCCACCTGCCCCTTCAAAAGGCACAGGCCGCCGCCGGTCCCCAGCGGCTCGTCCTCGTCCACATAGCTTACCTGGTAGGGCGGTTCCAGCTCGCTGAAATAGCTCTTGATCATGCCTTTTTTATAGTTCACCACCAGCCGGAAGTCGGCGCAGCCAAAGTCCCGGAACCGGTCGATGATGTGCTCCAAAATCGGCCGCTCCCCCACCGGGATCAGCGGCTTTGGCAGGATCTTGGTGTAGGGGTAAAGCCGGGTGCCCAGCCCCCCGGCCATGATCACCACCGGAATGCCCGCGCAGGCGCGGTTTGCAACCCCCGCCCCGCTGGCAAAAATGATGTCCGCGATGCGGCCCTTTTTGTCCACCAGAGGCAGGGCGTCGATGTCATACTGTTCAATGTAGCGCTTGGCCCGCCCCCGCTCGGTGAGCGGCAGGCTCTTGGGCGCGGGATTTGCCGCCCGCCGCACCGGGTCCTCCAGCGCGCCGCCCCGCAGGATGTGCTTGCGCAGGTCCCCGTCGGTCAGGGCCGCCTCCAGCACCCCGCCGGGCGCAAGGAACAAAATGCGCTCGCCGGTCTCGTCCAGCTTTTTCATGGCGTCCAGCACCGTGGCGCCGCCGTCAATGATGAACTGTTCCACATGCAGCATGGCCTTGCCGCCTCGCTTTCTGTTTTTGCCGTTCGCCCGCGCCTCGCTCACAGCGCCAGCAGCACGTCGATGACCCTTTGGCAGTCCGCCTCGGTCAGGTTGGTCGAGCAGGGCAGGTTCACGATCTTTGCCCGGTAGTCCCGGGCCTTTTCCAGGCCATAGGCCTGGTTTTTGCCGTAGTCGGCCTGCTCGTGGATCAGCGCCCACACCGGCCGGGCCTGAATGGCCTGCGCTTTCAGGGCTTCAATCACCGCGTCCCGCTCGTGCCGCCCGTCTTCCAGGTAGAGCGAATAGAACCACTTGTTCGGGCGGGTGCACTCCTCCCGGAAGCCCAGAATGCGGTAGCCGTTTTTGCCGTCCAGCGCGTCGCGGTACTGCCGCCACCGGGCCCACTTGTTTTCAATAAAGCCCTCCAGCTGTTCCAGCTGGGCCAGCCCCAGCGCGGCCTGCAGGTTGGTGAGCCGGTAGTTGTAGCCCACCTCGTCGTGGTAAAACTGCAGCTCGTCCGCTTTCGCCTGGGTGGAAAGGTGCTTTGCGTGCTCAGCCCAGTTCGGGTGGTTCGAGACCAGCATCCCGCCCGCGCCGGTGGTAATGATCTTGTTGCCGTTGAAGCTGTAAACCCCCACGTCCCCAATGGTGCCGGCCATCCTGCCCGCGTAGGGGCCGCAGGTATAATAGGTGCCCAGCGCCTCGGTGGCGTCCTCGATCAGGGCCAGGTGATACTTCTGCGCAACGCGCATCAGGGCGGGCAGGTCCGCCATGTTGCCGAACACATGCACCACCAAAAGCGCCTTCACGTGGGCGCCGGTGGCGCTGTCGATCAGCCTGTCGCCCTCCATATGGCACCGCGCTGCGCAGAACGCCTCGGCCTCGGCCGGGTCCATGCACAGGCTGTCGTCACAGCCGATGAACACCGGCTCGGCCCCCGCATAGCGGATGGGGTTCACCGCCGCGATAAAGGTCAGCGTAGGGGCAAGCACCTCGTCGCCCCGGCCCACGCCGGCCGCCAGGCAGGCCAGGTGCAGCCCGGAGGTGCCGCTGTTGCAGGCCACGGCCCGGGGCATGCCCACATATTCAGCCAGGGCCTCTTCAAACCCGGCCACCTTGCTGCCCCCGGTGGAAACCCATTCGCTCACCACCGCGTCATTCACATATTCCTTTTCACGGCCCGCAAAGTTCGGGACCGAAAGGGGGATAAAATCCGCCATTGCACAAGACCTCTTTTCTTTGTAACAGGAAAAACGGGAAGGGCTGCTGCCGCCCTTTTTACCCGGCGGGGCGGCAGGGGCCGTTCAGCCCTGTGCGCCGCGCGCGCTCCTCTTGTTTTTATACCACATCCAGGCGGCGCGCACAAGGCTTATCGCTGCCGCGGCAAGGCCCGGATACAGCACCATGGAAAACACGCCCGCCCAGCCCGGGGCAAAATAGCTCCACCAGGGGGCCGGCTCGTTCACATACAGCCCGGCGATGGTCATCTCCACGGGTTTATTCTCCTCCGGGCTGCAGGGGTCCAGCCGCAGGGCGGCGATCCGCCCCTGTGGCAGGGTATACAGATAACTGCCGTCGTCGGCCTGGGCGGCGAACACCCGTTTGTTCACGCTGAAGGGCTCGCCCTCCTTTGTGGTGTAGTAAAGGCACATCTCCCGGGGGCTGCGGTCAAACGCCGCCTCCATGCGCACCGTGCGCAGAACCGCCCCTTCCCCGTTTTCCCAGATCATCTGCGGGTCGCCGTCCAGGGTCAGCAGCGCGCCGCTCTCCAGCCGCTGCAGGCCCACCTGCTCAAAATCCTCCGCGGCAAGCTCAAACTGATACAGCCGGCCCGTCGCCTTGGCGATCCCGTCGCTGCAAAGGCCCGCGGCGCCCGCCGCAAGCCACACCGCGGCGCACACGGCGTAACACAGGGTGGGAATGGGCGCTTTCAGCCTTTTAAAAAATGTTCTCCTGCGCTTCATCGGGGCACCTCCATCTCCACGGGGGTGAACAGCCCCGGCTCCACCTTGTAAAGCAGGGTCTCACCGGCGTTCGCGGCGGCCAGCCCGTCGCTGAACAGGCTGCCGTAGCTGGCCGTATAGCCGGCGTCCAGCTTGTCCGCAAAAATGTAGGCGCAGCCGCTGCCCCGAATGATCTCTTCCATCTCGGCCAGGGTGTACGGGTGGTAATACACCGCGCCCCCCTCCTGCTGCGGGGGCTGGTTTTCCGGCAGCCCAAAGGTGCCGCCCCCGCCGCCCCAGCGGCCCGTGTCCCTGTCGGCCTCCCAGCCGCTGTAATCCAGGATGTTGGGCAAAAAGTAGCAGCTGTAGGTGAACCACAGGGTCCCGTCGTCGCCCTGGGTCACAATAAAGATGCGGTCCTGCGGTCCCACGGCGGCCTTCACCGCCTCAGCACGCGCCTCGGCCGCGTGCTGGTCGGCAAAGGTGGCGTCGGCAAAGCCCAGCACGCTGAACTGGGGCAGCACCATCATATTCACCCGCACCAGCATCAGGCAGGCAAAGGCCAGCACCCCCGCGTTCGCCGTCAGGCGCCAGCGGCTGTTCTGCACCGCCCAGGCCAGCAGCGCCACCGCCATCAAAAACCAGCCGATGTAATAGGTGTAAAGGTACCGGTTATACGAGGCCAGCGCCGCGGCCTCCGCCTCCTTGAAAATGAACCCGTAGCTCAGCGCCAGCACATAGTTGTACGCCGCAAAGCCCAGGGTGCTGCCCAGCATCCACATGCCCGCCCGCAGCCGCCCCCGCACGCCGGGCGCAAAGACCACGGCTGCGGCAAATACCGCCAGGATCAGCAGCGCCACCACCGCGCCGGGGCCCACCATCGAGAGCACGGTCTCGTAAAAGGCGTGCTTCATGTCCGCCCCGGCCTGGGCAAAGCGCTGGGCGCGCTGGGTGTAATATTCCGGCGTTTCCAGCCCCAGCAGCAGCTTTGTGCCGTTCAGCGCCACGCTCAGGGTACCCTCGCTGGTTTCCCCCATGCCCCCCGCCGCGGCGTTTTGCTGCACCAGCCGGGCAATGTATTTTGCCCACACCTGATACAGCACCAGCGGCATGCCCATGCACAGGGCCGAAACACCCAGCCGCCTGCCCCAGCCCTTTTTCCACTGCCGCTCAAAGCCAAACAAAAAATAATCGGCAGCGATCAGGGCCGCGGTGATGAGCGCCAGCGGGAAGGTGTTGTCCTTGATGTTCGCCAGAAACGCCAGCACCGGCAGGATCGGCCACACCGGCCCCTTGCCCGCCCGCAGGGCAAACCACAGCGCCGCTGTGCCGCCGATCAGCATCCCGGCGGGGATGTCGCCGTAGGCGCTCATATACACCTTGCTCACAAAAATGGTGCGGGCGTAGGTGGTGAAAAACCAGGGCGTGCACCAGCCGATCACGGCCAGGGGCACCGCCAGCTTGTAGTTTTTAAAATCCACCCGGCCCAGCACCGCCGCGATGCAGGCAAACAGCAGCAGGTCGTAGGCAAGATACACCTTAAAGGGCGCAAACGCGCCGAAGAACTGCACAAAATATCCCAGCACGATCAATCCCGGGTTTTGGGTGGCGGTCCAGGGCACGCCCAGCTCGCACGCGGGGAACAGCCGGTCGTTCGCCTTGGTCAGTTTGGCGGCGGTGCCCCACAGGCTGAACTCGTCAAACTCGCTGAACATGGGCTGCCGCAGGGCAAAATACACCGCAAAGGTCAGCGCCAGCGCCCAGAACAGCACCGCGCCCGGGGTGAGCAGCTTTTTCAGCTCCTCCTTTTTTGCGTGGCGGGCCAGCGCAAAGGCGCCCAGCCCCCAGCAGAGAACGTACCCCGCCCAGCCGGCCGGCTTCAAAACGTCCAGCACCCCCGCCAGGGTGAACCAGGTCGAAACGCAGGCCAGCGCCGTCAGCGGCGCCAGGGCGCTGTGAAGCCTTGCGCACAGGGTAAAAAATGCGCACAGGCCGAACAGGGCCGTAAGGCTCAATACCAGATCAAAATACAGCAAACTCATTTCTCCTTAACGGAACCGTTTTGGGCGGGCAAACAGGGCCCGCAGCTCGGCGGCCAGGGCCACCGCCAGGGGCGGCAGGGCCAAAAAGAGCAGCAGCCCGCCCCAGCCCGGCGCAAACGCCCGGTACCAGGCCCCGGCGGGGTTCAGCTCCACCCCGTCGAACCGGGTCACGATGCCGCCCACGCTGTCCGGATCCAGGCGCACCTCGCTCACCCGCCTGCCCCCCAGCCGGAAGGTGTACTCCCCGGGTGCCGTTTCCACGGCGTACACGCTTTTCCCCTCTGAAAAATCGGCCTGGCCCGGGTCCTTCCAGTAAAGCACAGGCGCATGGCCCGGCGCGGCGCGCTGCATGCGCAGCACCACCGTTTCCAGATAGGCGTCCCGCCGCCAGAGAAGCTGGGGGTCCGCGTCGGTGGAAACATACCACACCCCCGGCTCTTCGCTCTCATAGGCCCGGATGCTCCGGCTCTCCAGGTCCTGCCAGCCAAGCTCCGCGTGGGGCCGCAGGCCCTTCGCCTCGTACCAGGCGCCCCGGGCAAGCCCCGCACAGCCCAGCAAAAGCCAAACCGCCAGCGCCGCAGCATAGGCGGCGGCCAGCCACCGGTGTTTTTTCTTCATCCGGCCGCCCCCCCTTCCACAGGTTCCCAGCGCACCCCGCCGTCCTCGTACAGGATCCGGAACAGGTAAACCCGGTCGGTGCGCCCGGCGGGCAGGTCGGTCACCCCAAAGGCCCCGGCAACGCTGATGGCAAAATACGCGTCGCTGGTATCCACCAGCAGGTGGGTGTAGCGCCGGTCCAGCAAAAAGCGCTTCAGATCCTCGGCCGTGCACACGGTCTGGTATTCATACACCTCGGCCCGGCCCTCGCCCGCGTCCACCGGGTTCACCAGGTTCATATGGGTGGTGTCCCACCAGCCGGTGCCGCCCTTCTCCACGTCCGGGCCGTAGCCAAAGCCGCCAAAGCCCCGCCCCAGGCGGGCGTTCAGCTCGTAAGCGTAATAGTTCCAGCGGTAGGCCTTGTCGCCCTGGCTGATCAGCAGCACCGTGTCGTCCCAATCCAGCAGGCCGTTCACGCTTGCCGCGCGGGCGGCCACGTCCCGCCGCTCGTCGTACAGGGTGTGGGGCATGTTCCAAAAGCCCGCCGCGGGCCGGCCCCGCACCCCCGCCAAAAGGCACACCCCCGCCAGAAGCCCCAGCCCGGCAGCCCGGCTCACCCGGGGCAGCACGCCCTTTTCCGCAGCCAGCGCCAAAAGCCCCACCGCCCCCAGCGCCCAGCCAAGGTAATAGGGGCCGATGTAGCGGATGTAGTCCTTAAGCTGATACGCCTCCTGCTCGCTGAGCACAAAGGTGTACAAAAACAGATGGAACAGCAAAAACACGCCAAAGCACGCGCTGCCCAGCACCGCGAACTGCACCACCCTGCGGCGGCTGCCCGCAAGGGCGGCCCAGGCCACCGCCAAAAGGCCAAAAATCACCGCCAGCGCCGCAATGCCGCCGCCCAAAAGGCACACCGGCACCGTGACCACCGAGCGGGCCATCAAGCCGGTCAGCTTTTCAAATTTTTCCGTGCGCCCGGTAAAGCCCAGCAGCTGGCCAACGCCCTGGGCCAGCATGCCGAAATACCCCACCTGCTCCTCGCTGCCCACCGTCACCTTGCTGGCCCCGGTGGCCGCGGCGTAGTATCTGCTCCAGCCCAAAAACAGCGCCAGCACCGGCCCGGCCAGCGCCGCGCCCAGGCCCAGCGTTTTCGCCAGCCGTTTCAGCCCCGGCCACCCATCGGCAAACAGCCAGTCGGCGCAGGCAAGCCCCGCCACGATCAGGGCGTACGCAAGGCCCATATCCTTGATCAGGGTCAAAAAGCCCAGGGTGACGGCCAGCAAAACGCCTCCGGCGGCGCGCCGGTGCAGCGAAAGGTACAGGCACATGCTGCCGCCGAACACAAAGGCCAGCGGCAGATCGCCCATCACGTTGCAGTAAATGTTCGACACGCCCCCCAGCCCCGGGGCCGAGAAAAACCAGGGCAGCAAAAAGCAGCCCGCCAGCAGCACCGCCGCCGTGGGCCAGCGCTTTTTATCCAGGGGCGCCGCCACCGCGCTCATGCAGGCGGCAAACAGGGTGTCGTAGGCAAAAAAAGCGCTCCACTCGGAAAAGCCCTTGCCGAAAAACTGGAAAAAGTAAACCAGCAGCATCATGCCGGGGTTGTAGCTGCCCGCCTGTACGTTGCCGGGGGCCGCCGCATGCAGGGCGTTCCCCAGCTTCGTGGCCTTGCAGGCAGTACCCCAAAAGGTAAATTCGTCCCAGGCGATGAACATGGGCTTGGTGGCGGCAAACAGCACAAAAAACACCGCGCCCGCCGCCGCAAAAAACACAAACCCCGGCGCCGCCAGCCGCCGGGCGGCCCGCAAAAGCCCACCGCCTGCCGCCAGCCATACCGCGCAGCCCGCTGCCGCAAGGTAAACCAGCCAGCCGCCCAGCCGCAAAAAGCCCGCGAACCCCCACAAACAAAGCCACACCGCCACGCCCGCCAGCACCGGCAGGGGCAGCAGCGCGGCGTTCAGCCGAAACCGGTCGGCCAAAAAAGCGCAGAACACCCACACCGCCGCAAGCGCCAGAATACCGCTCAGATATGCCATGCGCGGGGCCTCCTTTCGCAGAACGTCAGGTTCCTGTGCGGCCCGTCACCGGATGGTGAACACCGGGCCGATAAAATAGTGCTGGAACAGCAGCACCGCGCCCACGGCGCCAAAGGCCGTGGCCGTGCCAAGGGCCACGGTCCGCGCCTTGGTGCGCCCCAGCGCAAGGCGCGGCTCCAGCACGTGGCTCAGCAGCGCCGCCAGCAGCACGAACAGCATCAGGAAGGCGGGCAGAAAATACCGCGCCTGCATGCCGATGATGCGGATCATCCCCACCGGGGTGCTGGTGATATACATGGCCGTGGCCGCCCCCGCGATGTACACCACCGAAAGCGCGCCCAGCCCCAAGGCGGGCTTCCATTTCAGGCTGCTCTTCTCGTGCACCGAAAGGGCCGCCGCGAACAGCAGCACCACCGGGCTCGCCCAGTTCAAAAATGCGATGGGCAGGTCCAGCGCGCCGAACACGCCCATCTGGCCCAAAAAGAAGTCGTTCTCATAAAAGCTGCCCAGCAGCACCGCCGTGTACCGCAGGGGGTTGTGCAGAACGCCCGCCAGCTGCTGCACCTCGTTCGCCCCGGCGATCTGCCGCCCCACATAGGCAAAATTTGTGCGGAACACCGTGCCGTACCAGTCAAAAAAAGCGCCCAGGGCAAGCCCGCCCGCAAGGCAGGCCGCCGCCAGCTGCCACTTTTTCCACCGCGTCTTCCAGGCTTTTTTCGGCAGCACCAGGGGCAGCGCCAGCCACAAAAGGCTGATATAGGGCTTGGCGATGTTCATCATCACAAAGGCGAACAAAAACCACCCGATGTCCCGCCCGGTGATCTCATCCTTGCAGTAAAAGCTCGCCACCAGGTAATAAAAGCCCAGCAGGGTGGCGTCATAGCTCACCGACGCCGCCATATAAAGGCTCAGCGGCAGCAGCATGAACGCCAGAAAAACCGGCTGGTAGCGCCTGCAGTTTTTCAGCGCCAGCCAGCACAGCGCCGCATAGGCCGCAAGGTTTGCCAGCCGCGCGGCATACATACAGCCCAGCGCCCCAAGCCCCGCCGTGCGGGCAAGCAGAATGCCCAGCGCCTGGGGCAGCATGGAAACCGTCATAAAAAAGTACGGCTCGCTCAATTCGCCCTTCGGGTCGCCGCCGTCAAAGTAGGCGGCAAAGCCGTCGGCAATGCTTTCCACCCGGCCCTCTTCGCCCCGCTGCTTCAGGCCGTAGCCCGCGGTGGTGTAGCTCACTGGGTCGCCGCCGTCGGTTTTCGTCATGCCCTGGCTGGTATGGGCCGAAACCCACGCCCCCGGGAAGCTCTCCACCAATTTTGCCACGTCCGCCGGGTAAAGCCGGCTCCCGTCAAAGGTGAAGCGCCCCTGGCTGAGCGAATAGCTGCGCAGAAAATGGGCAGTCTCGTCCGGCGTTTGCAGGGGCGGGTTTGCAAAGCAGAACAGCGCCCCGCACAGCGCCACGGCCAGCACGGCCTTGGCCTCAAAGCGTTTGCACACAAAATGCCCCAGGGCCGCCGCGCCCACCGCAAGGCATGCAAGCCCCGCGGCCCCCAAATAGAGCGGCAGCGCCGGCACGCCCCGGGCGTCCAGATAATAAAACACGCGCCAGAAATACACCAGCGCCCCGGCCGCCGCCGCAGCGGCAAGCAGGGCCAGCGCCCACCACGCCGCGCGCGGCACGGGCTTTTTCTTTTTTTGAACGGAAGTTTCGCGCATGGCTCCCCCAAATTTTATCCTGAACTGCGCCGCGCAAAGGGGGCGCGTCCCGCCCCCTTTTTAAACGGCGCCGCCGGGCCGGCTTCGCACAAAGCCCGCCCGGCAGCCGCACAGCGCTCCCACAGCGGCCCTGCCGCCGTGCTTACAGGTTATACACGTCCGGCTTGTAGCGGGCGATGTTTTGTTTCAAAAATTCAATGGTGGCCGCCAGGCCCTCTTCAAAGGTAAAGGCGGGCGCCCAGCCGGTCAGGGCTTTCAGCTTGGAGGCGTCGCCCAAAAGGCGCTCCACCTCGCTTTTTCCCGGGCGCAGCCGCTGCTCGTCGCACACCACCCGGGCGGCGGGGTTGATCTGCCGGATCAGCTCCTCCGCCAGCTCCCCGATCGAGTGCTCCTCGCCGGTGGCGATGTTCACCTCCTGGCCAACGGCCGCCTCGCACCCCGCCAGGGCCATAAAGCCCGCCGCGGTGTCCTTCACGTAGTTGAAGTCCCGGGTGGGGGCAAGGCTGCCCAGCTTGATCTCGGTGTGTCCGGTGAGCAGCTGGGTGATGATGGTGGGGATCACGGCGCGGGCGCTCTGCCGCGGGCCGTAGGTGTTGAAGGGCCGCACAATGGTCACCGGCAGATCAAAGCTGCGGTAAAAGCTCTCGGCCAGCCGGTCGGCGCCGATCTTGGTGGCCGAATAGGGGCTCTGCCCCTGGTAGGGGTGGTTCTCGTCGATGGGCACATACCGGGCGGTGCCGTACACCTCGCTGGTGCTGGTCACCAAAAGGCGCTTTGTGCCCACCTGGCGCGCCGCATTCAGCACGTTCAGGGTGCCCTTGATGTTGGTGTCCACATAGCTGTCCGGGCTGTGGTAGCTGAACGGGATGGCGATCAGCGCCGCCAAATGATACACCACGTCCTGCCCCTCCATGGCAATGCGCACGCCGTTGGGGTCGCGGATGTCCCCCATGAACACCTCGATCTCGTTTTTGATCTCGGGCGGCAGGCTGTCCAGCCAGCCCCAGGTCCCGAACGAGTTATAATAGCAGAAGGCCTTGACCCTCTCGCCCTTTCTCACCAGCTCCTCGGTCAAATGGCTGCCGATAAAGCCGTCGGCGCCGGTGACCATCACGGTATTGGCCATAATTATAAATCTCCTTTAAATCTCCTTACCAAATGGTTTGCGTAACCAATTTGTTACTAGTATAATATAAACATGCGGTGATTTCAAGGAAAACACAGCCTTTACACCCGGGCGGGCAAACTGTATAATAAACGTTTGGGGCGTGCGCGCGTCCTATAAAAAGGAAAGGGGCGGTTTCAGGGTGAGTTTTCAGAGCTTTTCTTATTTTGCCTTTCTGCCCCTGGTGGCTTTCGCCTATTTAAAGCTTGCTCCCAAACGCTTTCAGACCGGCCTGCTGCTGGCGGCCAGCCTGCTGTTCTATTGGTTCAACCGCCCTTCCGCGGCCCAATACGGCGGGCTGTGGCAGGCGCTGCCCCTTGCCCTGCTCTGTGCAAGCTGCGTGTTTGTGTGGCGCCTCGGGCTGGCCATCCAGGCCGCGGCGCCTCCCCGCAGGGGCCGGCTTTTGGCGTTCGGGGCCGCCCTTTTGCTTTTGGTGCTGGCCCTTTTTAAATATTATAACCTGGTTTTGCCGCTTCTTCCCCTCGCGCCCGGCGCGCTGCACAGCCTGCCCTTTCCGCTGGGCGTCAGCTTTTACACCTTTGCCGCCCTGAGCTACCTGATCGACGTCCGCCGGGGTGATCTGCCCGCAGAGCGCAGCCTCGTCGGCCTGGCGGCCTTTTTGTGCTTTTTCGGCACCATCACCGCCGGGCCGATCTGCCGGGCGCGGCTCATCCTGCCGCAGCTCAAGGCCGAACACCGGTTCGAGGCCGCGCGCACCGTGCGCGCGCTCCAATTGTTCGCGCTGGGCCTGTTCAAAAAGGTGGCCGTGGCCGACGTGCTGCTGCTGTTCGCTCAGCAGGTGTTCGGCGACCTTTCGGGCCACGGCGGCCCCGCCCTGCTGCTGGCCCTCGTTTTTTACACCTTCTATCTCTACTTCGATTTTGTGGGCTATTCCGAAATGGCCCGGGCCAGCGCCCTTTTGCTGGGCCTTGACATCCCGGAAAACTTCAAAACGCCCTTTTTTGCCACCAATTTCTCCGGCTTCTGGAGCCGTTGGCACATCAGCCTTTCCTCCTGGCTGCAGGACTATCTGTTTACCCCCCTCGTCTGGGCCGACGCCTCGCGCCTGCCCCTTGTGGGCAGGCGGGTGAGCCGCCTTTCGCCGGTGTTCTGCGTGGCCGTGGTGTTCTTTCTCTCGGGCTTCTGGCACGGCAGCACCCTGCCCTTTGTGGTGTGGGGCCTTTTGCAGGCCGTCTACCGGGCCGGCGAGGAGCTTTTGCACCAGCGCCTGGGCAAGCCGAAAAAAAGGGCCCCCGCCCGGCTGCTCTGGGCCAAGCGCGGGGCGGTGTTCTGCCTGTGGGTGTTCAGCATGGCCTTTTTCGCCATGGGCTCCGGCGTCGGCCAGCCCGCGGGCGCGCAGTATGGCGTGGCCGAGGCCTTTGCCCTGCTGGCGGGGCTTTTCCGCGGCTGGGCGCCCGGCCGCTTTGCCGCCGAGAGCTGGCAGGCCGTGCTGCACGGCTTTTACGCCCAGCCCCTCATGGCGGCCGCCTACCTGGTCTTTTTGGCGCTGGCGCTGGCGCTGGCCTTCTGGCTGGACTGGCAGCGCAATTTCCACTTTAAAAACGGCAGCGAAGAGCTGGTACTGGCCGCTCAAAAGCCCGCAGTGCGCTGGGCGCTCTATTATGCCCTGGTGCTGGGCGTCTTTGCCGGGCTGGTGATCCAGAACGGCGGTTTTGCCGGCGGCAGCTTTGCCTACGGCGGATTTTAAAACGAAAGGGGGCCGGGCGCTGTGAAAAACATCTTAAAAAAGGCGGCGTTGCTGCTGCTTCCGGTGGCCGCCTACTTCTGCGTTTTTGCCGCGTTCGAGCCGAACAACTATTTCGGCCTGCGGCCCGAAACCTACAGCGAGGCCCCCATCGCCCGGCTCAAGGCCTACGGGCAGGCGCCCGGGCCGCGGGTCATCATCGGCGATTCCCGCCTTGCGCATTTTGATATGCAGCAGGTGGAGGCCGTGTCTGGCCGCGCCTGGCAGAACCTTGCCTTCGGCGGCGCTTCGCTGCGCGAGGGGGTGGATGTGCTGAACTGGGTGCTGGAGCAAAACCCGGACCTCGAGGAGGTGGTGTTTGGCCTCTCGTTTTACACCGTCACCAAAACCTACGACGCCGACCGCATGAGCACCCTGCAAAAAACGCTGGACAATCCCCTGGCCTATTTTTTCAACCTGGAATACAATGTGAACATGCTCACCGCCCTGTCCGAGCGGCTGCGGGGCGTGCCCGGCGGCGGCAGCGAGGAAACGGGCGACTGGTCCTGGCCCGCCGATTACACCGGGCCGGACGGCACGGTCTACCCGCTGCACACCCGCCTTGCCACCTACCCCGCGGCCCTTTTGTCCCGCTGCCAGGGCTGGGCCCTCAACGAAGAGCAGCTCGCGCGCCTGTGCACCGCCGCCGCCGCCTGCCGGGCGCGGGGGGTGCGGCTCACGGTGGTGCTGCCCCCCATGGCGGACGTGGTGCTCACCGAAGCCTGCGAGCCCTACGGCATCCCCCGGCAAATGCAGCAAGAGCTGCTGCCGCGCCTTCAGGGCTGGTCCCTTTTTTACGGCTTCCAGGTGCTGGATTACGAGTGGGCCGACCGCCCCGCCTTCAACGACGACAAACAGTTTTTCGACGGCTTCCATCTCGACACCACCTATGGCCTGCCGGTCTGGACCGAGCAGCTTTTCACCGACATTGGATAAGGAGGGCGCGCACACGTGGGCCTGGACTTTTTGATTCTTTACGAGCATCCCGTGCGGGAATACGAGAGCGATCTTCTGCTCAAGCTGGAGCTGCAGCGCCGGGGCTACACCGCCGAGATCCGGCAGCTGCTGGACCGCAAAAAGCTCAAATACTTCACCTGGAAAAAGCCAAAGGTGCTGGTGGCAAGCTGCATGTACGACAACGAGGCCATCAACAGCCATGTGTACAACAATGTGGGCCGGCTCAACAAGATCGTGAACCTTCACTGGGAGCAGATGCTCAGCGACACCCAGGAGGAGGGCGACTGGTTCAACATGGGCGGCAACGCCAAAAAGTGCGTGCAGACCTGCTGGGGCCGCCGCACCGCCACCCGCCTTGCGGCCCACGGCATGCAGAAAAAAAACTGCCCGGTCACCGGCGCGGTGATGATGGATTTCCTGCGCCCGGAATTCCGGGGCTATTATAAGGATAAGGCCGCCCTCTGCGCCGAGTTCGGGCTCGACCCGGCCAAACAACTGCACCTTTATATCTCCAGTTTCGGCTATGCCAGCATGACCGAGGCCGAGGTGCGCGAGCTGAGCGCCATGGCGGGCACCGATTTCACCGGCTTTGCCGCCACCAACCGGGCCAGCATGGCCGAGACCCTCTCCTGGTTCGACCGGTACCTGGCCGACCACCCCGAGGTGGAACTGGTGTACCGCCGCCACCCCAGCGAGTGGAACAGCCCGGCCCTGGCCGGGCTTGCCGCCAGGCGGCCCAATTTCCACGTGATCTTCGAGCGGGGCGTGAAGGACTGGATCGTGGCGGCCGACTCCATCTCCATCTGGATGAGCACCGCCATCGCCGAGGTGTACATGGCGGGCAAGAGCTGCCATATCCTGCGCCCCATGCCCATCCAGCACGAATACGACCCCGTCATCTATGCGGGCGCGCGGTGCGTCACAAGCTACGAGGCGTTCCTCGCCGCCATGGCGGATCCCCACCCGCCTTTCCCCATCGCAAAGGAGGTCATCGAGGGCTACTTCGACCCCAGCCCCACGCCCGCCTACAAGCGCATGGCCGACCTGCTGGAGCAGGTGTACAAAGAGCCCCCGCGGGACGCGCCCATGGGCCCCGGCTTTGCCCCGCATTTCAACTGGCTCAAGTTTTTCGCCCTGTGGGGGGTGCACCTCCTGTTCGCGCTGCGCCTTCCCCCGGAAAAGCTGTTCTTTTTCCACAAGGGCCTCGCGGGTTTTGCACAGCGCATCTACGGGTATGTTGAAAAGGCTTATGTGCCAAAAGCCCGGGCCCAGGCCATGGAGCAGGCGCTGCGGCCCTTTGTTCAGTAAGGAGTGCTCATGGAAAAGCAGCTTCGCAGAAATGTGCTGTTCAACACGGCGGGCAGCCTGATCTTCTACTTTTGCCAGGCGGCCATGAACCTGCTGGTCACGGCGCTGGCCGGGGTCGAGGCGAACGGCCTTTTGGCCACCGCCATGACCATTGCCAACGTGGCCTTAAGCGCCGCAAGCTTCGGCATGCGCACCTTCCAGGTGTCCGACCTCTCGGGCAAATACACCGACCGCACCTATCTTTTCAGCCGTTACCTCACGGTGGCCGCCGCCTGGGTGGGGTGCATGGGCTTTGCCTTTGCAAACGCCTATTCCGCCCAGCAGCGCTGGGTGGTCTTTCTCTACACCGGCTACCGCCTGGTCGAGAGCTTCAGCGACGTGTGGCACGGCTACCTGCAAAAGGCCGAGCGCATGGATATCGTGGGCGTCAGCTTTGGCGTGCGCGGCCTTGTGACCGCGGCCACGGTGGTGGCCGGGCTGCTTTTGACCCGCGATCTGGTCGTCACCCTGGCGGTGCTGCTGGCGCTGAACGCCGCCTATGTGCTCGCCGTGGACCTGCCCCTGGCCCGCAAACGGGCCGACCTCGCCGCAAAGGGCGGCGCCGGCGTGGGCGCTCTGCTGCTGGAATGCCTGCCCCTGGCGGTGTACGCCAGCCTGAACACCGCCATCCCCTCGGTGCCCCGCTATTACTGCGAGCGCCTTTTGGGCAGGGTGGAGCTGAACTATTTTGCCAACGTGTTCCTGCCGGTGCTGGTATTGCAGGTGGCCGTGGTGTACCTGTTCGTGCCTTTCATCACCACCTTCGCCCGCCTGTGGCAGGGCCGGCAAAAGGCCGGGTATTTTAAGGGGCTGCGCATCCTGTTTGCGGGCCTTTTCCTGCTCTGGGCCGCGGGCGCGGCGGGCGTGGCCCTGCTGGGGCGGTGGGGCCTGTCGGTCCTGTACCCCACCACCCCCGAAATTTTAAATTACGCCGGCCTTTTGCAGCCCCTCGTCGCCGCCACGGTGCTCACCGTGGCCGCCACGGTGCTGTGCAACCTGCTCACCATCGCCCGCGCCATGAAAGGGCTCATTGTCGGCTGCCTTGCGGGGCTTGGCGCCGCGCTGCTGGCCAGCCCCGGCCTGATCGGCGCCTATGCCGCCTGGGGCACGGCTTACGCCACCATCCTGGGGGTGGGGGTGCAGGCGCTGTGCCTGCTGGCGTGCTTGCTCCTGCGCTGTAAAAAGCAGTTCGCGGCGGTCTGACGCGCCGCTTAAAGCCAAAAAGCCGCAAAGGGGGAACCTGCAATGATCGTTTCGTTTCTGGGGATCTTAAGCGTCCTGTTCAGCCTGGCCTTTGTGGCGGGCGGGGCAGTCCTGATGGCGCTGGCCATCCAGGCGCTGCTGATCTACATCCGCAAAAACCGCTGATCCACACAAAAATCCCCCCGGCAGAGCCTGAAAGGCCCTGCCGGGGGGATTTTTGCGTGGTTGTATGGCTGAAAAGCTTCTCCTGAAAATAGCCCCGCCGCCTAAGCGGCATAGCCGGTTTTTGGGTGTACCGTGCCGCCGGGAGCTCCGGCTCTCAAAACAGGCGCTTTGCCGTAGCCGCTTTTTATGCCAGCAGCCCGATGATCAGCGCGTTGAACTTTTCGCTCTCGCTCCATTGCGGGAAGTGGCAGGATTTTTCAAACCATACAAACCGTTTTTCGGTCTCGATGCTGTCAAAATAGCGCTTTGCCAGCTCGGAAGACACATGGCTGTCGTGCCTTCCCTCCGCAAAGATCACCGGCGCTCCATAGTGCGTTTGCCCCTCAAAATCCGTCTGCATCAGTTCCTGCCACAAACAGCGGATGGCCTGCAGGCTCCCCTTTTGCCGCCGAAGCAGATCAAGCGGGCTGTAATATCGGCATCCCAAAAACGGTTTGATCAGCTCGTTGTAATTCGTCCGGCCATAAAGTGAGCCCTTGTGCTTTACCACCTGCCCCGTCACAAAAAGCAGGTCCTCCAGCCACCCGTCCCCTGTGTCCGGGTAGCCGCAGTCGATCCGGCGCAGCCTCTCCCTTGCCTTTCCCTCCGCATGGGAAAATGCATAGCCGTAGGCCTCCCGGCAGGATTTTTTCATATTCACCACTTGGCCGCAGCCCACGTAAACGCGCACCAGCTCCGGGTGCTCCTGAACGAACCGCAGCCCCAGCACGCTCCCCCACGAATGGCCCACCAAATACAAATCCCGCTGTTCAAACCGAGCCAGCAGGGCGCTCACAAGCGCATAAAGGTCCTGCAAAAAGGTATCGATCGAGGGCTGTTCGTCACCGAACCTGTAATAGGATTTTCCCGCCCCCCGCTGCTCCCATACCACCACGGTAAAATGCTTTTCCAGCTCCCGGTTGAACTTTAACACCAGGGGCAGCGCGGCGTCCCCCGGCCCGCCGTGCAGATACAGCAGCAAAGGCGCCCCCTTTTTCTCCGCGCGAACGGATATATATTGCAGCGCCCCATTCAAAGGAATAAAGGCTTGTTCGTTCAGCTCCATGGTTCCTCCCAGTCCTGCGCCTATATCGGTTATGGAAAAAAGGCGGCTTTACGCTTTCAGCACCTTCATGCCGCCCGAGATCGTGTTCAGCTTGAGCTTGGCGTACCCGTCGCCGTGCACCACCTTGCCCTGCTTGCCGCCCATCTCGCCCTCCACCTGGAAATCCGTGCTGAACCGGCCGGACACGCTGGAAAACTTGGCGGTAAAGCCTATCTCGCCGGGCAGCGTCAGCACAATCCCGCCCGAGGTGGTGCCAAGCACCGCCTTGCCGGGGCATTGGCCCAGGCCCAGCCGCAGCGCCCCCGAAACGCTCTTCAGCTGCAATTCCTCGGCGCTGCCCCACGCCTCCACCGCGCCCGAGGTGGTGCCAAAATCCGCGGTCTGGGCCGCAAAGTCCTCGGCGCGCACCGCGCCGGAAATGCTTTTCGCCGCAAGCCGCCGGGCCGTCACGCCCCCCAGCGATACCAGCCCCGAGGTCGAGCTCGCCTCCAGCGTCTGGGCGCACAGGCCGGTCAGGTAGGTCTTTCCCGCCACATTGGCGCACTTCACCCGCCCCAGGCCGGCCGCCAGTGCGGCGGGCAGCTCCACCACCAGGTGCTTCGAGAGGGGCCAAAGGCCAAACAGGATCACCTCCCGCGCCCAGCGCACGGTCAGCACCCCGCCCGCGGTCTGCAGCTGCAGCTGCCGCCCCTCGGGCAGCGCCGTGCGCGCATACTCGGTCACACGGATGCGCTCGCCCTCCCACGCGCGCACCTCCATCGGGCCGCTGATCCACGAAAGGTCCAGATTCTCGATCCCCGCCGCATCCACGGTATATTCATACTGCTGCCAGCCGGGGGCGGGGGGCGGGCAGGTCTCATATTCATAGCGGGGCGTTTGCTCCCGGGCTGCGCCGTCCCACTCCCCTTCCGCCGTTTCCCGCGGCGGGGCGGCGGGCTCTCCCGCCGCTTTTTCGCCCTCAGCCGCGGCTGCCAGCAAATCGTCCGGCAGCTGCAAGGTGGGTGCCGGGGTGCTGAACACGGCCGGCCCCACGCCCGCTTTCTCTCCGTTTGTCCGGGCCGCCTCCCCCGCGCCCTGCTCCTGTGCCGGCACGGCTTCTTCCTCTTTTGCCGGCGCGGGCCCCTCCTGCGGGGCGCCGCTCTCACCCAGTGCCTCCAGCAGCTTGTGCGCCTCCTCAACGTTGATTTTGCCCTGCTCCAGCATTTCCAGTACCTTGCGTTTTTCTTCGCTCATGTCACTTTCCGCCTTTCAGTTGATTCAGCGCCTCAACGGCTGTTGCCACATCGATCTCCTTGTTTGCAAGCCTCGTCAATATCTCGCTGCGCTCCTCATCCTGGCGCACCGCCTTCAGCTCCGGGGTCTCGTCCAGCCCCAGCGCGGCCAGCGCGGCTTCCAGCATGTTTTTCACTGTGGGGTAGCTCACCCCCAGCGCCTTTTCCACCTCTTTGATGGATCCCCGGCAGCGCAGAAACGTCTCCACGAACTGCAGGTGCTTTTCTTCCAGGCTGCAAAACCGGCAGGGCGAAAACTCCCCCGACAGCTCGGTCCCGCAGCGGCCGCACCGCAGCTTGGTCACCCGCATATCCTGCCCGCAAACCGGGCATCGGGCGGGCGCGTGGAACCCTTTTTCTCCATTGTTCATCCTTTTCCCCCGCTTTTTTGCCAAAGGGCGGGCGCAGCTTTCGCCGCCCGGCCCGGCGTTTTCCTGTTCTGTTCTGAGAATACGCTTATTTTTCACAAAAGTCAATATAAAAATTAATTTTATTAATCTTTTTAATGAATAATTTTAATTCAATTCCCTTAATTTTTAATTTCCTCTTGAAATCCGCCTCCAAAAACCGCGCGGGCTTTTTCCAAAAGGGGCTGGTATGCCGTCCCGCTTTCATGGTATACTGTTTAAAGAGCCGGGCACAGCCCGCGCCCTCTTTGTTCCAGCCCGAAAACAGGAGGAAGTAAACGCCATGAAATATTGTAAAAAATGCACCATGCCCGATACCCGCCCCGGCATCACCTTCGACGCCGAGGGCGTGTGCAGCGCCTGCCGCCATTACGAATACCGCGCCGATGTGGACTGGCAGGCCCGCTGGAAGGAGTTCGAAGCCCTGTGCGATAAATACCGCGGCTGCAACGGCCCCGGCGGCTACGACTGCGCCGTCGCGGTCAGCGGCGGCAAAGACAGCCACTTCCAGGTCTATATCCTGAAAGAGGTCATGCACATGAACCCCATCCTGTTCAGCGTGGAGGATAATTTCCCCATGACCGAGGCGGGCAAGCACAACCTGAAAAACATCTCCGAGGCCTTCGGCTGCACCATCATCAGCTGCAAGCCCAACATCAAGGCCCAAAAGGCCCTCATGCGCGCCTTTTTCGAAAAGTACGGCAAGCCCACCTGGTATGTGGACCGCCTGATCTACACCTTCCCGCTGCACATGGCCCTGAAATTCAACACGCCCCTTTTGTGCTACGGCGAGAACGTCAGCTTCGAATACGGCGGCAGCTCCGATCAGGAAACCTACAGCGCCAAGGGCCAGATCGAGAACGGCGTGGCGGTGGGCTTCCCTGAGGAAGAGCTGCTGGGCTACGGCGTCACCGCCAACGACCTGGCGCTCACCAAGGCCCCCACCCCCGAGCAGCTGGACCGGCTGGACCCGTTCTACATGAGCTATTTCCTGCCCTGGAACAGCTATAAAAACTACCAGCTGGCCAAAAGCCGCGGCTTCCACGACCTCACCCACGAGTGGGACCGCGCCCACCACGCCGAAAATTTCGACCAGATCGACAGCCGGGCCTACCTTGTGCACTCCTGGCTCAAATACCCTAAATTCGGCCACGCCGCCGCCACCGATTACACCGCCCGCTACATCCGCTACGGCATGATGACCCGCGACGAGGCCATCCCCATCATCAAAGCGCGCGACGGCAATCTGGACCCCCTGAGCGTGCAGGATTTCTGCGCCTTCTGCGGCTACAGCGAAGCCGAGTTCTGGGCCATCATCGACAAGTTCTACAACCGCGACATCTTTTACAAAGACGAATACGGCCGCTGGATGCTCAAAGAGCCCATCTGGGAAGAAAACAAATAACGCTTGCCCCATCCCCGCCCCGGCTTTTTTGCCGGGGCGGCATTTTATTGTCCCCCCTGGTTTGCCGCCGCCACCCATACTATCACCTGAAATCCTTTATGTCCGAATTCCTATAATAATTGCCATTTTTTTGTTGGAAAAGCTAATTTACATTATTTTACTAATGTGTTATTTTTTATATAAAGAAGGCAAAAGGGGAGGTGAATGTCCAATGCACTAAAATACTGTTTTTAAAAATAATAGATAGAGATTACTGAGGAAAGGAATTAATAAATGAAAAAGATAATCATTACGTTATTAAGCTTGGCTTTGTGCCTTTCATTTTTTACTTTTTCTACTTTTGCAGATGATGCTACATTGCAACCTCGGTATGTCCCTATTTGTGGAAAATACGCTGCCCATGATATGCTAAGCCATGGTTGGGGTTGGGCTCGTAATAGCAGTGGAAAAACAATTTTAAATGGAAATTGTTTCCAGTGCACCCGTTGTCACCATGTAATGATTTGCGAAGGAGAACCCACTATAGGTGGAATTATTGGTAATTATTCTGTATCGGATGAATATAGCGAAACAATTAGTAATATGACAGAAATAGCGTCCGATAATGTGTATTATTGCAACTCTAGTAGCTTGGATGGTTATAAGTTCCGGGATATTTTAACAGGCTAATTTCTTATCCCAATAGAGCGACGCATCCTCGTTTGAAGATCGTTCTCTTTTATATTTAAGGCGGGTGAGGTTCTTTGAAAAAATCACATCGATGGCGCTATACACTTATCGCGTTTTTTTGTGTAATTTTATCTGTTGCAGGATATAGCCTTTTTCTGAAGTTGGGTGCCGAACATCATGTGCGCATGCTTTTTGGAAAAGTTTTCGAGTCCTCTTTTTCCGAGCGCCGCACTTGGGTTGAAACATTCAGAGACAGCACCGCTTCCGCCGAAGATTTATCTGCAATGAACGCCGCTTTAACGGAGATCTATGCCTCTTATTTTACAGAAAAAGGATTTTCGCAGTGTCTTTCAAATCGAATTTTCACAAAGCCCGTTATCCTTTCGCCCAATGAGCCATTCACTATACAGAATCTGGATTTGAAAGAATTCAAGTACACTTCACCTTTTGAAAAGTGGTATGATTACATCTTAATCCTCGAAAATCAAACCACAACATTTAATAGCAGCGGCCAGTTGCATCTGATCCGGGAAAACACTCAGTGGAAAGTCGATTCTTGGAACATTCAATAAATTCTTTCTCAATCAATCTGTAAAGGGCAGAACATTTCACAGCAGGCCAGCAAAACTGCGGTAAAGAGAGCCCACCCGCCGAATAATGTAAAAAAATGCTTGACAAACCCCAAAACGCCGAGTATCATAAATGCATATTCGCAAAGACGTTGACGAGAAGAGTAGGTTTCCGGCATCGACCCTCTCAGAGAGCCCGGGCAGGTGAAAGCGGGCAGGGCACAGGAAACCGAACATGGCCTCCGAGTCGCGCGGGCGAGGGGCAGGAGCCCTAAATCCGCGACGGGTGCGCCCGTTAAAGCGCCAGGCTGTAAGCGGTTCATCTCCGCCGCAGCCGGTAAGGCCGTTTTCCCGCAAGGGTGCGGCGAACCAAGGTGGTACCACGGGTGCTTTTCATGCCCCCGTCCTTGTTGCAATGCAAGGACGGGGGCATTTTTTGCTGCATTTGCCCTGCGGCGGCTTTCTGTATTTTATGATAACAATGTGGGTGAAACAAACAGTATGATCGAAATCAAAAACCTATCCAAAACCTTCCCGGTAAAAACCGGCGACGTGGCGGCCCTCACCGGCGTGTCCGCCACCATCGCCGACGGCGACATTTTCGGCATCATCGGCATGAGCGGCGCGGGCAAAAGCACCCTGCTGCGCTGCCTGTGCCTGCTGGAGCAGCCCTCCGGCGGCCAGATCCTGCTGGACGGGCAGGACCTGGCGCATCTCTCGGGCGCCGCGCTCCGCACCGCCCGCCGCAAAATGGGCGTGGTGTTCCAGGGCTACAACCTGCTCATGCAAAAAACCGTGGCCGAGAACGTGGCCTTTCCCTTAAAGCTCGCAAAGCACGATAAAGCCCAGGTGGCCGCCCGGGTGGCCGAGCTGCTGGAACTGGTGGGCCTGGCCGACCGGGCTGCCAGCTATCCCAGCCAGCTCTCGGGCGGGCAAAAGCAGCGGGTGGCCCTGGCCCGCGCCCTGGCCAGCCGCCCCGAGGTCCTCTTGTGCGACGAACCCACCAGCGCCCTGGACCCGCTCACCACCAAAAGCGTGCTGGAGCTTTTAAAAAGCATCAACAAAAAGCTGGGCGTCACCATCATCATCATCACCCACGAACTGTCGGTGGTGCGCACCATCTGCAACCGGATGGTGGTCATCGACAACGGCGGCGTGGTGGAACAGGGCTTTACCCGGGAAATTTTCGAAAATCCCCAAAGCAGCGTCGCCCGTCTGCTGCTGGGCAAGGAGGTGTAAGCGATGCAGGCCATTCTTGATTTTGTTTCCCAATACGGCAGCCTTCTTGCCGAGGGCACGGCCGAAACCCTTTACATGACCCTGGTGCCCACCTTCTTTGCCTATGTGCTGGGCCTGCCCATGGGGGTGCTGCTCACCATCACCAAGGCCGGCGGCATCGCCGCCGCCCCCCGTTTCAACGCGTTTTTCGGCTGGCTGGTCAACATCCTGCGCAGCCTGCCCTTCATCATCCTGATGATCTTCATCATTCCCCTCACCCGCTTCATCGCCGGCACCTCCATCGGCGCCACCGCGGCCAACGTGCCGCTGGTCATCGCTGCGGCCCCCTTTGTGGCCCGCATGGTCGAGCAAAGCCTCGAAGAGATCGACGGCGGCGTGATCGAGGCCGCCCGCTGCATGGGCGCAACCAACTGGCAGATCGTCACCCGGGTGCTGCTCATCGAAAGCGTGCCCAGCCTTCTGCGGGGCCTGTCCATCAGCACCATCACCATTCTGGGCTACACCGCCATCACCGGCGCGGTGGGCGCGGGGGGCCTGGGCAACATCGCGTTCCGCTTCGGCTACCAGCGCTACCAGGACAACGTGATGTACGTAACGGTGGTGCTGCTGATCCTGCTGGTCTGCGTGATCCAAAGCATCTTCAACCTGCTGGCCGCAAAGGCCGACAGGCGCAGCCGCTGATCCCCTTGCATTAAAGCCCGCCGCCCCGGGAAGCGTACGGCCCGGCCCTGCGCGGCTTTAAGATAAAACCGCTTTTCCAAACAAGAAATAGAGGAGTGTATCACACATGAAAAAGTTTTTGAGCCTGGCCCTGGCGCTCTGCCTGGCCCTCGGCCTCGCCGCCTGCGGCGGGGGCAAACAGTATCAGATCGGCATCCCGGCCGACGCCACCAACGGCGCCCGCGCCCTGCTGCTTTTGCAGGACCAGGGCATCCTCACCCTCAAAGAGGGCGTGGGCCTTTCCGCCACCGAGCGTGACATCGCCCAGAACCCCTATAACGTGAAGGTCGTCGCCATGGAGGCCGCGAACCTCCCCGTCAGCCTGAGCGATCTGGACTTTGCGGTCATCAACGGCAACTATGCCAGCGGCGCCGGCATCGGCTCCACCGTGCTCGTCACCGAAGACGCCGAGAGCGTGGCCGCCCAGACCTACGGCAACGTGCTGGCCGTCAAGGAGGGCCGCGAAACCGAGCCCGCCATCCAGGCCCTGGTGGCCGTGCTCATGAGCGCGGACGTGCAAAGCTGGATCCAGGCAAACTACAACGGCGTGGTCATGCCCATGGGCGCGCAGGACCTTTCCATCCCTGAAATCGCCGAGCCGGTCACCCTCAAGGTGGGCGCCTCGCCCAGCCCCCACGCCGAGATCCTGCAATACGCCGCGCCCCTCCTGGCCCAGCACAACGTGACCCTGGACATCGTGGAGTTCGACGATTACGTCATGCCCAACACCGGCGTTGAAGACGGCAGCCTGGATGCGAACTACTTCCAGCACCAGCCCTATCTCGACGATTTCAACGCCCAGCAGGGCACCCACATCGTCAGCGTCGGCACCGTGCACTACGAGCCCATGGGCCTGTACCCCGGCAAGACCGCCAGCCTGGACGAACTGAAAAAATAATCGTTTTCCAAAGCAGCGCTCCCGCCCAAACGGCCGGGGCGCTGCTTTTCTTTGCGGCCCCGGCGAACGGGCGCGCAGCAGCCGCAAAGATATGCTATAATAAAACAATCAATCATGTGCGGCCCGGCGTGCGGCAGGGCCCGGCCGTTCTGAAAATCGGAGGAATATATTTATGAAGCCCATCATCGAAAGCGAGGCCCGGCTCTCCGTGTGGGAGGCCACCAGCATCATCATCGGCCACAGCATCGGCGGCGGCATCATGGCCGTGCCCTTTCTGGCCGCGCGCAACAGCTTTGTCAGCGTGGTGCTCATCATTCTGGCGGCATTTTTCTGCAACGTGCTGCTGCATTTCATGATCGCCGAACTGTCCTACAACTGCGGCGGGCTGCAAATGGTCAAATGCTTCGAGACCTTTTTATTCCGCGGCCGGGGCAAAACCGCCCTCACCTGGGCCGCCTTTGCCCTGTTCGGCTTCTCGGTCATCATCAACATCAGCGGCTACATCATCGGCGCGGCCGAGGCCATCGTGGCCCTGGTGCCCATGCCTCTGTGGCTCGCCGAGACCATCTTCTTTGCGCTGGCCGGGGGCGTGGTGCTGTTCGGCCTCAAGGCGGTGGGCATTTTTGAAAAATACACCGTGCTGCTGATCTACGGCATCGTGGCGCTGCTGGCCGTGGCCGTCGCCTTTGTGCCCTGGGCGCCGCTGCCCGCCGTCACCCAAAGCGCCAACGCGGCGCTGGCTCTGTTCGGCATGGGCATGTTTGCGCTGGCGGCCAACCAGTCGGTCATCCAGGCGGTGAAGGGCCTCGGAGGCGAGGCAAAAAAGATCCGCCTGTCCATCGTGCTGGGCATCGGGCTGGACGCAGTCCTGGTGCTGGCCCTCACCACCGCCACCCTGCTGGGCTCCCAGGGCCAGGTCACCGAGCTGGCCCTCCTGGGCCTCTCCCGGGGGGTGGGCAGCTGGGCCGTGTGGATCGGCAGCCTGTTCACCGCCCTGGCGCTGGTCACCACCTTCTGGTCGAGCACCCTCAACCTGCGCGACATCGTGCACGAGCAGCTCCACCTGGGCAACAAGCTCTGCTGGCTGCTGGCCGCGCTTCCCTCGTTTCTGATCGCGGTGCTGGGCCTCGGCACCTTCCTCTCCTTCACCCGCATCGTCAGCGCCATCTCGGTCATCGGCGGGCTGCTGCTCATCATCACCTACGGCATCTCCCGCCGCCAGGCAAACGAGAGCCCCATCTGCGGGCGGTGGGGCTCGGCGCCCTTCCAGTGGCTCATCATCGCCGCCAGCGTGTTGGCCGCGGTGGGTTCGCTCATCTCCATCGACTGAAAGGGGGAACAGCATCATGCGCGAGCCCGTCATCGGCGTGGTGGATCTGGGCAGCGGCCCGTTCCGCCGCTATATGAAAAACAAATATCTCGCCGCGCTGCGCGCCGCCGGGGCCCAGCCCCTGCTGCTGGGCTGGGCCGCCGGCCCTCAGGCGGCCGAAGCCGCCATGGCCCGCTGCAGCGGCCTGCTGCTGCCCGGCGGGGCGGACCTCGCCCCCGCGCTGTACGGCCAGTCCCCCCGCCCCAAATGCGGCAAGCCCTGCCCCGGGCGGGATACCGCCGAGCCTCTGCTTTTTGCCGCCGCCCGCGCCCAGGGCAAGCCGGTCCTGGGCATCTGCCGGGGCTGCCAGCTGCTGAACGCCGTTCTGGGCGGCACCCTGTACCAGGACCTCTCCGAGCTTCCCGCGGCGCACCTGCGCCATATGGACTTTTTTGGCCGTGCAAAGCACGTGCACACCGTAACCCTCGCTCCCGGCAGCCGCCTGGCGGCCTGCCGGCAGCAGGGCGCGGGCGTGCAGGGGGTAAACTCCATGCACCACCAGGCGCTGCACACGGCAGCGCCCTGCCTTGCAGTCGCCGCCCTCAGCGAAGACGGCGTCATCGAGGCGCTGGAAGCCTCCGCCGGGCCCTTCTGCGTCGGGGTGCAGTGGCACCCCGAGCATCTTTTCCACCGCGACCCTTTTGCCCTGGCCATCTTCCGCGCCTTCGTGCAGGCGGCGCAGCTGGTTCCCGCCCCCTGAGCTCCCGGATACACACAAAAGCCCGCAGCCGGTTGTGCTGCGGGCTTTGTTTGTCGAAGGCCTGTTTTTTCTGCGGGGCACCCCGCCTCCCGGCGGTTTTCGCGCAGAACCATTTTCCGCTTCGCGCATACAATGAAATAACAGCGAATCCGAAAAAAATCAAGCAATGCGAGGTGTGTCATGGGCCGCTTACACCGCCGTGCAAAAAATCAAAAAGGGGGCCTCGTCGCCATCGGCCTGCTCTGGCTGGCAATCCTTGCGGCCCTGCTTGTCCTCATCTTTACCGATCCCTTTGCCGCGGCCTGCGCAAAGGGCGGCGGGGCCCCCGCCCCCGCGCAGCAGGTGCAGGGCGGCCCGCCGCAGGGCCGCGCCCCCGCCGCGCGCGCCGTAAGGCCTGCGGTTTCATTTTATGCTGCGGCGGCTGCGGCCCGTCCGCCCGCATAGGCCAGCGGCCCCTGGTACACCACCCTCAGGGGGCGCAGGCGGGTAAAGTCCTGCGGGCGCACCAAGCTGGGGTGGCAGGGCAGCTTCAGGGCCCCCGCCTCCTGCAGCGTTTCGGCCACAAAGTGGCTGCAGAAATACCTGCCCGGGCGCTCATGCGCAATGCCCATGCCCGCCAATGCCAGGCCCAGTACGTCGTAATCGTACCGGGCTTTTTGGCGCTGCATTTCGGCCAGGCGCCGCTCAATCCTGCGGTACGCCTTTTCGCTCACCGGCAATTCCAGCAGCAGGCTGTCCGCTCCGCCGCAGCGCCCGTACACGCCGCTGTACAGGCTCTCCTGCACAAAGCCCGCGGGCAGGGGCATGGCCTCGCGGCGGCGGGCAAAGCTGTACATCCTCTCCAGCCCCCGGTCCAGCGCAAGGCTCACGTGGGTGTAGCGGCTGCGGGTGGCGCCGTGCAGCGCCTTCACAAACAGGGTGTCTGTGCGGGTGAGCAAAATGTAAACGCTGGGCATAAATCAGTCTCTCCTTTTTATGGCGTGGCCTTAGCATACACCCTCCACAAGCTGGAAGGTCAAGGCTTTTTTTCATTCTGCAATTTAAAACGACACAACTTCTCCGCTTTCTTCACCCGCCCGGCAAAAAAGTTTGACAACCGCCCCCTGCCGCCCCTATAATAAAAGGAACTTTTTAAAAGGCCGCGTTTCCCGCCCCTTCGGGGGCGGCCGGACCCCAGGCCACAAAAGGCCGCCTTCGCTTTGCCGCGGCTGCTTTTTAAGGAGGTATCTGCCTTGAAACACACAGGCACACAGCCGCTGCACACCGCGCGGCTCACACTTTTGCCCCAAACGGCGGCCGACGCCATCCCCATGTTTGAAAACTGGGCCAGCGACCCGGAGGTCACCCGTTACCTGCGGTGGGAGCCGCATCAGTCCTGGACCGATACCGCGGCGCTCCTGGCCGCGTGGGAACCGCTCTATCAAAACCCCGATTACTACCAGTGGGGCATCCACCTGAACGAAAGCGGCGTTTTGATCGGCTCCATCAGCCTGCAGCGCGGCGAAGAGAGCGACCCCGCGGCCTGGCGCGCCCCCGGGCTCGATTTCAGCCAGGGCGTGTGGGATCCCGGCTACTGCATCGGCCGGGCCTTCTGGAACCGGGGCTATACCACCGAGGCGCTGCTGGCCGTGCGGGATTACTGGTTCAACCAGGTAGGCGGGTCCTGGCTCGCCTGCTGTCACGCATCGGCAAACCCCGCCAGCGGCCGGGTAATGCAGAAGGCCGGCTGGGTGTACGATCACGATGCGGTGTACCACAAATTCAACGGCGCCCCCGTGGCTTGCCGGGTATACTATCAAAAGAATCCAAACGAGCCATAACGCGCTCTCCGGCCCCCTGCGCGGCCGGGAGCCGCCTGAAAGGAGATCCATGACCGAACAAAAACAAAAGGAATTCCCGCCGGTAAAGGTGGTGCTGCTGGGGCTGGACCAGGGCGAATTCGATCCCGACCGCAGCATGGGCGAGCTCGCCGCCCTGTGCGAGGCCAACCATATGCAGGCCGTGGCCGAGCTGGTGCAAAAGCGCGCCGCGCCCGAGGCGGGCACGGTTCTGGGCGAGGGCAAGCTGGCTGAGGCCCGGCTCTACTGCCAAAACCTTGAGGCCGAGGCCGCCGTGTTCGACGGCGAATTGTCCGGCAGCCAGCTGCGCAACATCTCAGACGCTTTGGGCGTTGAGGTGCTCGACCGCACCATGCTCATTCTCGAGATCTTCCGCAGCCGCGCGGTCACAAACGAGGGCAAGCTGCAAACCGAGCTCGCCCTGCTGCGCTACCGGCTGCCCCGCCTCGCAGGCCTGGGCGAAAGCCTGTCCCGCCAGGGCGGCGGCGGGGCCGGCGGCGGCGGCGCGCGGCGCGGCGCCGGCGAAAGCAAGCTGGAATACGACCGCCGGCACGTGCGGCGGCGCATCGAGGCGCTGGAAGCCCGCCTGGCCGAGCTGGAAAAGCGCCGCGGCGAGACCCGGCGCGCCCGCCAAAAGGCCGGCGCGCCCGTCGTCAGCCTGGTGGGTTACACAAACGTGGGCAAATCCAGCCTGCTGAACGCGCTGTGCGGCGCCGAAGTGCTCGAGGCGGACATGCTGTTCGCCACCCTCGACCCCACCGCCCGCAAGCTCACCCTGCCCAGCGGCCTCTCGGTGGTGGCGGTCGATACCGTGGGCTTTGTCAGCCGCCTGCCCCACAAGCTGGTCGAGGCCTTTAAAAGCACGCTGGAAGAGGCCGCCTATTCCGATGTGATCGTAAAAGTGGCCGACGCGGCGGACGGCGAGCGCGAAAGCCAGCTGGAAGTCACCGACCAGGTCCTGGCCGGGCTGGGCTGCACCGGCATCCCCCAGCTCACCGTGTACAACAAGTGCGACAAGCCCGGCGCGGTGCCCTTTGCGCCCGGCGTGCTGCTCACCAGCGCCAAAACCGGCCGCGGCCTGCCCGAGCTGCTGGCCGCGCTGGACGCCGCCCTGGCCGACCGGGTGCGCCCGGTCAAGCTGCTGCTTCCCTATGCAAAACTCGCCCTGGCCGAGCCCATGCGCACCCGGGGCAGCGTCACCGCCGAGCAGTACCAGGAAAGCGGCGTGTACTTCGAGGGCTTTGTAAAAAGCACCGACCTGCACCTGTACCTGCCCTATCTCGTGGAGTGATCCTCAAAAAGGCCGCCCGCTATACCGGGCGGCCTTTTCTGCGCACACAAACAACAAGACCCGCCTTGCGGCGGGTCTTGTTGCATAGAGGGGTGGGAAAGTATAAATAAGTGAGAAGCAATCAATTTTTGTGGCAGCAAATCGCTCGCTGCAAGTATTAGTATACGGATTTTTCTTTATATGTCAAATCAAAAAGCCGGCAAAAAATTTAATTTTATTCTTTACTTTTCCATTTAAGCTTTATATAATTAAAACATCCCCCTGAAAAACCTTCTCTTTTTTGTTTTGTATCTTTTCCACAAGCCTCCGGCTTAATTAAAGCAAGATTTTTACATTCCACACAATGCTCATAAGGGAGGTAAATTTTTTGGACAAACTCGACAAAAAGATCCTCACCCTTCTCACCCAGAACGCCCGTATGCCGGTCAAGGACATTGCCAAGCAGGTCTCGCTCACCAGCCCTGCCGTGAGCAGCCGCATCCGCCGCATGGAGCAGCAGGGCATCATCGGCGGCTACACCGTGCGGCTGGAGCTGCCGGGCAGCGCCCACCAGGTAAGCGCGCTCATCAGCGTTTCCATCCAGCCCGCCCAGCGGGACGAGTTCCTTGCCATGCTGCAGAACGAGCCGCAGGTGGTGCAGTGCTTCCATGTCACCGGCAGCCACAGCTTTATCGCCAAGGCCGGCTGCGGCAGCATGCAGGAGCTGGAGCACCTGATCACCCGTTTCCAGCAGCTCGGCCCCACCAGCACCCAGATCATCCTCTCCACCCCGGTGGACCGGCGTCTGCCCGCGCTTTAAGCGCGCCGCCCCCTCCGGCCCGGCATAACCGGCCGCCCGGCGGCCACACTAACCACAAAAGGAGTGTTTTCATGAAACGTTTTATTGCTTTCAGCCTGACCCTCTGCCTGGCGCTGGGCCTTGCCGCCTGCGGCGGCGCGCCCGCCGGCAGCGGTGCCCCCAAAGATTACGCCGCCGCCCTCTCCGCCGCCCGCCCCAGCGCCGACAACGACGCCTACCCCGTCTTCACCCTGAAGGACGGCGCGTGGGGCGCCTCGGGCGCTTATGCGGCCGATCTCAGCGAAGAAGACCTGCAGACCCAGGCAAGCCTTGCGCTGCAAAGCCTCGGCCTTGCGGCCGAGGACGTGCAGGAGGCCGCGTTCAGCCTCAGCCTGATGAACGTCCAGACTTACGGCGTCGCCATTGTAATGCCCGCGCAAAACCGCACCGGCGCGGTAAAAGAGGCCCTGCAGGCTTACATCGACGGGCAGAAGGCCGCCCAGCAGAACTACCTGCCCGACCAGTACGCCATCGCCAAAGCCGCCCGGCTGGAAACCCTGAAAACCGGCGAGGTGGTGCTGGTCATGCGCGACGGCCAGAACGACGTTTACAGCGCCATCGAAAAAGCCCTCAAATAACCGGCGCCCGGGCCCTCCCGGCGGGCAGCGCCGGGGCGTGCGGGCTGTGCGCGGCGGGCATTTGCCCCCGCGCGTTTTTTTTGGTATAATGGGGCGCAGGGCGATCCCCCGATCCAGGACCAAATCTGTAAAGGAAAGGCGGCGCTTTGCATGAAAGCCACCGTCATCATCCCCAACCTCAACGGCGCAGGCTGGCTGCGCGACTCCATCGAATCCATCTGGGCCCAGACCGAGCAGGATTTTGAGCTCATTGTGGTCGACAATGCCTCCACCGACGAAAGCCTGGCCGTCGCCCGCAGCTACCAGGGCCGCCCGCGCTACCGGCTGATCGAAAACGACCGGAACACCGGGTTTTCCTTTGCCGTCAACCAGGGCATCCGGGCCGCGCAGGGCGAATACGTGGCCCTGTTCAACAACGACGCCTTTGCCGAGCCGGCTTGGCTCGAAAACCTGCTCGCGGCCGCGGCGGCCGACCCCCGCATTTTTGCGGTGGGCGGCCTGATGCTCCGCCACTTTGAGCGCACCCTGGCCGACGACGCGGGCGACTACGTCACCCTTTTGGGCTTTGCCTGCAAGCGGGGCGACGGCATGAAAGCCAGCCGTTACACAAAGCCCTGCCGCATCTTTTCGGCCTGCGGGGGCGCGGCCCTTTACCGCAAAAGCATCCTGGATGAGATCGGCCTGTTCGACGAACACTTCTTCGCCTATTACGAGGATGTAGACATCAGCTGGCGCGCCAACAGCCTGGGCTACAAAAACGTTTACTGCCCCGCCGCCCGCTGTTACCACATCTGCGGCGCCACCACCGGCGCGGTGCGCTACAATTCCTTTAAAAGCGTGCAGAGCGGGCGCAACAGCATCCTTCTTCCCTACAAAAACATGCCGCTTTTGATGTTTGTTTTAAACCTTCCCTTTTTGGCCCTCGGCTACCTTTTAAAAGCCGTGATGTTCCGCCTGCGGGGCTTCGGCCCGGCCTATGGGCAGGGCTTCCGCGAGGCGCTTAAGGCCATGGGCAAGCTGGAAAAACCAAAATTCCGGTTTAAAAACCTGCCCTGCTACCTGCTGATCCAGCTGTGGCTGGTGGCCAATACCTTCCGCTATATCCTCTACCGGGCGCAGCGCGCGCTGGGCGTCACCTGAATTTTGCCCTGCGCCGTGAGCGCGGGCTTTATAAAAGGCCGGCAGCCCTGCCAAAAGCTCCGTTCCTTTCCCGCCTTTGCAAAGCCCCTTCTGAGCGCACAGCAAAAAAGCACGCCGCTTTAAAAAGCGGCGTGCTTTTTATACCCGGTCCGCCCCGCGCCCTTTGCCTGCGCGTGGGAAGGGGTTATTCAGGTCAGGGCCTGTCGGCCCGCGGCTGCCCGTTCCAGGCCCGCCATCACGCTCCGGGCGATCACCAGCTGCCCCACCGGCCCGGGGTGTACCCGGTCCCAGGCGATAAACGAGGGGTGATACGTTTTCAGCAGCGGGGCAAAGGCCTCCTGCAGATCCACAAACTCCAGCCCATACCGCCCGGCCGTTTTTTTCATGATCGCCCGGTACTGGTCCATCCGTGCGCGCATCGGCTCTTCGGGATCGGGCTCCAAAAAGAACGGCGAGATAAACAGCAGCCCGCAGGCCGTGGGCAGGGTGCTCTCCGCCATCCGGCAAAGGTTCTGCTCATACTCCTCCGGCGGCACCTGCACTTGCTCGCGCAGCGGGCTGTCGAATTGCCGCCACACGTCGTTGATCCCCACCAGCACCGCCACAATCTCCGGCTGCTGGTCCAGCGCGTCCTGCCGCCAGCGCCCCACAAGCTCGCGGCTCGTGTTTCCGTCGATCCCCATATTGACCGTCCGCAGCCGCCAATCCGGGTGATCCGCTCCCAGCATTGCGTCCAGCAGGCTCACATACCCGTTCCCCAGCGCCCCGAACATCCCCTCTCCCACCGGCCGGGCGCGGCCGCAGTCCGTGATCGAGTCGCCCATCACAACCAGCTTTTTGCTCTTTGGCGTCATGCCCTGTTCCCTCCCGCCGCCAGCCGCAGCTCCCTGGGCCGGATGCACGCCGTGGCCGGGTGCCCCCCGGCGTGGCCGCAGTGGCCGCACTCGCGGGGGGCGGGGCCCACAAATTCAGTATCCCTGCCCTCCACAAAAATCGCCTCGTCCGTCACGCTCACCAGGGTATACAGCGGTTCCCGGTACGGGGCCGCCTCCCGCAGAATGGGGTATTGCTCGGTGATCTGCTGCGAGTAGCGCACAACGTTGATGTCGCTGCTCATGTAAAAAAACGACAGGCTGTTCACCGAGATATAATAGACCCCCTCCTGCACCCGCACCCCGTCCGTGTGGTCGTGGCCGTTCATGCAGGCAATCACCTTCTGCCGGCCGCACCGCGCGTTCTCCCGCCGGAAAATCTCCTGCAGGCGCTCGCTGTCCTTTGTGCCGAACACCGGGTCGGCCAGGCTCTGGTGTGAAAACACAATCGTTTTCTTATCGGTCCCCTCCAGGTCGGCCCGAAGCCATTCCAGCTGCGCGTCCCCCAACCAGTTCAGCTTTGCGGGGTGGGCAAAGTAGTTTCCAAAGCCGTAGTCCTGCAGGCCGCCCGCCAGCGCCAGGTGGTTCGGGTCGGCCGCAATGCAGTGCACCTCCCCCGCGTCAAACGAGTAAAAGGGCGCGGGCATGCCCAAAAACTCCACCGCCTGCTGTTTTGTGTTGTGATCCATATCGTGGTTGCCCAGCACCTGGTACGCGGGCCTGCCGGCCGCGCCCCACGCCTCCGCCAGGTCCCGGTTGCGCTCGTTCGCGTAGCAAAAATCGCCCAGGTGGATGATAAAATCCGCCTTCCGCCGCTCTGCAAACTCCAAAAATTCTTTCAGCCTGCGCCGCCCGTCCGGCACAAGGTCGCAGTGCAGGTCCGAACACAGCGCAAATCGGATCGATCTCATTCCTCCTGCCTCCTTATCCTTTTATGCCGCCCGCGGTAACGCCGGCCACGATCTGGCGCGAGAGGAACAGGTAAATAATCACCGTCGGCAAAAACACAATCACCACCGAGGCGAACATCCCCGCCCAGTCGCCCGTCACCACCATGGATTGCACCGTGGCATACAGCCCCACGCCCACCGGCCGCAGCTCGCTCTTGTTCACAAAAATAAGCGCCATAAAATACTCGTTCCATTTGGCGATAAAATTAAAGATCGTCACGGTCATCACCGCCGGGCGCGCCAGCGGGAACATAATCAGCCAAAAGGTTTTCACCGGGCCGCAGCCGTCAATGGCGGCGGCCTCCTCAAAGGTGGGCGAAATGCCCTTGAAAAAGGCCAGCAGAAAATAAATGGTGTAGGGCACCGAAACCGCGGTGTACAGCAGCACCATCACAGCGCGCGAGTTGGTCATTTTCAGCGAGCTGAACAGCGAGAACAGCGGCATCACAATAATTACCGCCGGAATGCCCAGTCCCACCACCACAAACTTTTCCACCGCGCTCTTCCACTTGAAGCGGTAGCGCGCCAGGCAATAGGCCGCAGGCGCGCACACCAAAATAATCGCCAGGCAGGACGGCAGCGTGTAAATCACCGAATTCCACAGGTTCAGCATCGCATCGTTTTTGAACAGCGCCTTGGTAAAATTCTCAAAGTGCAGCCCGCTGGCCAGCAGCTGGTCCGAAAATATTTCCCGGGTGGTCGACAGCGACGCCGCAATAATCCACCCCAGGATAAAAAAGGTCAGCACCGCCCACAGCCCCACCAGCAGGTAGCCGGGCATCCTGGCCAGGCCTTTTCTGGCCCGGTCCATCCGGCGCGCGTTTCGTTTCATAGTCCTTCCCCCGTATCCATAAAAGGCGCTTTCCGCTCACATCTCATGGTCTTCGTCCTTCAGCAGCTTGGTGGAGGCGATAAACGCCGCCATCACCATCAGGGTCATCACCACCGCCGAGGCCGCCGCCACCCCCACGTTCATGCCCTCCACGCTCTGCTCGGTGCCGAACAGGGCGTTGTAGGTATACACCATGGGCGTGACCGTGGTGATGTCGCTGAACACCAGCGACAGTTCAAAAAAGCCCATCACCCGGGTGGTCCACAGCACAAGCGAGGTCGCAAACACGCTTTTAATCAGCGGCAGCGTAATGGAAAAAAAGCACCGTGCCGCCCCCGCGCCCTCAATGCGGGCCGCCTCGTAATAGTCCGCCGGTATCTTTTCAATGGCCGCCACATAGATCAGCATGTAATAGCCCACGTTGCAGAACACATACGCAATGCTCATGGCAAGGAACAGGTGGCGCTGGTCGGTCCACTGGATGGCGGCCAGGCTTTCCAGCCCCAGCTTTGAAAACAGGGTGGTCAGCAGGCCGAACTTGTTGTTGAACACATACAGGATCCACATGTACCCCACAGCGATCGCCGCGATCACGTTGGGCAGGTAGATCACCGCCCGGAAAAACTTTTTAAACTTGATGTCTGAGGTCAGGATCACAGCCGTCAGCAGCGACAGCACAATGGTGGCAATGCCGTCCAGCGACCAGATTTTAAAAATGTTTTTCAGCGATTCCGTAAAAAGCCTGGTGTGGAACAGCTTCTGAAAGTTCTGAATCCCCACAAAGATCCATTCAGAAATCGGCGAGGTGATGTTCTTCACATCATACAGGCTCATGATCACCGTGCGCAGGGCCGGGTACAGGAACACCAGGATATACAGCACCGCCGCCGGCCCCAGAAAAATAAGGATCACATTCCGTTTTTGCCGCATATGCGTTTCCTCCGGTAAGGTACAGGGCGCGCCGGACCGTGCCGATGCGCCCTGTACGGGGTTTCTGTTATTATTTTTTCATCTCTGCAATAAATTGCTCCGCCGTCATGTTGCCCGAGATCAGGTTAATCACCCCGGACTGGATCACCGGCAGCACGTCGTTGTTCATGCGGATGGCGGTCTGGGAATAGTAGCGGGTGGTGTAGGCGGGAATGATCTTTTCCGCGTCCGCCAGGGCCGCGGGCCACGCGTTGGCCTGGTCCATGGGGATGGAGCGGGTCTCCTCGGCATAGGTTTTGTCCCACTCGCCGCTGGTCAGGAACACAAAGAACGAGAATGCGGCCTCGGCCACCTTCGGGTCGGCATTCTTGTTGATGGCAAGCCCGGTGCAGCCGTAAGCGCCGGCCTCGGGGCCGTCCACCCCGCCGGGAACGGTGGGGAACGCAAACTGTCCCCAGGGAAAGTCCTCCCGCGCGGTGTCCTTCACCTCGTTGGGCAGCCAGGTGCCGTTCAGGTACATGGCGGTCTTTTCCTCAATCACCATCTCCTGCTGGGCCGAGGGGAACTTGTTCGACGCCACGTTTGCGGCGTAATACCCCTTGTCCGCCAGCTCCTGAATCGCCTTTGCGGCCTCCAGGCACGCAGGGTCGTCCCACATGGCCTTGGTTGCGTCGTTCACCAGCTCGAACACCCAGTCGTCGCCCTTGAGCTTCGCCAGGTAATAACCGTACACGTTCACGGCGTAAAGGTCGTCGGTGGTGATGGGGGTGTAGCCGGCCGCCTTGATCTTTTCGCAGGCCGCCAGGAACTCCTCCCAGGTGGCCGGCACAGCGCTCACGCCGGCCGCCGCAAAAATATCCTTGTTGTAATTCCACAAAAGGGCCTGGGGCGCGTAGGGCAGCACGTACTTGCCGCCTCCTCCCAGCTTTTCAGCCAGCGCCACAAAGGCGGGCATGGTGTACTCCTCATAGGTCTTGCCGCCGGTGGTGGCGTATTCCTGCTGGTAAAAGTCCGTCAGGTCCAGGATATAATCCGACCACAGGGCCGTCACGGTGTCCGCGTTGTGGTCAAAGCAGTCGATCTGGGTGCCGGCCTCCAACGCCGGAATAATGAGCTTGCGCAGGTCCCGCCCGTTCCAGGTGATGTTGATCTTCACCTCCGGGTTTTGCTCCATAAATGCCTCGGCCGCGCGGGCAATCACGTCGGCCTGGGGCTCGGTTTCGCTCCAGCTGGACCAGTATTCCACCGTGCCGCTCAGCTGCGCGCCGTCCCCCGTCTTCTGTGCGGGCTGCTGCTGCCCGTCCGGCGTGGCTGTGGGCGAGGGCGCTCCCCCACCCCCGCACGCCGCCAGTGAAAGCGCCAGTACCGCCGCCAGAAACAGTGCCAGAATTCGTTTCATTTCATTTCCTCCTTGCTGTGTGTTGTCATTCTCCTAAGGCCGCCCCAAAGCGGGGCCGCTTTATTCTTTTTCCCGGTGTTCGCCAATGATGTCGATCACGTTGTCCATCAGGCCCACCGTCCTGTCCTTCTTTTGGCAGCTGATGTACGCGCACAGGCTGTCGAACACCAAAAGCTGGGCCAGGCGCGCGGTCACCGCCTCCTTGTGCACCTCCGCCTCCTTCGAGGCAATCACAATGGCGTAGTCGCAGAGCTTGGCCAGGGGGCTGTTTGCGTAATCGGTCACACAAACGGTCTTTGCGCCCCGCTCCTTCGCCCGCTTCATGGTGTCCAGCGTTTCAATGGTCCTGCCGCTGTGCGAGATGCCAATGGCAACGCACTCCCCGTTCAGCAGCGAGGCCGACACCGCGCTGATATGCGGGTCCGTGACCGCATAAATGGGCAGGCCAATGCGCATCAGCCGGTAATAAACGTCGTTTGCAATCATCGACGAGCTGCCCACCCCATACACCTCAATGCGGCCCTTGGTGTTCATCAGCAGCCCGGCAATGGCGCACAGCTCGGTTTCCGAAATCACGTCAAAGGTCGTCTGCATGGTGGATACCATGTTGTCGATCATCTTTTTCATCGCAAACTTGGGCGAATCCTCGGCCTGCACGTTGTCAAAAATGTAGTTTGCCTCCGGGCCCACCTGCTGCGCCAGGTTGATCTTCAAGTCCGAAAACCCCGAAAAGCCCAGCTTGGTCGAAAAATTAATGATGCTGCCCTCCGATACCCCCGCAGCGCCCGCCAGCATTTTGGTGGTCATATACACCACCTGCTCCGAGTGCTCCAGAATGTAGGCGCCGATCTTCTTCTCGGTGTCAGACATGGAGGAAAGGTTCTTCTTAACCAGGTTCAGCGCGCTGATCTCACTCTGTGACATTGTTTCACCTCATTTTTGTTTTCTTCGCTTTGCCCCGAACGCTTCAGCTTAAAAAGCAGGGTCATTCCCCAGGCCGCGGCAAGCACCGCCGCCCACGCGCCGAACACGGCCGGGTAATTTTTGTTCTCCAGCGCAAACCCCAGCAGCACCGACGACAGCGCCGCCCCCATGTAGGAGGAAAAGTCGAACATGCCCACAAGGGTCGAAACAATGTTCACCCCCCCGAACGAGATGGGCAGGTACGAGAGCAGCAGGGAATTGCAGCCGTACATCAGCCCCGAAACCGCCGCAATGGCCAGCACGCTGGCCACCGGCGAGACCCGGTAAAGTAAAAACAGGCTCGCGCTGCAGCAAAAGGCCGCAAAAAACAGGCTGAACAGGGTCTTTTTCACATCGTTTTTGCGGCGCATCAGCCTTCCCGCCGTTAAAATGCCCAGCAGGTTTGCCAGCGGGATCACCACCACCAGCAGCAGCGAATCCTCGGCGCCGATGCCCAGCATCTCGGTGAGCAGCAGCGGCGCCCAGAGCGACAGGCTCTCCTTGATCAGCCCCATGCACAGGCACACCAGGGCCACCAGCCACAGGCGCTGCCCCCGCACAATGCCCGCCAGCCCGCCGCGCGGGGCCGGGGTCCGCCCCTCCTGTGCCGCCGGCGGCGCGCCGCCGCGCAGCCCCACCGCCCACAACAGGCCCGTTGCCAGCGCCAGCAGCGCCGGGGCAAAAAAATACAGCTGCCATGGGTGGTACAAAAAGCTGCGCCCAAACACCGCCCAGGAGGTGATATACCCCACCACCATCGACATGGACATCCCCACCGAAATGCGCATGGTGTGCCGTGCCTCGAACCACTGCGATAAAATGCGCATCAGCGGCCCCCACAGCATGGACTGAAAGTACCCGTTCAGGGTCCACAGCACCAGCAGGGGCAGATATTCGTCCACCATTGCAATGGCCAGGTTCAAAACCCCTGTTCCGCAAATTGCAATCGTCACAAACCGATACGGCGAAATTTTATCGCCGATGTATCCGTTCACCAGCTGCCCCAGGGCATAGACCACAAAAAACGCGCTGCCCGCCGCGCCAAGCTGCGCGGCGCTCACCTGCATCTCGCCGGACAGCTTCAGCATTGCGGAAGAAAAGTTTACCCTGCACAGATAGGCCACAACATAGGTGAACCAGCACGCGGCAAAAACCGCGTTTCTGCCTGCCATCCGTTTTTTCATTCATCCAACTCCGCATCACTCGCTTGTTTGCCTGTCCCCCGGCTGTACATTGAGTATATCACTCATTTGAGCCAAATTCAATGAGTAATACTCGCATAAAAATTTCGCTCAATCTTGTGCACTCATACAATTCCCCCGGTATTTTTGCGTTTGCTTCCAAAAGGAAGCAGCCCCAGCGGAAAATTCCACTGGGGCTGCCGGTTCTTATCCTCTGCTCTTTTTATCGGAACAGATTTTTAACGCGCTGCCAAAAGCCGGGCTTTTCAGCCGGCTGGGCCTCCGCCCGGGCCGCCTGCCGCCCGTCGTCCGCTCCCCCGGCCGGGGCCTTCGGCCCCTCCACCTTCATCACAAACTTCACGCTGGCCCTTACCCCCTCGGGCGCGCCGGTATAGCTGGTGTATCCATCTGCCAGTTCTTCCAGCGTGTCGCCCAGCTCGGTCAGGGCGGTCAGGTTCATGCCGCCCAGCTTGCCGGTGATCTGGTCGATGCCCTCGGTCTTGTACTCGGCCACGCCGTCCTGCAATTCCACCGCGCCGTCTGCCAGCGCGCCGGTGCCGGCCTTAAACTGGCCAATGGCCTCCTTCACCGTTTTGCTGCTGGCCGAAAGCTTTTCCAGCCCCTGCTCCAGCTCCAAGGCTCCCTTGCTCAGCTCGGCGGTGCCCTTTTGAAGTTTTGCGGGGCCGTCCCCCAGCGCAGCCACGCCTTGGGCCAGGGCGTCCAGCGCGCCGGTCACCGTCTGGGAATTATCTGCCGAATGGTAGACCAGCTTCATCAGCTCGTCGGCCTCGCCCATTACCTTGGCAGCCTGCGCCATGGTGGGCTCTATCTGGCTGGTCAAACCGTCCATCGCGCTCCCGAGCTGTGCGCCTGCCGCCGCTTTGGTCTGGGCGATGGTCTCGCTGCCGTCCACCCCTTGGGCAATCTGGCCGGCGATCGCTGCTTTGTTCGTTTCCAGCCCACCGTTTACCGCGGCGGCCGCGGCGCTCAGTACCGCTTTGACCTGATCCTCGCTCAGCCCGGTGCCCGAGGCAATGCCTCCCGCCAGCGAATCGTTGGAAGCCGCCCCGGCAAATTGTTGTTCACAGTAGGCGATCGCCTGCTCCGCGCCGGCCTGGGCTGCGCCCAGGGTCACCCGGTCGATCAGCGCCGGGTTGCCGCTGTCCCCACTGTCCACAATCATGGTGTTCATGGTGGTTTTAATGCCGTTCACCTGCTGCAAAAGGCCAGCCATGCCGGTTTGAAGCGCGCCGTAATCGCTCAGCAGCGTTTGTGCTTTCGCCTGCCCTGCGTCGATTGCGGCCTTCAGCGGTGCCGAAGCTCCGCCCAGTTGCTCCGCCCCTGTGACCAGCGCATTTGCTCCCTCGGCCAGCTGCCCCGCGCCGTCTTTCACCTGCTTTGCGCCCGCGAGCGCCGCGTCCACACCCTCGTCAAAGGTCTGGTAGCTCGCCTGGAACTCGGCCATTTTTCCATCCAGGCTGTCCACCGCCTGGCGCAGGGTTTTGGCGCCGTCCTGCAGCTCCCGGGTGGCGTTTTCCAGCTCGTCCAGCTTGCCGTCCAGGTCCTCAAGCCCGTCGGTGCCCGCAAGGCCGTCCTTTTTCAGCTCCTCCATGCTGGTGGCCGCCGCCAGCAGGATGGCGGGCGCCTCAAAGCACCCGGTATCGGCCTCCACGGTCACCTCGTCCAGAAAATAATCATACAGGCCCTCCAGCTGATCGGGCAGCAGGCCGTCAAAGGTGGCCCTCATGCCCGGCAGGGCCGCAAAGGCCACCAGCTGGTTCTGCGCGTCGGTCTGCACGGTGCCGTGCTCGGCGGTAATGTTGGTAAACGCGCCCGCCGGCAGGTCCACCGCGATCATCGTCACAAAGGGGGTGTAAACATCCCGCAGGCTGCCGCCGATGGTGCGCTGGTATTTTTCGTTGTTGGTCAGCGCAATGTGTATGCCCACGCGCCCGGCCTTGCCCGTCAGCTCCCCGGCGGCAATGGGCGCGCCGTCCAGCGTGTAGGTAATGGCCGCGGTCACGGGCGGGGTCCTGTCGGTGGTGCCCTGGTAATACACGTCGCTGCCGCTGCCCTCAAAGGTGAGCGAGCCGCCGCTCTGTTCCAGCCGCCACTCCCCTTTCAGGTTGGTGATATTCTGCAGCGTGGTGGCGTCGGCAAAGCCCGAAAGCCCGGCGTCGCTGTGCACCCAGTTGCTCACGGTCTGGCTTTTCACACTGCCGTCCGCGTTCAAAATGATAAAAACATTCTCGTCCTTGGTCACTTCACCCGCCGCAAAGGCGGGCAGGGTGCAGCCCGCCGCAAGGGCAAGGGCCGCCAGGGCTGCGGTAAAGCTGTAACTGCGTTTCATGTCAAACACGCTCCTTTACAATTTTGGGCCAGCGGATGGTGGTTTTCTGAATGATGGGCGCGGTCAGGATCAGCAGCGCCGGCAGCACAAAAAGGATCACGAACATGCTGATGAGCGCCCCCCGGCTGATCAGCAGGCACAGGCTGCTGATCAGCTCCATCTTCGATGCGGCGGCCACGCTGGCGGTGGCCACAAAAAAGGTCAGGCCGCTGGTCAGGATGCTGCGGCTGCACTGCTCCACAGCGATCTGCACCGCCTGCTTCACCGTGCGGCCCGCCGCCAACTCTTCCCGGTAGCGGGTGGTGGTCAAAATGGCGTAGTCCACGGTGGCCCCCAGCTGGATGGTCCCCACCACAATGCTCGCCACAAAGGGCAGCACCGCGCCGCTGAAATACGGGATGCCCATGTTGATCATAATGGCGCTCTCAATGGCCGCCACCAGCAGCACCGGAATGGAGGCCGATTTGAACACCACCGCCACAATCAGGAACACCGCCAAAATGCTGGTGATATTCACATTGCGGAAGTCCACGTCCGCCACCTCGATCAGGTCCTTGGTCATGGCCCCCTCCCCGCTGATCACCCCCGCGGGGTCGTAGCGCTTTACAATCGCGTTCATCCGGTCCAGCTGGGCGTTCTGCGCCTCCGTGCCGCTCTCGTAGCCGGAGTTTGCAAGCAGCATCCGGTGCCCGCCCGCCTGAAAAATCTCCCGGATCTCCTCCGGCACAAAGCTCTCGGGGATGCCGCCGCCCAAAAACTTTTCGTAGCTGAGCACCTGGTTCACCCCGTCCACCTGTTCCAGCTCGCTGGTCAGTTCGGTGAGCCGGCTGTTGGGGATCGCGTCGTCCACAATCACAAAGTGGGTGGTGGTCATGTCAAAATCGTCCTTCAGCCGGTTTGTCCCCACAATGCCCGCCATGTCCTGGGGCAGGCTGTCGAACAGGGTATAATATACCTCCACCCTGCTCTGGGCGATGGCAAAGGGCACAAATATCACCGCGAACACCGCCAGGATCGGAATATAGTGCTTCACCACAAAATGCGAGGTGCGGGTCAGCTTGGGGATAAAGGTGCGGTGCCGGCGGCTGGCCACCGCCTTGCGGAAGGTCAGGATCATGGCCGGCAGAATGGTCACGGTGCACACCACCCCCAGCGCCACGCCCTTGGCCATCACCAGGCCGATGTCGGTGCCCAGCTTCAGGCTCATGGTGCACATGGCCAAAAAGCCCGCAATGGTGGTGAGCGAAGACCCCGCAATCGACGAAAAGGTGTTGCAGATGGCCTTCACCATGGCCCCCTCCGCCACCTCCCGGCTGGCCGGCTGGCCCTCGGGCACGCCGGCCTTCAGCTTTTCCTCCTCAAACCGGTGCAGCAGAAAGATCGAAAAATCCATCGTCACCCCTAGCTGCAGCACCGTGGCCAGCGCCTCGGTGATGTAACTGATCTGCCCCAAAAAGATGTTGGTGCCGAAGTTGTAAAGGATCGGGAACGCAATGCTCACCATAAAAATCAGCGGCACCACCGTGGCGTGGATGCTGGCAAACAGCACCAGCAGGCTGCACCCCACCGCGCACAGGATGTAAAGGGGCATTTCCTGGTCCACCAGCGCCTTGGTGTCGGCCAGAATGGCCGACATGCCGCCGATAAAGCAGTCCTTTTTCAAAATCCCCTGAATGGCCTGCACCGCGCCCATGGTTTCGGCGCTGGCGCTGGTGCCGTCAAATTTCACGATCAGCATGGTGGCGTCGTTCTTTCCGTAAAAGAACGCCTGAATGTCCTCCGGCAGCATCTCGGCGGGCACGGTCACATCCAGCATGTCGCTGGTCCACATCACCTTGGCGACCCCCGGCACCGCGGCGATCTCGTCCTTCATGGCCAGCAGCTCGCTGGCGGGCATGTGCTCCACCGTGATCATGGCGGTGGAGGCGGTGTGAAAGTCGTCCTCCAAATACCCCTCGCCGATCATCGAGTCCAGCTCGGGCGGCAGGTAGGTCAAAATGTCGTAGTTGATGTAGGTGCCCATCGCCCCCAGCGCCGCCGGGATCAGCAAAAGCACCGCAGCCGCCAGCACCAGCTTGCGGCGCTTCACCACAAAGCGGGCAAAATGTTCCATGCTCTCATCTCCTGTAAAGAACTGACTTTTGGTCATCGAATTGCAGTATACGCCTCCACTGACCAATCGTCAATTCGTTAAATGACCAATCGTCATAATTTTTCGAACTGACTTTTGGTCATTTTCACAAATCACAGATTTGTCCTTGCTTTTCCGCCCTCTTCTGCCTATACTAAAGTTAAGAAAAAAGGCCGCAAAGCGCGAACGCGCCCGGCAGCCTTTCCATCCGTCAAAAAGGGGGAGCCGTTTATGCCGGGCCGCTTGCAGCAGCAAAAAGAGGGTAAAAAGCAAAGCCTTTTGGCCGCCGCCAACGACCTGTTTCTGGAAAAGGGCGTCGCCAAAACCTCCATCGACGACATTGTAAAGCGCGCCCAGGTGGCCAAGGGCACCTTTTATCTCTATTTTAAAGACAAGGGCGAGCTCCAGCAGGCGCTGGTGCTGCGCATCAGCACCCGGGTGCTGAACGAGGCCTACGAGGCGGTGCGCGGCCGGCGCACCGGCGATTTTATCGAGGACCTGCTCTTGTTCATCGATCATATCATCGAGCAGTTCAAGCGGGACAAGCTCACCCTGCGCCTGTTGGAGCGCAATTTTTCCTGGCCCGTGGTGGCCCGGCAGCTCTCGCAGGGCACCGATCCGCTGTGGCAGGACCTGATGGAGATCCTGCAGGCCAGCCCCCTTGCCGCCCACCGCACAGAAGACGAGCTGTTCAAGCTGGTGTTCATCATCGTCGAGATGTGCGGCTCCATCTGTTACTCCTCCATCATCGAGCAGAAGCCCGACACCATCGACAACATGAAGCCCGTCCTCTACGATATCATCCGCCGGGCGCTGGCCTGACCTTTTAAAACAGAGAACGCCGCGAAGCTTTCAGCTTCGCGGCGTTCTCTGTTCTTTTCCGGCAGTTCACAGCATATGGTCTGCCAGCGCCCGGTACAGCGTGCCCGGGTCAATGGGCTTTGCAATGTGGCCGTCCATCCCGGCGGCCGCTGCTTTTTCCACATCCTCTTTAAACGCGTCGGCGGTCATGGCCAAAACCGGCACGGCGGTGGCATCCGCCCGGGGCGCGGCGCGCAGCCGGCGGGCGGTTTCGTAGCCGTTCATGCCCGGCATCTGAATGTCCATCAGGATCAGCTGGTAGTGGTTTTCGGGCGAGGCCAGGAACATTTCCAGCGCCTCTTTTCCATCCCGCGCCCAGTCCACCTGGGCGCCTGTGGGCCGCAGCAGCTCCTGTGCCAGCAGGGCGTTCATCTCGTTGTCCTCGGCCATCAGGATATTCCGGCCCCCGAGCTTCGGCGCCTTCGCGCCTCCCTCCCCTGCGGCGTGGGCCGCCGCCCGGTCGGGCAGCGCAAAGGGCAGCTCCACCACAAACCGGGTGCCCTTTCCCTTTTCGCTGTCCACCGCCAGGGTGCCCTGCATCGCCTCCACCAAAGCCTTCACGATCGAAAGCCCCAGCCCCGAGCCTCCATGGCGGCGGGCGGTGGTGCCGTCCTCCTGCTCAAAGGGCTTAAAAACGCGCTGCAGCATCTCGGCCGTCATACCCTCGCCGGTATCGCTCACCGCAAAGCGCACCCGCACCCCCGGTGCACCGGCCTCAACCTCTTCCACCGCCAGCCCCACCTGCCCCCCGGCAGGGGTAAACTTCACCGCGTTGGAGAGCAGGTTCATCAGTACCTGCTGGGTGCGCAGCTCGTCGCCCGCCACCATGGGCGGCAGCGCCCCGCTTTTTTCGGGCAGGTAGCGCAGCCCCTTTTCCCGGCATTGGGCCGCGTACATCGAGTCCACGGCCCCCAGCATATCCCGCAGCGAAAACGGCTCCGCCGCCAGCCGGAGCTTTCCCTGTTCAATCGCCGCCATATCCAGCACATCGTTGATGATCCGCAGCAGCAGGCGGCCCGCCGTCTGGGTCTTCTGCAGGTAGTCCTGCACCCGGGCGGGCTCGTCCAGGTGCTCGCTTGCCAGGTTTGCAAAGCCCAAAATGGCGTTCAGCGGCGTGCGGATCTCGTGGCTCATGCGGCTTAAAAAATCGCCCTTGGCACGGTTTGCCTGCTGCGTTTCCCGCACGGCCTGTTCCAGCCGCGCATTGGCGGCGCACAACTGGTTCACATGGCGGTGCCGCTGCGCCAGCGCCCCGGCCAGCACCCCCAGCAGGATCGCCAGCAGCACGCCGCCCACCGCCAGCGCCGACCGGTATTTATACAAAACGTCCTGCCAGGTCAGCTGGCTCGGCGCGGCCACCGTGTTGTTCAGCACAATGCGGCTCAGGGTTTCGTCGGTCAGGCAGCGGATGCTCTTGTTCAAAATCGAGATCAGCAGCCCGCCCTCCCTGGTATTGGGCGCCATCACGCACAGATCCTCCGGAATGGAAAAACGCGGCAGGCTGGTCAGGTTCTCGTACCGGGGGTTTTGGGTGAGCTGGCCGAACACCAGCGTATCCTCCACCGCAATGTCCGCCTTGCCCGCCACCACCTGCGCCAGGCAGTCCTGTATGGTGAGCGAGCTTCCCAAAACATAGTGGGGATACTGGCTTTCCAGGTAGGAGCGGCCGGCGGCAAACCCGCGGGGCGTTTCCACCCGCAGCTCGTCGGTCAAAAGGCCCGCAAACCCCTGGCGGCACAGCGCGATCAGGGTTTCGCTGTAATAGGGCTCGCTCAGCAGGATCTCCCCGTCGGCCCGGAACAGGGCGCAGTCCATCACACCGGCGCACATCTGGTACTCCCCGTCCTTCACCGCCTGCACCGGGCTGGTGGCGTGGGGCAGGGCCGAACACCGGAACTCCAGCCCGCTGATCCTCCCCAGCTCCGCCAGGATATCCACCGTGATCCCCTGTACCTGCCCGGTTTCCGGGTCGGTCCAGCTCCAGGGCGGGCGGGTATACAGCAGCACCTCCACCGGCCCCGCCTGCCCGATGTATGCGGTCTCCTGCCTGGTAAACGAGGGCTGGCGGGTGTTCAGCGTACCGCTGAAATAGCGCACCTGCAAATCCTGCACAAAGGTGGGGTCCTCGGCCATCACCTCGCCCAGCGCCGCCTCCAGCTGCGAAATAAGCCCGGTATTCCCCTTCCAGCTCACCATGAACACCGGCTGCGAGCTGATGTGGCTGAGCAGCTTGAATTTCTCCTGCCAGTCCGCGGTGCTGGCAATCATTGCGTCGGCCTCGCCGGCTTCCACCAGCCGCGCCGCCTCCGCCTCGTCTTCCGCCGCAACCCGCCGGGCCGAAAAGCCGTGTGCCTGTTCCATCTGGTCCAGCACGGCGTCCTGCCGGCTGCCCGCCACCAGGGCCACGGTCCTGCCGTCAAAGGCCTCGTAGTCGTTGTAATACAATTCGGTGTCCAGGCGGCCGTACAGGTAAAATATCTCGCTGCCGCTGGCATAGCGGCAGAATTCCAGTTCATCCTCCCGGGGGCCGCCCCGCTGCACCGCGCCCACCAGGTCGATCTCATGCCGCGAAAGCTTTTCCAAAAGCTCCGGCCAGGTGCCGTACACGTACTCGAATTCCCAGCCCGTGTGCTCCTTCACCGCGCTCAGGTAGTCCGGCCCGTAGCCGCTCACCGTCCCGTCGGCCTCCTGCTGCACATAGCTGCCGCTGCGGAAGTACCCCACCCGCACCACGCGGGCCGGTTCCTCCGCGGCGCGCACCGCCGGCGCCAAACACAAAACAAAGGCCGCCGCGCCCGCCGCGCACAGCCATTTTTTCATGTGTTGCAGCCGCATGGGCAGCCTCCCCTCTTGAACCAGGCCAATTTTAATCCCGCTTTTCACAGTATACCACGCCCGCTGTGTGCGCGCCACCCCGCAAACGGGGGCCCGCCGGGCCTTTTATCCGCCCTGAACCGCTTTCGTCCGGTCTTTTCTGCCGGGCAGCTGTGCCAGAACAATGGCGCAGAACATCAGCCCGCACCCCGCAAGCTCCCGCGCCGAGAGCGCCTGCCCCAGCACCAGCCAGCCCGCCAGCACGCTGAACACGCTCTCCAGGCTCAGCACCAGGCTGGCCAGGGTGGGCTCCACGTGCTTTTGCGCCACCACCTGTAAGGTATAGGCCACCCCGCAGGACAAGATCCCCGCATACAGCACCGGCGCCCAGGCCGCCGCCAGCTGGCCCCAGGCGGGCCTTTCAAACAAAAGCGCCGGAATGCCGCACGCGATCCCCGCCGTAAAAAACTGAATGCACGACAGCTTCACCCCGTCCGCCAGGGGGGAAAAATGGTCGATCACCAGGATGTGCAGGCTGAACAGCCCGCTGCACCCCAGCAGCAGCGCGTCGCCCTTGCCCAGGGCGGCGCCGCCGGTCCAGCACAGCAGGTACAGCCCGCCCACCGCCAGGGCCACCGCGGCCCACACCCTTGCGCCGGGGCTGCGCTTTACAAAAATGCCCAGCACCGGCACCAGCACAATGTACATGGCCGTGATAAACCCCGCCTTGCCCACGCTGGCGTATTGCAGGCCCCATTGCTGCAGGGTACTGGCCACCGCCAGGATCAGCCCGCACAAAATGCCGCCCGCCCACAAATTTTTCCGTTCTCCCTGCACCGGGCGCCGCCCCGCGTTGCCCGAAAGCCGCCCCAGCAGCGTGATCAGCGGCAGCAGCACCGCGCCGCCGATCAGGCTGCGCGCCGCGTTGAAGGCCAGGGGGCCAAGGTAATCGTTGCCCACGCTCTGGGCCACGAACGCGCCGCCCCAGATCAGGGCGGTAAGGGCCAGCAGGGCCAGGTATTTGGGGCTTGTTTTCATAAAAAGCAGCGCTCCTTCTTGTGCAGTGTTACGAAACACAGTATACCACATTCCGCCCCTGCCGAAAAGCCCCGCTCACACAGCAAAGGCCGGCCCCGCAGGGCCGGCCTTCTGCCGTTATGCCACGATCTTATAATAGGTGCGGGCGGTCAGCAGGTACACAATCACGTAGATCACCGCGAACACCGCCAGGGTAATGCCCGTCACCAGCGCGAACAGGGGCAGGTTCGTCATGCCGAACGCGCCGCTCATCACCCCGAACATGGGCCGCAGGGCCACGAACAGGTGGATGCCCGCCACCAGCAGCGGCAAAAAGAACACGGTCACCACCTGGCTGCGGATGGTGCGCCGCACCTCGGGCTTGCTCATCCCCACCTTTTGCAGGATGTCGAAGCGCTGCTTGTCCTCGTAGCCCTCGCTCACCTGCTTGTAATAGATAATCAGCACCGTGGCCATCAAAAAGATCAGCCCAAAGAACACGCCCATAAACAGCAGCATGCCGTACAGTTCCAAAAAGCGCTGCCGCGAGTCGGGGCGGGTGGTGATCCAGCCCTCCCAGCCGTCCGCTGTGTCCAGCAGGGCAAACAGCTCGTCGCTGAGCTGCCGCTGCTCGTCGCGCCCCAGCTGGGGCGCGTCGAATTCATAAACATAGGCGCTGCGCCCGTCCTGCCGCTGCATGAATGCCTTGTGCACGTTTTCGGGCCTGGCCCCGTATCTCGCCGTCATCTGTTCCATCAGCGCCTCCACCGCCGCGCCGCCGTCCTCGGCCGGGGTATCGGTGCTGGCGGCGCCCTGGTGGTTGTAGCTGAGCACCTGCAGATTGTAGTCGTGGTCCAGCTTCCCCTCCAGGGTGTCCTCCATCCCCGCGTACAGGCACACGGTGGTGGCAATGGTCACCAGCACCGCCGTCGACAAAATGCAGATGCTGGCAAGCCCCATGGCGTTCTGCTTCATGCGCCACATCATACCGGACACACCGGTGAAGTGGCGGGGGTGGTAGTAGTAATTTTTGTTCCGGCGCAGCCCCTTCAGCAGGGCAATGCTGCCGCTGGTGAACAGGCAGTAGGTGCCGATGATGACCAGCAGCACCGCAAAAAAGAACACAAAGAGCACCCAGAGGGTGTTGTCGCTGGCAAGGGCCAGGCCATAGCCGCCCCCCAGGGTCAAAATGCCCAAAAGGGCCACGCCCCAGCGGGTGCGGGGTTCCTTTTCCCCCACGTTCCCGCCCTGCAGCATACCCACGGCCTTGCTGCGGTACATCCGCCACAGGTTGCGCGCCAGGATCAGCGCAAAGATCACGCTGTACACCGCCACGGTCTCCGCCGCCGCCCGGGGGCTGGGGGCCAGGTACCCGGCGGTCACGGGCAGGCTCATCAGCTTCAGCAGCAGCATGTACACCAGCTCCCCCAGCAGCATGCCGCCCAAAATGCCGCCCGCAAAGCTCACCGCCGCCACATACAGCGCCTCGTACACCAGCATGCGGCCCAGGTGCCGCTTTTCCATTCCCAAAATGCTGTAAACGCCGAATTCCTTCTGGCGGCGCTTGTTCAAAAAGCCGGAGGTGTAGAACAAAAAGAACCCGGCAAAAATCAGCGAAAGGCCGCCCGCCATGCCCATCACCATGCCCACCGTGCTGTCCAAAAAGCCTATATCCCCATTGTTTGCAATGGCGATAATGATGTAATACAGCATCACGCACAGGCTGCAGGTGAGCAGGTAGGGCAGGTAAAACTGCTTGTTTTTGCGCACGCTGGTCACGGCCAGCCGCGCGTATACCGCCTTACGCATGGGCGATCCCCCCCTGCGCGATCAGGGTCAGCGCCTCGCTGATGCGGCCAAAGAACACGCTGTCCGGCGCCTCGCCCCGGTAGAGCTGGTGGAACACCCGCCCGTCTTTGATAAACAGCACGCGCCCGGCATGGCTGGCCGCCTTGGCGCTGTGGGTCACCATCAAAATGGTCTGCCCCGCTTTGTTCACCTGCCCGAACAGGTCCAGCAATTCGTCCGACGAGCGGGAGTCCAGCGCGCCGGTGGGCTCGTCCGCCAAAACCAGCTGCGGTTCGGTGATGAGCGCCCGGGCCACGGCGGCCCGCTGCTTCTGCCCGCCCGACACCTCGTAAGGATACTTTTCCAGCAGCTCCGTGATCCCCAGCTTTTCGGCCAGGGGCTGCAGCCGGGTGTTCATCTCGTTGTAGCCGCGGCCGCTGAGCACCAGGGGCAAAAAGATGTTGTCCTTCAGGCTGAAGGTGTCCAGCAGGTTGAAGTCCTGGAACACGAACCCCAGGTTTTCCCGCCGCCAGGCGGCGAGCTGCCGGTCCTTGATGGCGGAAAGCTCGGTGTCCCCCAAAAAGATCCGCCCGCCGGTGGGTTTGTCCAGCCCGGCCAGCAGGTTCAAAAGGGTGGTCTTGCCGCTGCCGGACTCCCCCATAATGGCCACATACTCGCCCTGTTCCACCGCAAAATCCACCCCGTCCAGCGCGGTCACGGTGTTGCCCCCAAACCGGGTGGTATACACCTTGCGCAGATCGGCCACTTCCAAAAGTCGCATCGCTCGCTTCTCCTTTCCCGTGGGCGGGGCCCCATGTTCTGCGTTTCTGCCCGCCCTGTGGTTTTAGTATACCGCGGCGGCGGGCTGTATGCCTTAGCCTGGGCTTACAGCGGGAAGCTGTGGGTTACATTTTTGTAAGTTTGTCCCCGGGGCCCGCTCACTCCACCCCAAGGCGGGCCTCGGTCAGGTCGATCATGGCGGCGGTCCCCTTTCCCGGCGCGCTCTCCAGCCAGAACCGGTGCCCCAGGTTCGCCAGCACCTTTTTGCACAGGTACAGCCCGATCCCGGTGCTCTTTTTGTTCTCCCGGCCGTTGTAGCCGGTAAAGCCCCGCTCCATCACCCGGGGCAGATCCTCGGCGGCAATGCCGCAGCCCGTGTCCCGGATCACAAGGATCTTCCGCGGCCCCGGCGCAAGCTCAATGCTCACCTTCCCGCCCCCGGGCGTATACTTCAGCGCGTTCGAGAGCAGCTGTTCCAGGCAGAACGCCAGCCATTTTTCGTCGGTCAGGGCGGTGCCGTCCAGGGGTCCCAGCACAAGGTCGATCCTTTTCAGGATAAACAGCTTGGCATACTTGCGCACCGCGCCCTTCACCAAAGGCTCCAGCTCCGCGCGCCCCACCGCAAGATCGCCGGCCATGTCCTGGCTGCGCAGGTATTGCAGCACCAGCTCCACATATTGCTCAATCTTAAAAAGCTCCGCGGCAAGCTCGGGGGCGTTCTCGCCCCCGTCCGTCTGCAGCAGCAGCTGCATGGCGGCGATGGGGGTCTTGATCTGGTGCGCCCACAAGGTGTAATAGTCGGTCATCTGGCGGCGGCCGGCGGCGTTTTCGCTCTCCAGCGCGGCGTTCTGCGCCGCAAGCCTTCGCAGCAGCTCCTGCTGGGCTGCCTGCTCGGCCCCGGTGGGGGGCGGCAGCTGGGCAATGCTGGCCGGCAGGTTCGCCGCCAGGCGCTCCAGCTCGCAGCACCGCTGCCAGGCGCAGCGGGCGTCCCACCCCAGCACAGCCAGCGCGGCGCACAGGCACAATAGCCCCCCATAGGCCAGCGCGGGCAGCGGCGCGCCCGCCAGCCAGCCCACCAGGGCGTACGTCCCGCTGCACAGCGCCAGCAAAGCGGCGGCGCCCAGGTGGCGGCGCGCCTCCTGCCGGGCAAATTCCGCAAGCTTTTCCCGTTTCGTCATGTTACTCCACCATATATCCCAGGTTCTTTTTTGTGGTGATAAAATCCGGCAGGCCCAAATCCTCCAGGGTTTTGCGCAGCCGCGCCACATTCACCGTCAGGGTGTTGTCGTCAATAAAGCTGTCGGTGGCCCACAGCCGCTCCATAATGGCGCTGCGGGGCACCACCCGCCCCTTTTGCTCCAGCAGCAGCTGCAGGATGCGGAACTCGTTTTTGGTGAGCTCCGCGCTCTGCCCCTCATAGCTCAGCCGGCCGGACGCAGTGTCCAGAATGGCCCCTTTATGCTGCAGCAGCGCCGTGGCCCCGGCAAAATCGTAGCTGCGGCGCAAAAGTGCCGCCACCTTGGCGGTGAGCACGTTCAGGTCAAAAGGCTTGGCAATAAAATCGTCCGCGCCCTGGTTCATGGCCAGCACGATGTTCATATTGTCCGCCGCGCTCGACAAAAACACGATGGGCGCTTTCGAAACCTTGCGGATCTCGCCGCACCAGTGGTAGCCGTTGTAAAAGGGCAGGCCGATGTCCAGCAGCACCAGCTGGGGGCTGGCGGCGGCAAATTCCGCCGTCACATTGGAAAAATCCCGGGCGCACACCGCCCGGTATCCCCACCCTTCCAGGTGCTTTTGCAGCGCCCCGGCAATCACAGGGTCATCCTCCACAATAAAAATGGTATACAAGACCTATCTCCTTTCCCGCTGCCCGCTTTTCGGTCAAACGAAAAGCGGAACCGTGCCAAACCGGGCCGGGCCGCCCGGCCCGCCCCGCTTTTTAAAACGCGGCTCCGCTCAAAAACACTTCAATTCCCGGGGCCGAACCCCAGCGCGGCAAGATCCACTCCTTTTCCTCCCGGTTTCCTCCCCTCCGGCAGCGCGGCCAGCGGGTCCTCGCCGGGGGCTGCGGGCCGCTGGGGGGCCTCCGGCTCCTCCGGCAGGTCCAGCAGCGCCTCCCACACTTCCTCCTCCCCGGCCGGGGCCTGCCCCAGGCCAGCCTGCGGCTCGTCAAAATCCCCGGCCTCGGGCGGCGCATAAAATTGCGTCTCTCCCGCGGCGTCGGCCGGTTCAAACACCGCAAAAAAATCCGTTTCCCCGCCCGCGGCAGGCAGTTCCTGCGGGCTGCCGCCTTGTGCAGCGGCTGCCGGCTCTGTGCCCGGCAGCTCCACGGCCACCTCCACCGCCTCCGCGGCCGCGGGCGCCCGGGGGCGCAGGGCGGCAGCGGCAAGCCAATCCGGCCGGATGCCGGGCAGCAGCTCCGCCGCCACCCGCTGCATGGCCTCGCAGTCCGCCGGCAGGTCGGTCAGGCTGCTGCCGTAATGCGCAAACAGCACGCGCCCTTTAGGGGCCACCAGCAGGGTCAGCGGCAGCTGCTGGGGCTCGTTTTTCGCGCTGGAAAACCCCTGCCGCTTCGCGGCTTTCAAGATCTTCAGCGCTTCCAGCGAGTAGCTTTTCAGCTTGCTGCTCTCCTCCGGCACCGCGAAAAAGCGGTAGAGCACCCCCTCTGCGTCACAGATCAGCTGGTAGGGCATCGCCCCTTCGGGGATGGCGTTTGCGATCACATGGGGGCGGGTGCGCACCACGCAGGCCAGCCGCGCGCTGCGCAGCTCCTCTGCCGTTTCGATGTACCGCATGATATAATTGCGGGTGATGGGGTGCCCAAAGTTGCGCAGGAACACAAAAAACACCGGCTTCTCGCCCTCCAGCAGCTCGTAAAAGCTCTGCTGGGGCCGGTAGGGGGTATCGTAGCGGAATTCCGGGATCACCGACCCGGCGTGCAGCCGTCTTGCCATCGTGGGGACCTCTCCTTTTTTGCTTTTCTTCTTCTATTCTACACGTTCCGTGCGGTGTGTCAATGCGCTGCAAATATGTTATAATGGAATCAACACAATTTCCAAAGGAGGGAATTTTATGCACCAAGCAGTTGAACAGATCCTGGAAAAGCGCATCCGGCGCACCATGGACGCCCTGCGCGCAAACAACATGGAGGCCTATTATGTAAAGACCGCAGCCGAGGTGCGCGCCTTTGTGGAGCAGCTGGTGCCCGCGGGCGCCACCGTTTCCAACGGCGGCAGTGTAAGCCTTGCCGAAACCGGCGTCATGGAGCTGCTGGCCGGCGGCCGCTACCATTACCTCGACCGCAGCAAGGTGCAGGGCGACGAGCTGGCCGCCCTGTACCGGCAGGTATTCAGCGCCGACTGGTATTTTGCCAGCGCCAACGCCGTGACCGAAGCGGGCGAGATCTACAACGTGGACGGCAACGCCAACCGTGTGGCCGCCATCACCTTTGGGCCCAAAAACGTGCTGCTGGTGGTGGGCTGCAACAAGCTGGTAAAGGATATGCCCGCCGCCGAAGAGCGGGTGCGCCAGATCGCGGCCCCCGCCAACACCGCGCGCCTTGGCTGCAAAACGCCCTGTGCCGTGACCGGCAAATGCGAGGACTGCCACAGCCCCGGCCGCATCTGCTGCACCGCCGTGGTGCACCGCTACCAGCGGGAGCAGGGCCGCATCAAGGTGCTGCTGGTGGGCGAGCCCTTGGGCTTTTAAGCCTGCACACACTCCCTGATCGCCAAAAGGCGGGGCTTCCCTTCCGGGAGGCCCCGCCCCTTTTTCCAATGATCCCGCCTTGCCGTCTGCAGCCAATCAAAACCTACCGTCCGGCAGGTGGGTGCCCTGTGCCCGGTTTCGCGCTCCCTGCGTCCGCCGTGTCCCGCGCATGCGCGGGGGCGGGAGGTCTGCAATCCGCCGGGCAACGGCGGGCTCCCTTTGATTGATTAGTAGGATTATATCAAGCCGCAACAAATCGAACAAGGCAGGAAGGAAACGCCGCTCTTTACTGCTCGATGTCGAAGAACTCCCGCAGGCGCTTTTCGAACATGTTGCTCACCTCGTAAAGCTCCTCGTCGTCCTCCACAATGTCCAAAAACTCGCCGTCCTGGTCCTCGCCCACCTTCATCAGGACCAGCTCCAGATCCGCTTCCAGCATCTCCTCTTCATCTTCCACATAGGGCACAAGCGCCATGTAGCGGCTGCCCTTGTGGTCGGCCGAGTCAATCACCTCGAACACATGCTCTTTGCCCTCCTCATCCTCCAGCGTAATGAGGTCGGGTTCGTATTCCTCCTGCTGCCCGGGCAGCGGGGTCTTTTCTTCAGCCATGTCGTTCTCCTTTTCCGGGGGCCGCCTGCGGCCGTATTCTTTTTTTCAGTATAACGTGTTTTTGCGCCTGCGTCAATTGCCAAATCCGCAATTTTACAGCTGAAAGTTTTCCCTCTTCACATGCTATTTTCCCCCGGAATGTGCTATAATATAAGTTAACCTCATTGCATTTTTGCCCAGCCGCCCGCGGCTGGCCGCCGCCTTTGCGGCGGCTTTTCCACGTTCCCATCCAGGGTCCGGTCCGCCGCGCGGCCGTTAAAAAACAAAAAAGGAGAAACCGCATTGCGCAGAGTTCTGTCCCTTATCGTATGCCTGGCGGTGTGCGCCTGTGCCCTGGCCGGCTGCGGCGGCGCCGAAAGCGGCGCCCCAACAAAAAAAGAGGTCAAACGGCAGGCGGTGGAAAGCACCGAGCTGCAATTCCAGCCCCCGTCCGAGGGGGATCCCATCGCTGTTTTCAGCACCAGCCTGGGCGAGGTGCGCGCGGTGCTCTATCCACAATACGCGCCCATGGCGGTGGAAAACTTCACCGGTCTGGCCCGGCAGGGCTACTTCGACGGTACCAGTTTCCACCGGGTGCTCTACGGCTTTGTGGTGCAGGGCGGCGATGCCGGCGGCACAGGCACCGGGGGCGCCTCCATCTGGAACAACGAGCCCTTCGCCCCCGAGGTTTCAGCCTCGCTGCGCCACTACCCGGGCGCGCTGTGCGCCGCCAAAAGCCCGGAGAGCGAGCGCTCCATCCTGAGCCAGTTCTATTTTGTGCAGGCGCTGCCCCAAACGCTGGAAAGTGAGCTGCAGGCCCAGCTGGAGGCCGCCGGCACTCCTGAGGCGGTGCTCAGCGCCTACAACGCCGCCGGCGGGCTGCCTTATCTCGATTATACCGACACAGTGTTCGGCCAGGTGTACCAGGGCATGGAAGTAGTCGACGCCATCGCGCTGGTGGAGGTGGATGAAAACGGCAAACCGGCCGAGGATGTGCTGATCAACAGCGTCACCATCAGCACCTACACAGCCTCTTAAGCGCCCGTGTTGACAAACCGGATTTTGGGCTTATAATTAAAAGCGCAACGGCGGCCAGGAAGGTTGCCCCGGTTTTTTTATTGCTTCGCAAGAGCAAACTTATCTAAAAGCCCCCCCTGCCCCGCCTCTTGCAGGGCGGTCGGCACGGCTGCGCAAAAAACAGTCTCACGACGGTTGTTTTTATATGCCACATGAACCAGGAAGGTTCTTTCTGCCAGCAGGCAGAGAGTTCTTTCCTGGTTTTTATTTTAAGGAGGAAAAAGCAATGAAAAATCAAAAGACTAAAACCCTGGTTCTGGCCGCGCTGTTCCTTGCGTTGGGGGTCGTGTTCCCCCAGCTGTTCCACGCCATCGGCGCGGGGCCCGTGTTTTTACCCATGCACATTCCCGTGCTGCTGTGCGGGCTGATCTGCGGCTGGCAATACGGCGGCATTTGCGGGCTTATAGTTCCCCTGCTCTCCTCGCTGCTTGCGGGCATGCCGCCGCTTTGGCCCACCTGTCCCTCCATGATGCTGGAGCTCTGCGCCTATGGCCTCCTGACCGGCCTGTTATACCGCAAGCTTCGCCTGAACGTTTACGCTGCACTGGTCGCCGCCATGCTGGGTGGCCGCGTCGTGTCAGGCTTGGCAAACGCCCTGTTCATGGGCCTGGCCGATAAGCCCTATGGTTTTTCCGCATTTCTCAGCGGCGCATTCGCAACCGCGCTGCCCGGCATCGTATTGCAGCTGGTGCTGGTCCCTCTGCTTGTGCTGGGGCTGCAAAAAGCGACCCTCATCCAGCCTCCCACGGCCGCCAAAACGGGCGGTACACAGCTGTGAACGGGCGCGATAATGCCGCGGTGCGCGCTTTTTTTGACGCCCGTGCCGCCAAGTGGAACGAAACCTGCCCCCATGACCCGGCCAAATTGCAGATCATTGCCCGGCTGTGCTGCCTTGTGCCCGGCGCCGCCGTACTGGATGTCGCCTGCGGCACAGGGGTGATGTTCGGCCCACTCCTGGCCCATGGGGCGGAGAGCATAACCGGCATTGATCTCTCGCCCAACATGGTTGCCGAAGCCCGCAAAAAATGGAGCGGCGAGCCCCGGGTCCGCCTGCTCACAGGGGACGCACTGGACCTCGGCATGCCGGGGTTCGATCTGGCGGTCATCTACAGCGCGTACCCGCACTTTCCTGATCGCGAAGCCCTTGCCCGGGCAATGGCCCGCTGCCTTGCGCCCCACGGGCGCTTCCTCGTCGCTCACAGTGAAAGCCGCGCTGCCATCAACGGCCGGCATCACAGCCCCCCGGTACAAGCCGTTTCCACTACCCTGCGTCCTGCGGCACAGGAAGCCCCTGTGTGGGAGCCTTTTTTTGCCCTGGACACCCTGATCGATACACCCGAATTGTATGTGCTTTCCGGTACCCTGCGGTAGCCCGCAAAAGTTTTGCGGGAAGCCGGGGCAGCTGCCGCACCCTTTTTCCGCCCCGGCTTTTTTTATTTAAAGAAAGGCGGTCGTTTTGAGCTTTTCCGCTCCCTCCCTCATTCAGTGCTATTTTGATTCCATGGCCGCCGACTGGGACACCTGGAATCGTTACAGCCCGGCAAAGCTCCAGGCCTTTGTCACCCTGTCCGGGCTGCGCCCCGGCATGCGGGTGTTGGATGCGGGCTGCGGTACGGGCCCCCTCTTTCCGGCCATTCTGGAATACAACCCCAAAGAACTGGTGGGCGTGGATTTTTCATTGCAAATGCTGCGCCGCGCCGGGCAAAAGTGCCGTGACCCGCGGCTTCGCCTTGTACAAAAGGACATCCTTGAGTTTTCCGAAAGCGGCTTCGACTGCGCTTTTCTCTGCGGCGTTTACCCCCATTTTCCGGATAAGCAGGCGTTGGCCGCACAAATCTGCAAGCTCCTCTCTCCCGGCGGCCGCTTTTTAGTTGCCCACGGCGAAAGCGCAGCTTCGCTGAACAAACGGCTGCGGCTGGCCGCCGTGCGGTCCATCTCCACTCATTTGAGCCGTGCCCGCCAGGAAGCCAGGCTTTGGAAACCATTCTTCAATGTAGATCTGTGGGCCGATACCGACAGCCTGTACATTTTTTCCGGCACACGGCGGCCTGACCCGGTTTGCGCCCCCTTCCCCGCGCCGAATTCCGTTTAATATTTATTTTAGACAGTTTTCGTGCTATAATAACCCTTGAATATAGAGTGGATCAAGGCAACGAGGGGGGATCACCATGGCAATGCAGCGCGTGCGCAAGGCCCGCCGCAAGCTTGGGCGCGGGCTTTTAACCCGCACGTTTTTCTTTGTGGTGCTGCTGGCGCTGCAAATCCTTATGGTCTGCGGCATCACCTGGGCGCTGGGGCGCTACTCGGCCGTCGCCTACATGTTCCTCATGGCGTTCAGCGTGCTCGCCGTGGTAACCCTGCTGGACAAGGACCGCATCAATCCGGTATACAAGCTCATGTGGGTCACCATCATCACAATGATGCCGCCCATGGGCGCTTTATTTTATCTGTTCTGGGGCCACCGGAACACCAACAACCGCCACGCCCGCCGCATGGAGGGCATTTCCGGCCGCATCACCCGCACCCTGCCCCAGGACCCTGAACCGCTGCGCCGCCTGCGCCTGGCCGATCAGGGCCTTGCCCGCAGCGCCCAGTACCTGATTCAAAATGCCGGCGCCCCCCTTTACGCCGATACCATGAGCGAGTATTACGCCTGGGGGCAGGACTTTTTCCCCCGCTTTCTCGAGGAGCTGAAAAAGGCCGAGCACTTTATTTTTATGGAGTATTTTATCCTGAAGCCCGGCTATATGTGGGACACCACCCTGGAGCTGCTCAAGGAAAAAGCCGCCGCCGGGGTGGACGTGCGCCTCTTGTACGACGCTTTCGGCTGCATGTTCACCCTGCCCGAGGATTATTATCAGGACCTGCGGGAGGCGGGCATCCAGTGCTATCGGTTTGCGCCGCCCCGCTTTTCGCCCTATATGGCCGATTACACCATGCTCAACCACCGGGATCACCGCAAGATCGCTGTAATCGACGGCAACGTGGGCTTTACCGGCGGACTGAATTTTGCTGATGAGTACATCAACCGCAAAAAACGGTTCGGCGTTTGGAAGGATACCGGCCTCATGCTCAAGGGCAGCGGTGTGCACAGTCTCACCGCCCTCTTCCTGGAAATGTGGGATTTTACCGCCGGCACCACCAGCGATCCGTCCCAATATGCCCCCACCCTGCGCTATTCGGCCGACGGGCTGGTACAGCCCTATGGCGACAGCCCCCTGGACGAGGAGAGCGTGGCCGAAAACGTCTATTTCAACATCCTGCACCAGGCCACCAATTATGTGTACATCGCCACCCCTTACCTTGTGGTGGACAACGAGATGATCACCAGCCTGCGCCTGATCGCCAAAAGCGGGGTGGATGTGCGCATCCTCACCCCGGGCATCCCGGACAAGTGGTATGTGTACTGGGTAACACAGAGCTATTACCCGGTGCTGCTGGAAGCGGGGGTGCGCATTTACGAGTACACTCCCGGTTTCATCCACGCCAAAATGTACGTTTCGGATGACAAGACCGCCGTGGTGGGCAGCGCCAATATGGACTATCGCAGCCTTTACCTCCACTTCGAGAACTGCTGTTCCTTCTACGGCGGGCAGATGGTGCAGGATGTCCGGCATGACCTGGAAGAGTGCATGGCGGTGAGCCACGAGGTCACATTGGACGACGCGCGCCGCACCCCGCTGTTCAAGCGCCTGTTCCAGGTGGTGCTGCGCCTGTTTGCGCCGCTGCTGTAAACCGCGCCTTCCGGCCTGCGCCGGGCCGATCAAACATAAGAGGAGTTTTTGCATATGCGCATCGTTGTGATCGACGGCCAGGGCGGCGGCTTTGGCCGCGCCCTGATCGAAAAGCTGCGGGCTGCGGGCTGCCGGCAGGAGATCATTGCCGTTGGCACCAACGCCATGGCCACCAGCGCCATGCTCAAAGCGGGCGCCACCGCGGGCGCCACCGGCGAAAATGCCGTTATCGTAAACGCGGGCCGGGCGGACGTGCTGGCCGGCCCCCTGGGCCTTGTCATGGCAAACAGCCTGTTGGGCGAGTGCAGCCCCGCCATGGCCCTGGCCGTGGCAAACAGCACCGCGCAAAAGGTCCTCATCCCCGCCGGCAAGTGCGGCGCCGCAATCGCGGGGCTGCCGGAGCTGCCCCTGGCCGACTACATTGCCGACGCCGCCAAAAAAATCCTGGCGCTGCTGTGACCCGCAGACAAGATCCCAAAAGCCCGGCCCGCTGCGTTTGCAGCCGGCCGGGCTTTTCTTATGCTCTTCCAATAAAAAACAGCTTCAAACGCACCTTCATCCGCCCCGGGGCGCGGGCGGGCCCAAACGGTCCTCCCCTATTCCAAGGGCCTCTGTGCAGGGTTTGGGGCCGCCTGCCCGGGGGATTGTCTTGCCTTTTTGTGCTGATGCCCCAGCTGGTGCACATACACCGCCTGCCCCGCCACCAGAATGCCCTGCACAATGGCTGTAAACCCCGCGGTGGCCCATTCCTGCAGGGTGGCCGGCGCAGTGGTCGAAATCACCCACAGCAGCGCCAAAAACACCCCAAACGCCCCCAGCAGCAGCGGAATCAATGAATCCGGCACCTCCCGGCTGCGCTTCAGCCCGCTGCCCACCAGATACAGAACTGCCACCAGCAGCATCAGCTCAGGCCGGATATATCCCTCCAGCAGCTCCATTCCCACGCGCAGCGCCCCCCATCCGTCTTTCCCTTCCAGCATATGGGGCTGCCGCACAGGTTATGCCGTTTTCGGGGCCGCCCTTCACGCCGCAAACAAAAAGCGCCGCCCGGCTCGGGCCGGGCGGCAAAAAGCAAACACAATTATTGCGGGAACATCGCGTCCTCCACCCGGCTTCGGATGTATTCCTCCACCTGGTCCACCGGAATCTCCAGCGCCACGGCAAGCTCGCCGTGCAAAAGGCCCTCCGCCCGTTTCATATATTCCTGGTCGGTCTTGCCGGGCTTCTTTCCGCTGCCCGCCAAAGCCTGGTTTTTGCTGTACACGCTTTTGATCAGCTGCACCAGGTCGGCGCACTCGTGCGTGTTCAGGGTGGCCCGGTATTTGTCGGCCAGTGCGCGGGGGTCGAGGCCCTGGCAATTTTCCTCTTTGATCTCGGGGATCTGGGCAATCAGCGTTTCCGCCTCCTCCCGGGTCAGCACCGGCCGCATGAACACGGCGGTATCCACCGGGATATAGATAAAGCCGGAACCATACAGCGGGGCCAGCTTATAATACAGCCGTTCCTTATCCCCCGAAGAGAGATGGTTTGCCGGGGCCACATCCTCCACCCTGCACACGCCCGTGTTTCCATAAACGATCAATTCGCCTTTGCAGAACATCTTTCGCTCCTTCCGCCTCGCTTGCCTGCGCGCCGGGCCAGCGCCCGCGCGTTCTTTTGATCTTGCATATAGTTCTATTATAGCACAGTCCGGGGGCGAAATGTAAGCCAAAAGGATAACAAAACCCTGCGCGGCCCGCCCTTCAGCCGGGCTTTGCCGGTTCTTGCTGCCCGGCGGCGCCCCCCGGCAGCGCAGCGCCGTCCCCCGTTTCCGGCCGCAGCCGGTGGCCCGGCGCAGCCGCCTGCCGCACTGCGCGCCCCGCGCTCGAGGCCAAGGCGCTCAGCACCCGCAGCAGCATCGCCCGGGTCTTTTCGTCCACCCCGGTCATGGCGCGCACCAGCACCCGCGCATTGTGCGGGTCCACCAACTGGCGCACCGTCACCGCGCCGGTGGCTTCAAGCACCCCGAACACCGCGTCCACAAACCGCTCCCGCTCCTCGCGGGTAAGGCCGGCCAGCCAATCCTTTAAAGCGCGATCCACCAGCCGGCTGCCCGCCGTGACCTGTTCCAGCCGCACAAAATCCGGCCCCAGCACCTGCCAGGTATAGGGGTCGTGCTGCATGATCCCCACCTGGTCGCTGCGCACCACGGTATAATCGTCGCCGTGGCCCATCAGCATCCCCACGATCGAGGTCTGGGGCACAAAGGCCTGCACCCGGGGCAAAATGTTCCGGTATCCCCCGGCTTCCAGCACCTCCGGCGCAAAGCCGGGCCCGTCGTTGTTGAATACCGCTTCAATGCGCGCCTGGGTTTCGGGCGCGCAAAAAGCCCCGGCATACACCGCCAAATTGCCGCCCTTCGAGTGGCCGCCCAGCCGCAGCGGCCCGGGCGCCATGCCAGCCGCCCGTTCCAGGTATTGCACGGCGCGTCGCTGCCCCGCCACCACTGGGGCAAAGCTCATATTGAGATCCTCTTTCCAGCCCACCAGGGTGTTATCGGTCCCCCGGTAGGCAACAAACACCGCGCCGTCTCCCGTAAGGGCGGTAAACGCGCCGAACTGCATTTCGCGGCGGGGGTCCACGCACTCCTCGCAGGCCAGCAGCCGCATCCCGCAAAACCTGGCCGAGCCTGCAAGCGCCTCCAGCAGCCGCCGGTCGGTCCCGTTGCGCGCGCCGGGCTCGCCCTCCCCGCGCGCCAGCAGCGCCTGTGCGGCCGTGCCAAGCTCCACCGCTTCACCGCCGGGCGCCGCATCCCCAAAGCTCATATAGGCCAGCACGCTCAGGATCAGCGCGTCCACACAATTAAAGGGGCTCTGTGCCAGGGTCAGCTCGCCCCGCCATGCCAGGTAATCAAACACATCAGCCATATTCTCTTCGCCTCTTTCCGCGCCCCTGCGCCGCTGTTTCCAGCATAGCACCGCCGGGCTCTTTGTGCAACGAAAAAGCGCCGCCGCGTTCGCGGCGGGCGCTTTTTTAAAATCAGCGGCTTTTTTATGGGGCCGTCCGCTCCATGGGCAGTTCCCTGCCGTTCAGCAGCACCCGGTCCACCTGGGCAAGGTCAATCACCTCGTCGAACACATTGTGGCACACAATGTCCTCCCCGTTGGTACTGGTGCTGACACTGCTGGCGCGCACCTCGGCGCCGTTTTTCAGGAACACCCGCACCTCGGCGGACTGGCTCTCGGCGCGCATTTCCCCTGTGCCGGTCATCGTCACCGCCACGGGCGACACCTGCACGCTGGTCAGGATCCAGGGCTGCATATCCTCATTGCATTCAAAGCGCAGCGCGTCGCTGGCCTCTTCCAATTTAAAGGTAGTCGACCAGCTGCCCTCCACAAAGCTGCGGTAGGTTATGCGGTCAACCATGATACGCAGGCTTCCGGGATCTGCAATCTCCCTTGGCGGGATCAGCACATATTCGGTCAGGTCGTTGTAAGACTGAAAGCGCCCCATCTCGTGCCGCTCGCCCAGCTCCATATTTACCTGGGTGCAGTCCACCGGCTCCCCCGCCGCCGTTTCCAGCGAAAAATACAGCCGGTTTACCCGGCCCATGCCCTCGTCCGGCGCCACCTGAACATGTACCTGGCCGTCCACCACACCGGCGGCGGTCACAGCAGCCCAATCCACCCCTGGCAGGCTCACCGGCTCGCTCCAGCCCTTCAGCGCGGGCATCTTGCCGCTTTCCAAAAGCCTGCTGAACCGGTCCATCTCCGGGCCGCCCACCATGCTGCCCGCCAAATTCTGGGGGTACTGAATGGCCGCGTCGCCCGTGGCGGCCCGCAGGCTCGCCACCGTGTAACCGCTGTAGGTGGGCGCATGCCGGTCCTCCCCGCTCAGGATGGACTTGCTGCTCACCGTGATCTTTTTGCCCGCCATGCTCTCGCTGGCGTCGGCCACCAGGCGCAGCACCGTGGTGCCTGTGGCGGCGTCGTAGTCCACCACCTCGCCCCGCGTAAAGTTCGCGCCGGATATCTCAGAATCATACAGCTGGCTGGTGGGTTCCACCCGGCCCTGGCCCGCGGTGTCCTGCAAACTCAAAAACACCACTGCCACCTGGCCGTCGTTCACAGCCGCCAGCACTTCCATGCGGATGCCCTGGTCTTCGCTGACCTGGTTGATGGGCTGCAGCTGCTGCAGCGTTTCAGCCCCCAGAATGGAAAGGCTCTGGCGCAGCTCCGGCGCAGCGGCCAGCACCCCGCCGCCAATCGAAAAGGCCACGGCAAACGCCGCCGCCACGGCCAGCACACGGCGCAGCGGGCGCGCGGCGCGCCGGGGCGGCGCCACCGCCACAGTAGGCCTGCATTGGGCCAGGATAGCCTGCTTTTGGGCGGCATCCAGTTGGATGCCGCCGAGGCCGCTGTCGACAGCGGCGCGGACGGTTTCGTCACAAATCTTCATACGGCCCTCCTTCCAAACGTTTTCGCAGCGCTTCGCGCGCACGGCGAAGCCGGATGCTCACGGTCGACTGGGGCGCCCCCAGTACCTCCGCAATCTCATTCACCCGCAGCTGCTGGTAATAATGCAGCAGAATCACTTCCCGATATTTGGGCTTCAGGGCCATGATCTCGGCCAAAAGCCGCCCCTCCTCGTTTTTCGGGGGATCCTCCGAGGCGGGCAGCTCGGGATACTGCTCCACCAGATTCACCTTTCGCTTCCAGGCGCTGCGCAGGTAGTCCTTGCACACGTTCACGGTAACGCGCATCACCCAGGCTTTTTCCGCGGCGGGCCCGTCCATGGGGTGCCAGGCGCGGTAGATCTTGATAAAAGAGTCCTGCACCGCATCCTGCGCGAGATGCTGGTCGCCCAGGTAAACGCAGCACATGCGAAGCATCCCTGTACCGTATTGATCTACCATGCGCTCCATTTCAGAGGTAGGGCATACCTGCTCCTGCACCAACATTTCTCACGCTCCCCCGCACGGGGGCCCATACGCACTAAGAACGTGCGAGCCCCGGGCAAATATTTCAATTTTCTAAAACTTCTTAACGCTTTCTGAACATTTTCGATACCCGGCCGTTACAACTTCGTTACAACCCTGGTTGCAGCCCCAAACGGCAGTGCCCCGGCCGGGTTTTCCCGGCCGGGGTCGCTGCGTTATTCTTTAAAGATCAGTTGGCCGTCCTGCGCGTCCAGGGTCACCGCAGCCCCCAGCACGCCCGCCACAAACCGCCCGGCCAGTTCGTCCTCGACCTTTTTGCGGATCACCCGGCGCAGATCCCGCGCGCCGAACTTCACCCCGCCGCACTCCTTCACCAGCGCCGCGCAGGCCTCGGGGGTATAGCTCAATTCAACGCCCTTGTCCAGCATGGGCTGCCTGTACTCGTCCAGCATCAGGCCCGCGATCCGGCAAAGGCTCTCTTCCGACAGGGGTTTAAAAGCCACCACCTCGTCCACACGGCCCATAAACTCGGGCCGCAAAAATTCCGAAAGAGCTTTCATCGCCTTGTTTTCGCTCATCTGGGCCGCCGTTTTGTTAAAGCCGGTCTCGCCGCCTTTCTCGGTGCTGCCCGCGTTGCTGGTCATGCACACGACCGTGTTTTCAAAATTCACGGTGCGGCCCTGGCTGTCGGTGATGCGGCCCTCGTCCAAAATCTGCAGGAGAATGTTCATCACGTCCGGGTGGGCCTTTTCGATCTCGTCGAACAGCACCACGCTGTAAGGCCGGCGGCGCACCTGCTCGGTCAGCTGGCCCGCCTCGTCAAACCCCACGTAGCCCGGGGGCGCGCCGATCAGCCGGCTCACGGCGTGTTTCTCCATATACTCGCTCATATCAATGCGGATGAGCGGGTCCGGGGTGTCGAACAGCTGTTGGGCCAGCTGTTTTACAAGCTCGGTCTTGCCCACCCCCGTGGGCCCCACAAAGATAAAGCTGGCCGGCCGCCGCTTGCCCGAAAGGTCGGCCCGGGCGCGCTTCATGGCCTTTGCCACGGCCTCCACCGCTTCGTCCTGCCCAATAATGTGCGCCTTGAGGCCCTCCTCCAGCGCAAGCAGCTTTGCAAATTCGCTCTCTTTTACCTTTACCGCGGGGATGCCGGTCCACAGCTCAATGACCTTGGCCACGTCCTCCATCTCCACTTTAATGCCGCCCGCCTTGAGCTCCAGCTCAGGCAGACCCTCCCGCAGGCGGGCCAGCTCGGTCTTAATTTCGGCCAGCTTCTCGTAGTCCGGGCCCTTTTCGGCCTGTTCCTGGCTCAGCTCCTCCGCCTCCAGCATGGCCATCTGTTTGCGCGCCACAGCCAAGTCGCTGATCTCCGGGTGGCGCAGGTTGCAGCACGCGCAGGCCTCGTCCAAAAGGTCAATGGCCTTATCCGGCAAAAACCGGTCCGAGATATAGCGCTCGGCCAGGTTCACCGCCGCGGTCACGATGGTGTCCGGCACCTCCACGCCATGGTGCTTTTCGTAATATTTTTTGATGCCCCGCAATACGCCGATGGCGTCCGCAATGCTGGGCTCGCCCACCTTCACCGGCTGGAAGCGGCGCTCCAGCGCCTGGTCCTTTTCGATATACTTGCGGTACTCGGCAAAGGTGGTGGCCCCGATCACCTGGATCTCCCCGCGCGAGAGCGCGGGCTTTAAGATGTTCCCCGCATTCATCGCCCCTTCGGAATCGCCCGCGCCGGTGATGTTGTGGATCTCATCAATGAACAGGATCACGTTGCCCAGGTGCTTGACCTCGTCGATCAGGCCCTTGACCCGCTGCTCGAACTGGCCGCGGAACTGGGTCCCGGCCACCAGGGCGGTCAGGTCCATCAAATACAGCTCCTTGCCCTTCAAACAGGCGGGCACCGCGTCGCGCACAATGCGCTGGGCAATGCCCTCGGCAATGGCTGTTTTGCCCACGCCCGCCTCGCCGATCAGGCAGGGGTTGTTTTTCTGGCGGCGGGCCAGAATCTGGATGGTGCGGTAGATTTCCTGCTCCCGGCCGATGATCTCGTCCAGCCTGCCCGCGCGGGCCTTCGCCGTCAGCGACTCGCAGTATTTATCCAGGAATTTGGTCTTGCCGCCGCGCCGGCCGTTTTCCTTTTCCTGCTTTTTTTCCCGGTTCGCGCCAATGCCAAAGGGAAAGGTGGCGGATCCGCCGGGGGTAAAGCCCTCTTCGCCGCCGTCCTCTTCGCCGCCCTCGCCGGTTTCTTCCTCCCCGCCGCCCACCGGGCCGAAGGGGAACATTCCGGCCATGCCGTTTTCCCCGGCTTCCTCCATAAAGCTGCTCATGCGCTCCTCCATGCTCTCCAGGTCCTGGTCGGAAACGCCGAACTGCTTCATCAGGTCGTCCACCGGTTTGATGCCCAGCTCCCGCGCGCAGGTAAGGCAGTATCCCTCCTGCTTGGGCTGGCCGTTTTCCAGTTTTTGCACGAACACGATAGCCGTGCGTTTTTTACAGCGTACACAAAGCATAATCTCGATTTCCCTTTCTTTGGGGCGCCGGGCGTGCCGCCCGGCGGTATAGTGATAGTATAACCCTTTAATAGAACGGATTCAACCGCCCAAAGATTCCGTAAGCCACGCTGCCGGAAAGGGCCGTATCGTTCAAAAAGCTGATGGACCCGCCGGTGATCACAATTATGGCCCACACCGCGCACAGCACCAGGTACAGGTCCACCGTTCCCGCCAAAATCCCCATCGCAAACCCCAGCATCCGGTTCACGCCGCCCACCAGGGGGATGCGGTTGAAGTTGGTGAGCACCGCCACCACAAAGCTCACCACCAGCCGGCACAGTGCAAAAGCCACAAAGAACACCACAATGGCAATGATGGGGGTCAGCAGCGGGGCAATGATCTCCTCCACCAGCTTTGCGGCAAGGTCCGGCGCGGTGCTGCCCAGCATGTTCTGGGCAGAATCCAAAAGGCTTTCCTTCACGCTGGCCGGCAGAAAGCCCGCGTATTTTTCGATCGTCTGCCCCAGGTCCACCGTGCCCTCGGCGGTAAGGGTCTTTTCAATGCTGCTCACAAACCCGCCCTCAAAAAAGCGCGCGAACACCAGCGGGGCAACCTTGTTGCTCAGCAGCACTGCGCCCACCAGGCTGGCCAGGTTGCCCACAAACTGCACCAGGCCCGCCGCAAAGCCGCGCCGGGCATAGGCAAACGCCACCAGCAGCAGCACGGCCAGCAGCACCAGGTCAAAAACATGGGCTGTCGTCAAAAAATCCATTGCGTCACACTCTCTCCCTTTGGGCGGCGCGGGCTATTCCTGCGCGCCGCCGGTCTCGGGCCCGGTAAGGGCCCGTGCCTCGCCGCCGGCAAACACCAGCAGCTGTTTTGCGTCCAGCACCGCCAGGGGCGGCGCATCCAGCGCTGCCTCCCAATCGGCCTCGCCTGCCAGGGTATAGGCGGCCACGCTGCTCTCCCGTAAGATATATGCCGCCGTGCGGGTACACACCACCCCTCGTGCCGGGGCCGGCACCCGCGCGTCGGCCAAAAGCTGCATCTGCGGGTCCAGCACTGCCAGCCGCGCGGGCGAATCCGCCAGCTCCGGCCCAAACAGCAGCGCCGCGTTCTGCCCGCACACCGAGGCGCTCACCAACTGTTCGCCCCCATAGCTGAACACCGCCTTCTGCTCTCCCGTGGCGGGGTCGTACACGGCCGCCATGTGATCGTAGATCACCAGCAGCTTGTCCGCCGTGAGCCAGTGCATCTGCAGCACCTGGCCCCCGCTGGCGGTAATGCGGGCGGTCACCTGGTCGCTGCGGGTGTCCAGCAAAAAGATATTGCTGGTCAGGCTGCCGTTCTCCGCGGTAAGGCAGGCCACGGCAAAGCGCTTGTTGTCGGCCGCAAAGGCAATGCGGCTGGGCAGCCCTTCTTTTTCGGTGGGGTTCCACGCATAGCGGAACCGGAACGCCGGGTCGTAGATCGTCAGCTCCGCCATGTACCGGCTGGAATCGGTCACCACCGCCAGGCTGCCGTTGGGGCTCATCTCGGCCAGCAGGATGGGCCGGTCAAAGGTCTGTGTCGAAAGGGTGCGGCTGCGGCTTTCCACCCGCAGCTCATACCCCGCCCGGCTGTAAATGCAAAAGCGGCTGTTGCCGGCGCTCAGGGCGGGGCGCGCATACCCGTGCTGGATGCTGCGCAACCGGTTTCCCCCGCCGGAATAAACCACCAGGTCCTGCTTGCCCAGCTCCACAAAACCGCCGGCCAGCCCCTCCAGCTGCACCACCTCGGGCACGCCGGTCTTCACCGGCCAGCCCGCTGCCGGCGCCAGCGCGATCCGCACCGAATCGAACGCCTCTCCCGCCGCGGCCAGCGCCTCGCTGTAAACGCCTGTAAAATACGCCGCCACCGCCAGCACTGCCGCTGCCAGCAGCAGCGCGCTGCGCAGCTTGCGCGCCCTGCGCCGCCGGCGCAGCTCGGTAATGCGGGTCAGGTTCGCGCCCTCGCCGTGTGTCTGTTTGCTCAAGGCGCAGGCCCTCCCTCGTGTCAGATTTCATATTCCACGCTCTTTAAAAACAGGCCCTGGGCAGGCAGCGTGGGGCCCGCCTTCGCCCGGTCCCGGGCCTCCAGCAGCGCGGGCACCGCCCCGGGCTCCAGCTTGTGCTGGCCCGCCCGCAGCAGGGTGCCGGCCAAAATGCGCACCATGTTGTATAAGTAGCCGTCCGCGGTCACGGTAATGCTCACCAGCGCACCGGCCCGTTCCACCTGGCAGCGGGTGATGGTGCGCACCGTGCTGCCCCGCTTTGCCGCCTCGCAGTTCGCCGCGCACAGGCTCAAAAAATCGTGCCTGCCCACAAAGTGGTCCGCCGCCTGCTGCATGGCCGCAACATCCAGCGGCCCGGGCGCCCTGTAATAATATCCGGCCTCAAACGGGCTGTCGATCGGGCTGTTCCTGATGCGGTACACGTAGGTTTTGGCGTGGGCGGCGTACCGGGCGTGAAAGCCCTCCGGCGCTTGCCGCGCGCTGTTCACCCGAATGGCCGGGGGCAGGTTCTGGTTCAGCGCCAGCGGCAGCTTTTCCAGCGATACCGCGGGCGCGGCGCAAAAGCTCAGGGCATAGTGCAGCGCGTGCACCCCGGCGTCGGTGCGGGAACAGCCCTTTACGTCCGGCCGCTCGCCCAGCACCGCCTCCAGCGCGTTTTGCACCGCCTCGCACACCGAGCGGCCGTTTTTCTGCACCTGGAAGCCGCAAAAGCCGCTGCCGTCAAAGCTCAGATCAAGCAGGATGTTCATGGCTAGATCACCCGCGGCAGCAGGTAACGGGTGGCCCACACAGCCCCGAACGCCGCCAGGCACACCGCCAGCACCAGCCAGTCGCGTCCCTGGAATTTAAGCACCTTCAGCCGGGTCCGGCCGTCGCCGCCCCGGTAGCACCGGCACTCCATGGCCATGGCCAGCTCGTCCGCCCGCCGAAAGGCCGAGATGAACAGCGGGATCAGAATGGGCACCATGGCCTTGACCCGCTCGGTCAGCTTTCCGGTGTCCAGCATGGCGCCCCGGGCCTTCTGCGCGTTCATGATCTTGTCCGTCTCCTCGATCAGGGTGGGGATGAACCGCAGCGCAATCGTCATCATCATGGCCAGCTCGTGCACCGGCAGGTGCAGCTTTGCAAAGGGCTTCAGCAGCCGCTCAATGGCGTCGGTCAGCACAATGGGGCTGGTGGTGTAGGTCAGCAGGCTGGTGCCCGCAATCAGCGCCACAATGCGCACGCTCATAAACACCGCGTACACAATGCCCTCTTTGTAGATCTTGAACACCCAAAACTGCCACAGGGGCTGCCCCTCGCCCCCCATAAAGAACAGGTTCAGCACCGCCGTGAAGATCACGATGGGCAGAATGGGCTTCAGGCTTTTCAGAATAAGCTTCAGGGGGATCTTTGCCACCAGATACAGAACGGTCAGCAGCGCAAGGCTCAGCGCCAGCCCCAGCAGGTTCGTCACCGTGAACAGCAGCACGATATAGCCGATGACCAGCAGGATTTTCAGCCGCGGGTCGGTGTTGTGCACCACCGAATTGCCCGGGAAGTGCTGGCCAATGGTGATATCCCTCAGCATCCGGCCGCCCCCTTCCCGCGTTTTTGCTCCAGCGCGGCCAGAATGGTCTTGACCGCGTAGGGCACGGTATAAACGTCCTGCGGCAGCGCAAGGCCCATCTGCCGCAGCTTCAAAAACACCTTGGTCACCTGCGGCACCGACAGCCCCAGCCCCAGCAGCTCGTCCGCCCGGGCAAACACATTCTCCACCGTGTCGTACATGGCCACGCTGCGCTGGTCCATCACCAGCACCCGGTTTGCATATTTGGCAATGTCCTCCATCGAGTGGCTCACCAGCAGCACGGTGGTGCCGGTCTCTTTGTGGTAGCGCTTCACCTGGGTCAAAATGGTGTCGCGGCCCTCGGGGTCCAGGCCCGCGGCGGGCTCGTCCAGCACCAAAATGCGCGGTTCCATCGCCATGACCCCCGCAATGGCCACCCGGCGCTTCTGCCCGCCCGAAAGCTCAAACGGGCTGCGGCCAAGGTATTCCTCCGGCAGGCCCGCAAAGGCGGCGGCCCGGTGCACCCGGCGATCCACCTCTTCTTCGTCCAGCCCCATGTTTTTGGGCCCGAAGGCAATGTCCTTGTACACCGTTTCCTCAAACAGCTGGTATTCAGGGTACTGGAACACAAGCCCCACCATAAAGCGGAACCGGCGGATGTCGCCGGGCTTTTCCCAGATATCCTGCCCGGCCACCAGCACCTGCCCGCTGGTGGGCTTCAAAATGCCGTTGAAGTGGGTGATGAGGGTGGATTTTCCCGACCCTGTGGAGCCGATGATCCCCACAAAGTCGCCCTCCTCCACCGCAAAATCCACATGTTCCAGCGCGGTGGTGGCGTCCGGCATCCCTGCGTTGTAAATATGGGTCAGGCCCTTTGTTTCAATAATGGCAGCCATATTGCTCACGTCCTATCTCTTTCCCGCGGGGCGCCCGCGCCCCCTCCGGCCCGCCCCGGGCCCTTTTCGGCTATTTCAGCAGCTCGTACAGCGCCGCCGCGCACTCGTCCTCGTTGATGATATCCCCCGGCAGCTCCACCCCGGCCTTTGCCAGCTCACAGCACAGCTCGGTGGCCTGGGGCACGTCCAGGTGCAGCCCCCGCATGCGCTCGGTCTGGCGGAACACCTCCTTGGGGGTGCCCTCCAAAACCACCCGGCCCTCGCTCATCACCAGCACCCGGTCGGCCTGGGCCGCCTCGTCCATATAATGGGTGATCGCCGCCACGGTGATGCCGAAATCCCGGTTCAGGCGGCGGATGGTTTCCATCACCTTTTCCCGGCCCCGGGGGTCCAGCATGGCGGTGGCCTCGTCCAGCACCAGGCAGTCCGGCCGCATGGCGATCACGCCCGCAATGGCCACCCGCTGCTTCTGCCCGCCCGAAAGCTTGTGCGGCGCCTTTTCCCGGTGCTTGTAAATGCCCGCCATCTGCATGGCGTCGTCGATGCGGGTGCGGATCTCGGTCGGGGGCACGCCCAGGTTCTCCAGCGCAAAGGCCACGTCCTCTTCCACCACGGTGGCCACGATCTGGTTGTCCGGGTTCTGGAACACCATGCCCACCTTCTGGCGGATGTCATACAGGTGCGCCTCGTCCGCGGTGTCCATGCCCTCCACCAGAACGGTGCCGGCCTCGGGCAGCAAAATGGCGTTGAAGTGCTTTGCCAGGGTGCTTTTGCCGCACCCGTTGGCTCCCAGCACCGCCACAAACTCCCCCTTCTTCACCGTCACGCATGCGCCGTCCACGGCCCACGGGCTCTCGGGTGAATAGCGAAAGCGCACGCCGCGCGCCTCGATCATCTCCATGCTTTTCCCGCCTCTCTCTCGTTGTGCTGTTCGCTCAGGTTTCGTCCTGCCAAAGGGCGGTGGCCCCGCAGGGCACCACCCCGCCGGTGCTGGTCACCGGCAGGCCGATCTCGTCGCAGCCGGTCGTGCCGCCGTGTTCTTCGCACAGGGTGTCCCGCAGCATGTATTCCATCACCGCGGGCGAAAGCCCAGTGGTGTAGCTGTTCACCGCCACAAAGAGCGGCCGCTCGCTCAGCACCCCCGCGCACAGGCGGATCAGGTCGTAGATACTGTCCTCCAGCTTCCAAACCTCGCCCCCCGGGCCGCGGCCGTAGCTGGGCGGGTCCATAATCAGCGCGTCGTACCGGCTGCCGCGGCGCGCCTCCCGCGCCACAAATTTGGCGCAGTCGTCCACAATCCAGCGGATGGGCGCGCCCGCAAGGCCGCTGGCCTGCGCGTTCTCCCGCGCCCAGGTCACGATCCCCTTGCTCGCGTCCACATGGCACACGCTGGCCCCGGCGGCGGCGCAGGCCAGGGTTGCCCCACCGGTATAGCCGAACAGGTTCAGCACCCGCACCGGGCGGCCGGCGCCCCGGATCTTCTGCCCATACCAGGCCCAGTTCACCGCCTGCTCGGGGAATACGCCCGTGTGCTTAAAGCCGGTGGGGCTTACCACCAGGGTCAGCTCCCCGCAGCCGATCTTCCACTTTTCCGGCAGGCGGCGGCGGTACTCCCACTGGCCGCCCCCCTTTTCCGAGCGGTGATACACCGCGTCCGCCTTTTGCCACAGGGGGCTTTTTTCAGCGCTCTTCCAGACCACCTGGGGGTCGGGGCGCACCAGCAGTGCGCTGCCCCAGCGCTCCAGGCGGTTGCCGCAGGTGGCGTCGATCAGTTCATAGTCCTGCCAGGTGGTGGCGGCGCGCATAGGCACTTCTCCTTTTTATCCCGCGCCGCCGGGGGCCGGCAGGCCCGCGCCGCGGCGCTTTGAAAGAATTATTGTAAGCGATAAATATGAATTTTTCTTGTTGGGGCCTTCCCGCGCCTTAAAACAGGGTCTGCTGGCCGCCGGCCTCATCCAGCCCGCGGGGCAGCTCCAGGCCCAGGTGGGTCCAGGCCAGGCGGGTGGCGCAGCGCCCCCGGGGGGTCCGGGTCAAAAAGCCCATCTGCATCAGGTAGGGCTCGCACACATCCTCCAGGGTCACGGCTTCCTCTCCCAGGGCGGCGGCCAGGGTATCCAGGCCCACCGGGCCGCCGTTGTAGAGTTCAATGATCGCCCGCAAAAGGCTGCGGTCCAGCTCGTCCAGCCCCAGCGCGTCGATGTCCATGCGCTTTAAAGCCACCCGCGCCGCCTGCTCGTCGATGGTGCCGTCGCCCAATACCTCGGCAAAATCCCGCACCCGTTTCAGCAGCCGGTTCGCCACACGGGGGGTGCCCCGGCTGCATTTGGCCAGTTCCAGCGCCCCCTCGGGGGTGCAGGGCTGGCTCAGAATGCCCGCCGAGCGCAGCACGATGCGCGCCAGCTCCGCCGGGCTGTACAACTCCAACTTTAAAAGCACGCCGAACCGGTCGCGCAGCGGGCCGGTCAGCTGGCCCGCCCGGGTGGTCGCCCCGATCAGGGTGAACCGCGGCAGGTTGATGCGAATGGACTGGGCGCTGGGCCCCTTGCCGATCATGATGTCCAGCGCGTAATCCTCCAGCGCGGGATACAGCACCTCCTCCACCTGGCGGGAAAGGCGGTGGATCTCGTCGATGAACAGCACGTCGCCCTCCTGCAGGTTGGTGAGCAGCGCGGCCAGATCCCCCGGCTTTTCAATGGCGGGGCCGCTGGTAATGCGGATCTGTACCCCCATCTCCTGGGCCACAATGCCCGCCAGGGTGGTCTTGCCCAGGCCCGGCGGGCCATACAGCAAAATGTGATCCATCGGCTCGCCCCGGCGCTTTGCGGCTTCCAGGTAAATGCGCAGGTTTTCCTTTACCTTTTCCTGGCCCACATAGTCCGCAAGGGTGCGCGGGCGCAGGCTCAGCTCCTCGGCCTCGCCCTGGTTCACCTCGGGGTTTACCAGGCGGGCGGCCGCTTCAAAGTCTTCCATGGGTTACCTCCTTGCCATGCCCCGCAGGGCCAGCTTGATCATCTCTTCCACCGGCAGGCTCTCGTCCAGTTTGGCTACCGCCGCCGCCGCCTCGCCGGCGCTGTAGCCAAGGCTGGTCAGCGCGGCGATGGCCTGGCTCAGCGCGCCGCCCGCAGGCGCCGCGCCCATGCCGCCCACATCCCCCAGCGAGAGGCCCTCCGCCAGGCCCTTGCCCACCTTGTCCTTCAGCTCCAGGGTGATGCGCTGGGCCAGCTTCGGCCCCACGCCGTTTGCGGCGGTGAACGCCTTGTGATCCCCGGCCGACACCGCCAGCGCAATGCGCTCCGGGCTCAGCACATTCAAAATGGCAAGGCCCACCTTGGGCCCCACGCCGGAAACAGCGGTGAGCATTTTAAAGCAGGTCTGCTGCTCTTCGGTGGCAAACCCGAACAGGGTCACGTCGGTCTCGGTCACATTCATCATGGTGTACAGCATCGCTTCGCCGCCCACGGCGGGCAGCGCGGCCGCCACGCTGGCGGGCACCAGCACCTGGTAGCCCACCCCCGCGCAGGAGATCACCACCATATCCAGTGTTTTCTTTATAAGCTTGCCGTTCAGGCAGTAAATCATGTAAAAGCGCCTCCTTAACGGATGGGTGTTCCCTGCAGCCGGCTGCGGCTGCAATGGCAGTGGGCAATGGCCATGGCCAGCGCGTCGGCGGTGTCGTCGGGTTTCGGCACCTTTTCCAGGTGCAGCAGGATGCGGGTCATCTCCTGCACCTGCTTTTTCACAGCCTTGCCGTAGCCGGTCACCGCCTGCTTCACCTGCATGGGGGTGTACTCGAACACCGGCAGCCCGCACTGGGCGGCGGCCAGCAGAATGACCCCGCGGGCCTCGGCCACGCCGATCACCGTAGTCTGGTTGTGCTGGTAAAACAGCTGCTCAATGCTCAGCGCCTCCGGCTGGTGGGTGCGCATGACCTCCAGAACGCCGTCGTACACCTGGGCCAGGCGCCGCTCAAACGCCACCCCCGCCTCGGTGGTCACCGCGCCGAACGCCACCGGCGAAAAGCGGTTTCCCGTGTAATCCGTTACCCCCCAGCCCACAATGGCATACCCGGGGTCAATGCCCAAAACTCGCATAGCTGCACCTCTCCATATTAACCGATTTAGTATACCACAAAACCCGCCTTGGGGCAACAAAAAACAGTCCGCTTCCCGGCGCTTTGGCCCGGCAGATCCTTCCAGCCCGCCCGCGGTCCAACCTGCGCCCCGCCCCGCAAAACCATTTGCCCGCCCGGCCCTGATCCCCTGCGGCACAGCGCTCCGTTTTAAAAGATTTTTGCAAAACCCCTTGCTTTTTGGCGGCGGATTCGTTATACTATTTTAGCGCCGTAGTTTCCATAGGCGTTTTTATGGGCGGTTAGCTCAGCTGGTAGAGCATCTGCTTGACGTGCAGAGGGTCAGGGATTCGAGTTCCTTACCGCCCACCAAAACAAAAAGCCCCGCGTACAGCTTGATTTGCAAGCCTGTACGCGGGGCTTTTTCACGTTTCAGCGCGGGGCATGGGCGCGGATCGTTTTACCAAAAGGGCGGCCGCGCTTTTTATGAATCCTGCGGCAATCCGCTTTCCTGGCTGTTTTCGAACGATTTGGCGCCGTTTTGCTGTTCCACATATTCTCTTGGGTTCATGCCAAAGGTGCGCTGAAACGCCCGCTTAAAAGAATACTCGCTGTCGTATCCAACTTCCGCCGCGATTTCCGCCGGGCAGTAGCCCCGCAGGCGCAGCAGCTCTTTTGCGCGCTCTATGCGCTTTTCAGTAATGTAGCGGTAAAAGTTGCTGCCGGCGGTCTTTTTAAAAATACGGGAAACGCTCGCGTTGGAAACGCCAAAAAGATCGCTCAGCTGGTTCAGCGAAAGATTGGGGTCAAACACATTCTCATTCACATAACCCACCAGCGACCGGTTCACATTTGTGGCCGCCTCTTCCTTTTTGCGGATCATCTCCTCGCACAGCTTTTTCACCAGGCTCTCGGCGCTGCGGAACATCTGTTCCAGGCTCACCGCATACTGCGGCTCGGTGAGCTCCTGGAACATCCGGTCCGGCAGCTTTGCCTCAATCACGATGCGGCGCATGGTTTCATACAAAAGCGTCGCCACCCGCTTGACCAGGTCACGTCCCAGATCCAGCCGCTTGTTTTCTTCATACAGCTGGTGCAGGATCACCTTTGCCTGTGTCACATTGCCCTCGCGGACCGCGCGCGCCAGCTGCCCTTCCCAGTCCAGAGGATAGTAATATTCCATCTGCGGGTGTGCATAAACAACACCGCGCACATGTTCCTCCCTGCGGATAGTTTCCATGGCCGCCTGATACGAGGTGCTGATGCCCGCCAGCCCTTTGCAGGGCCGCCCCACATAAATGCAGCATTCAATATCCTGCTCTGCAAGTGCATCGTACATCGTTCCCGCCAGATCCATCACCGCGTCTTTGTCCGGCAGGGTTGGAAACTCTGCAATAACAGCGGTATTCCCCTCCACATTTTCCACCAGCTCGCAATGGCTCTGGCCCAGATGCAGGTTTTCGATGATCTGCTCAACGATCAGTACAAACCGCAGATTTGCCTGCGTCTCTTCGGTCACGCTCTCCATACCATCGTGCCTGCGGTGCAAAACGAGCACTGCATAGGCATAATCGCAGACGAACGGAATCTCCTGAACATCCAGCAGATCGGATACATCGTCGCCGAAAAAGCCTTTTAAAAGCTGAACATTTCTTTGTTCGCGCAGGGTGTAGCGGTAGGAAGAAACAGTCTGCTCCAGTCTTTCTTTGTCGTTGAACAGCTCGTCGATACAGGTTGCAATTGCATCCATATCCTGCTTTACATTCTCGCCGTTTGTTCTTTCCTTGACCTTGCACAAAAGCTGGTTCACCGGCGAATATTGAACGATCGCCAGAATATATGCAAGGAATGCGCCCAGCATGGCAAGCAGCAAAAGCAGCAGATACCCGCCTGCCCCCTGCATAAAAGGCAGCGGCTGGTTTTGAAACGTGATTTCATAAGTAAGCAGCATGTTCTGGCTGGGGGCCGTTTGCCGCACAACCTCTGTGCCCGGTTCCGCAAACTGGCCGGTCCAGCATTCGTTCCCGTTCTCGTCCAGCACGCGCACGCCCGCAACCTGCTCGCTGCAAACCTGGCCCACCTTTTTTGCCAGGCTCGATTTATCCAGATACATCACAGCGGCCACCCGGGGCGGATCCATGATGTCCAACTGGCACACATAGACCAAATGCCCCTCGTTCACGCCGGCAAACCCACCGGGGCGCTGCTGCCCAAAGCCGCCTTGCAGGCCAAGCACATTGTTTTGAATAAACCCGTCTGCCACCTGCAAGCGCTGCGCGGCATAGGCTTGATAATCGCTCAGGGAAAACCACCCCTTGGGTGTAACGGCAACATCCTTTCGGTTGTACAGGACCGCAATATCCCGGATGGTGGTGTTGAAGGTGCACACCTCCCCTAAAAACTGCGATATCTCACGTTTTTGCAGCACATCAAATTCCGCGTCGAACACACTCGTATCGGATTTGTATTTCTCCACCCAAACCGCATTGTTTAAAATATCCCCGATCGAGGCGGCCGACTCCCAGGTGCTGTCCAGCACCTCCGTAATCTTTTCCGTCTGCGCTCTTCGCTGCTGCTCCGCCGCGCTGTTGCGCTCTTTTTGCGAGATATGCGCCACCAGAATAACGCCCGCCATCAGCATCCCTGTAAACAGCAGAATATACGTTAAAAAATAGCGTTGAAAATCCTTGGATTGCCAAAAGGACCGACGCATTGTAACTCCCCTTTCCGTTGACCGTGATTGTTTTTACCCTGCGCCCACGGCCTTGTCACGGCATTTTTTCCAGATACCGGTCGTAACGGGCCTGCGCGATCCCCATCAGCTCTGTCAGCCCCAGTTGATCCAGCTTCTCCACCTCTTTTTCCAGCTCAGACAGTGGGATCTGCCCCAGGGTAAGCTTCCATGCAAGCTCTTGGGAAGCAATGTCCAGGTTTTCCTGCAGCTCGTTGATCCGCGCCGATTCTTCGCTGGTTGGCAGCGCAAGGAAATTGTTGATCTGATCCGGGTAGGTCTTTTCGTAACCGACCAGGGCCAGGGCGACGCTGCGCTTTTCCGCATCGCAGCTATCGCTGCCGGTCCCCATGTTCACATATTGCACACGTGGCAAAACGCCATTCCACAAAATCGCCCCCTCGGCAATGCGCTGTTTTTTCAGCACATCGAAAGTGAGGTTGGGCAGGGGCTTTATCTCGCCCTTTTCGTAAACAAAGTTGATCCCTTCCTGCCCATACGTTGTGAGAATGCTGTATTCTTCAGAACAGATAAGGTCCAAAAGGCGCGCAACCGCTTTCAGGTCTGTGCAGGCCCGCGTAACCACATACCGTTCCCATACCATATCGCCCGGCTCGCTCATTGCCGCAGGCTGAACGCCCGGCACGGCCGGCAGCGGCATTAAGGGCACATACCGCGCCTCGGGCGCTGCCGGCTGTACCGCGGCGTCGTTCCACATTGCGTCGGGGTAATCCCAGATAGCCGATATCTTGTTCTGTGCCCGCTTTTGTTCCAGCAGATCATAGTTCCCCGCCACATCGGGATCGAGGATGCCCTCGTTCACAAGACCGTTCAGATATGCAAAATAATCCTTCACATAAGGGCTCTTCCATGGGCTCGTGATTCTCTGGTTTTGCGGATCCAGCCCAATGGTCCCGGTGGGCAGATCGAACCACTGGGCGATGGCTGTTCGGAACGAGCCCGGGTCAATAAACAATATCTCATCTTTTTCCTGGTTCCCGTTGGCATCTTTTTCCCGGAAGGCCCGCAGCATTTCCGTAAACTCTTCCAGCGTTTCCGGTTCGGGAATGCCCAATTGATCCGCCCAATCGCGCCGGTACTGAATGGAAAAGCTGCCGTTCGCATTTGGGTTTCCATTGTAAAATTTATTCTGCATGTTGCAGAACCAATAGATATTCCCATCCTCCGCCGTGGTGAGCGGGCGCACAGTGGGAAACACTTTATCAAACGCTTCCCGCGCGGGGCCTGCCGAATATTCTTCCACGATCTTGTTGATGGGCAGAATAACCCCCTGCTTTGCCAGCTCCAAAAGGGCCGCATCGTCCATGGTGTGGGCCTTTGCAATATCCGGCAGGTTTTTGTCCGAGGCAAGGCGCGTCTGCAGCATCATGGGATACTTTTCTGTGGGGATCACCTCCCACTCAATTTCCAGGTCTGCCTGGGCCAGAAGCCCCTGCAATTTTTGAAAAGCGCTGTATTCCCCCACCTCATTCCAGTTGTTGCAGGGCACCCACCCCTCTGTTCCCAGTATCTTAAGGTGGCTCATCCGCTGCCCCTCCGGCGCCTCCTCCGCGGCCTCCCTGCCGCATCCTGCAAGCGGCATGGCCGCAATGCAGCCCGCAAGAACGAGCGCTGCAAGCTTCGTTTTTTTCATAGCGTCCTCCTTTAATTCTTCCCTTCGCCCGCATTCTTTTGAGCCTGTATCTTTTTTTGTCCGGCCCCAAACAACGCGAAAAAATTGTGTTTTACGGCGCGCAAAATTTCCATTTCAAGCATTTTTTCCATTTTATTGACTTCCGCTCCCCCCTGCCTATAATGAAGCTAACACTGAGTGGCTTCATGCCGGAGAGGAAAACATATGCCCATTTCTATTGCTGTGCTCACACGGGATCAAAACGATCTGTTGTCCCTGCTGCAAACTTGCAGTGCGGTAAACGTTACAGTGTTTGCGCCCGACGCGCTTACCCCTCATTGCCTGGATAAGTTTGATTGCGCCTGCGTGTTGGGCGGCACCCAAACCGAACCCTTGGTTCTTTCTGTGGGCTGCCGTGAAATCGTGGAGGATTTTTCAGCCTCCGGAAAGAGAGTGTTTTTTGAATACACCCTCAGCTTTTGCCAGAACTACTGCATGCCTCCCCAGTCCACGCGTTTTCTGCGCCTGGTCTGCGCAGACAGCACGCTGGCCGGGCTGCCAGAGGGCACCCTGCTGGACGATCAGTGCAACCTGCACGCCGCCCCCTATTATTCCTGCAACCTGGCAAAGCCCCTCTTGGTGTACAAAAAAGGCTTGTCTGAGCACTCCCGGCAGCTGCTTTCCGCCCAGGACCTCGCGGATCACCAGCAGTACGGCCTGTGGCTCGAAACCCCCACCGTGGCTGTCTGTTCGTTCTGCCTGTGCAATTTTGTCCGCGCGCGTTTTGCCCCGGTCGGTGCATGGCGCCGCGTGATCGCGGCCCTGCTCACCTGGCTGTGCGGCGCCGAGATCGCCCTGCCCACAGCCGGCTGCTCCTATTATAGCACGGATCGGCCGGGCAGTATAAACGACGCGGCGGCCGCGGCCATTGGCTGGTTCGAGCGCTCCGGCGTCCTGCTGAACGAGGGCCGCGAAGGCGTGCTGGAGGGGCTTGCCACCGAGATTTTGCCAAACGGCGTGCAAAAAAGCGCCGCCCCCATTCGGACCGACTGCGCTGGTGAAACCGCCCTCGCCTATTTCTTCCATCACCTCGCCACCGGCAGCGAAACAAGCCTTCGGCGCGCCGCTGCCCTGGAAGCCTTTGTCTATGACAAGATGCAGATCAAAACGGGCCGCTTTGCCGGCATGCTGCGCTGGACCAACATCGCCTGGGAGGTGTGCTACCAGGACGACATGGCCCGCGCCATGTTCATCACATTGTTCAAAGCGTTCTACGGCAAGGGCCGGGAATATCTGCCCCAGTGCCGTGCAGCTCTGGAATTTTTAATGAACACCACCGGTCCCGACGGCCTGCGCCCCGCGCGGACCGACAACCTGAACATGACCGAACAGGACTTTGCCGCCCTTTCAGCAAAGGACGGGGCGTTCCCCTGCGCCCACTACAACGCGTTTTACCTTGCCTGCCTGTTATTGTACGGCAAAATGGAAAACGACGCCCGCTGCCTGGCGGTGGGCGAACGGGGGATGCGCTCACTCATGAAGGCTTACCCCGGCACGGTGCGCGAACAAAGCGAAACGCAGGAGCTGTGCCGCCTGCTGCTGCCGCTTTCCTGGCTTTACCATGCCACCGGCCGCGAGGGCGACAAACAGCTTTTGTACACCGTTGTGAACGATCTGGAAAAGCTGCGCCATTCCTCCGGCGCTTACCTTGAGTGGGACAGCGACTACTCCGCCGCATGCAGCAAGCAGGAGGGCGGCGAGTGTTCCCTTTTAAGCCGGAACGGCGATCCCGTGGCCGATCTCCTTTACAGCAACAACTGGGTGCCGCTGGGGCTGATGCAGGCCTATTTTGTAACAGGCGACGAAACCTTCTTCACCCTGTTCCGCGCGCACGCGGACTTTTTGATCCATTCCCAAATTCACAGCGCCGACCCCCGCATCGACGGCGCCTGGGCACGGGGCTTTGATGTAAATCTGATGGAAGTGTACGGCCTGCCCAACGACGTGGGCTGGGGCCCCTGGGCCATCGAGAGCGGCTGGACCGTTGCCGAAATCGCCGCCGGCCTTTACAGCGGCCTGCTCAAAGAACAGCTGAAAGGATTTTATCAATGAAGATCGTTCGGGTTTGGCCCTGCGGCCTGCCGCAGGAGCTGCAGGCCGGCTTCGCGGAAATGGCCGCTCACGAGGGCTTTGTCTGCGCAGAAAACGGCATTCGCATTACCGCGCACCGGGCCCTGCAGTTTTCCGCCCGGTGCCAGGACCGTTGCCTCACGGTGGGTTACCAGAATATCGTTCAGTTTTTTCGCGCCCTGTCTTATTTAAAGGAAAATGGGTCCGCCCCTTTTTCCGTCGTCCGCCAGCCGGTTTTCAGCGAAAACGGCGTCATGCTGGACTGTTCCCGCAACGCCGTTCTTGCCCCGCACTCGGTCTGCCTGCTGCTGCGCAAAATGGCATTGATGGGGCTCAATACCGCCATGCTCTATACCGAGGATACATACGAGATTCCCGGGCAGCCTTATTTTGGATATCTGCGCGGCGCGTACACCGCACAGGAGCTCCGCGCGCTGGACGCTTACGCCGCCTGCCTTGGCATCGAGCTCATCCCCTGCATCCAGACCCTTGCCCACCTTGAGCGGGCGCTGCACTGGCCTCAGAACGACCCCGCCCTGCGCGACACCGAGGATATCTTAATGGTGGGCGAAGAAAAGGCCTACGCCCTCATTGAGCAGATGATCCGGGCGGTGAGCGGCGCGTTCCGCACAAAGCGCATCCACATCGGCATGGACGAAGCCTGGTCCCTGGGGCTGGGCAATTACCGCTTTAAAAACGGTTTTGTCCCCTCTGCGCGGCTGATGAAAGAGCATCTTGCACAGGTGTGGGCCATCACACAGAAATACGGGCTGCAGCCCATGATGTGGAGCGACATGTACCTGCGGGCCGCTTCCCCCACGGGCGAGTATTACCACGTGCCCGACCGCCTGCCGCAAGAGGTGCTGAACGCCGCCGACCCCGGCGTGGCCCTGGTCTACTGGGACTACTATCACCAGGACCCCGCCGTGTACCGCCGGCTGCTTGAGGTGCATGCGCAGTTTGCCTGCCCCACCATCTTTGCGGGCGGCCTCTGGACCTGGGCCGGCCCCGCGCCCGCAATGGACAAGATGCGCAGCAGCAGCCTTCCCGCGCTGCAGGAATGCCAGGCCCGGGGCGTGCGCTCGGTCTTCGCCACCGCCTGGGGCGACAACGGCGGCGAGGCAAACCTTTTGACCGCGCTTTACGGAATGCAGTTTTACGCTGAATACGCTTACACCGGCTGCACCGACGAACCCGTGCTGGCCGCCCGTTTCAACGCCTGCACCGGGGAGATTGCCGATGCCTTTTTCCAGCTGTCGGCCTTTAACAACCCACCCGGCGTCCTGCCCAAAACCGAAGACCCCGTGAACGCCGCAAAATTCCTGCTGTATGAGGATCCCCTGCTGCCCCTGTTTACCGCCGACACAGCCGGAATGGACTTTGTCCGGCATTATCGTAATCTGGAAACGCTGTATGCCTCGTTTTCCAGCCAGGATTCCGCGTTTGAAGCTCTGTACCGCTTTTATGAGCAGCTCGCCCGCCTGCTGGCGCTGAAGAGCGCCTGGCGCAGCCAGGCCCCCCTTGCCCAAAAAGCAAGCGCGGCTGCCGCCGGGCTGGCGCTGCTTGCCCAGCAATGTGCCCGCCAATGCAGCGATTGCAAGCTGGCCTGGGAACTTGCCTGGGAAAAGACCAACAAGCCCTTTGGCTTTGAGATCATTGATCTGCGCCTTTCCGGCCTGAAGGGCCGCTTTGAAACCGCCGCCCGCCAGATGCAGCGCCTTGCAGCGGGCGAGATCGAACGCATTGAAACCCTCGCCTGCCCAAAGCTGCGCTATCTGACCAATCAGGAGGGGCGGTTTTCCGGCTGCTATTCCTGGGGCGAGTGCATCTCTGCCTGCCGTATTTAAAAGGAGATTCCATGCAACAGTTTTTTCAGACCGCCCCCTTAACAGGCTTTCCCGACCCCGCGCCCCGCAGCTACGAGGCACGGCACGCCGCACTGGCGCGCCGTGCCGCCGCCGAGGGCATGGTCCTGTTGAAAAACGAGGGGAACGCGCTGCCGCTTGCCCCGGGCTGCCGCGTCGCGCTGTATGGTATGGGCGCCTTGCATACCGTCAAGGGCGGCACCGGCTCGGGCGACGTGAACGCGCGGGCGAGCGTGAGCATCTGCAGCGGCCTGCGCGCGGCCTCACTCACCATTGCCAACGAGGCCTGGCTGGAGCGCTGCGAAGCCATCTATGCAAAAGCCCGCGCCGGCTGGCGGGCCCTCATCTGGAACAAGCTTGAAACAAAACAGCAGCCCCACTTTTTTGCCTCTTATGTGAACACCCCCTTTGAAATGCCCCCCTGTCCCCCGCCCGAGTTCTGTGAGTGCGACGCCGTGTTTTATGTGCTCAGCCGCACCGCGGGCGAGGGCGCGGACCGCCGGCTCCGGCCGGGCGACTACCTGCTCTGTGCCGCCGAGCGCCGTGATCTCCAGCAGCTGTGCGCGCTTTATTCTTCGGTGATCCTTGTGCTGAACACCGGGGGGATTCTCGATCTCTCTTTTCTGGACGAAATGCCCCGGATCCGGGCGGTCCTGCTCCTCTCCCAGCCGGGGATGGAGGGCGGCCACGCCTTTGCCGACGTAGTGCTGGGCCAGGTATCGCCCTGCGGCAGGCTCACCGATACCTGGCCGCTGCTGCCGCAGGACCACATCTGCATGCGCCCGGAAAACCGCAGTGCCGTCTGTGCCGGAGCCATACCCTACCGCGAGGGCATCTATGTGGGGTATCGCTATTTCGATACCTTTGGCGTCCCTGTGCGCTACGGCTTTGGGCATGGCCTTTCTTATACAGAGTTCACGGTGGAAACGCAGAACCTCTCCCTGTGCCCTTCGCCCCAGGCCAGCGCAGAGCTCACCGTGACCGTGCGCAACACGGGCGCGCGATATTCCGCGCGCCAGGTGGTTCAGGTCTACGCCACCTGCCCGCTGGGCGGGCTTCACAAAGAAGCCCGGCGGCTGGTCTGCTACGGCAAGACCCGCACCCTCGCCCCGCAAAGCGCCCAGTCCCTCACGCTGCGCTTTCCCCTTGAGCGCTTGGCCTCCTATGATGCAGCGGCGGGCGGAAAAACGCTTTGCGCCGGGAATTATCATTTGTGGGTGGGCGCCTCGCTGGCCGGGGCGCGGCACATCGGCGCGCTTTCCCTGTGCCAGCCGGTGCTGGTGGAGAAGCTCGATCGCCTGTGGCCCGAATTTGACGATGTGGACACGCTCTTTCCCAGCGCTGAACGCTGCGCCGCCTGGCGCCAATCGTTGGACGAAGCCCTCCTCGCGCGGGCGCTTCCGGTGGTCCGGGTGGACCCCTGCGCCTTTTCCAAAACGCCAAAAGCGCCTCACGCCGAACCCGGCCCTGGCGCTCTGCAGCGTGCTGGGGCAATCGCCGCGGCCCTTTCGGATGAGCAGCTCATCCGCCTTTGCGTGGGGCAGTGGAGCCGCGAAACCGAAAGCCAGCTTGGCGCCGCCGGTGTAAGCGTTCCGGGTTCCGCCGGCGAAACCAGCGCCGCCGCCGGGGATGCGGGCGTGCCGCCCATGGTCCTGGCCGACGGCCCCGCCGGGCTGCGCCTGAACAAGGTCTATTTCGAAAAGAATGGCGCTCCCATCATTGCCCCGCTGGAGCAGTGTTTTGAGGGCGGTTACCTGGCCCTCTCCGAATACGACCCCGGCGGTACCCGGCGCTATCAGTATTGCACCGCTTTCCCCATCGGCACGCTGCTGGCCCAAACCTGGGATACCGCGCTGCTGGGCGAAGTGGGCAGGGCGGTGGGCCGCGAGATGGAGCTGTTCCGCGTAAGCCTGTGGCTGGCGCCCGGCATGAACATTCACCGGGACCCTTTGTGCGGGCGCAATTTCGAATACTTTTCCGAAGATCCTCTCCTTTCCGGCCTCACCGCGGCGGCCGTTGCCGGGGGCGTGCAGTCCTGCCCCGGCCGCGGCGTGACCATCAAGCATTTTGCGTGCAACAATCAGGAACAGCTTCGCACCGAATCCAACAGCATCGTAAGCGAGCGCGCCCTGCGCGAAATTTACCTGCGCGGTTTCGAGATTGCCGTTAAAGCCGCCCAGCCCATGGCCATCATGACCGGCTACAACCTTGTAAACGGCGTCCATGCGGCAAACAGCCGTGCCCTGTGCACCCACATCGCGCGGGAGGAATGGCGCTTCAGCGGCCTGTTCATGACCGATTGGGACTCCACCTCCAGCCTGCGCTGCACCCCCGAGGGCTGCATTCTTGCGGGCAATGACCTTATGATGCCCGGCAGCCGCCGCGAGTGCGCGGCCCTTGCCAGCGCCCTGGAATCCGGCGCGCTTCCCCGTGCCGCGCTGCGCCGGTGCGCCGCCAATGTGATTTGCGCCGCACTGTGTTCGGGCGCTGCGCCGGGCGGTTCCCCCGATGCGCATGACCCCGCCGGGCAATGACCGGCGGTTCGGGGCCTTCCATTTTATTTCAAAAAGTCCGGGGCTGGCATTTCACATCTTGCCGGCCCCGGCTTTTATTTGCAAAAGCCCCTCCCCCTTCCCCCTTATTTTTCCGGCGGTCCGCCGTTAAACATCGATCTTGCAGGCCGAAACAATCTCCCCCACGGCATAGCTGCCCATCAGCGCGCCCCCGGCTGTCCGGGTATAGGGCAGCACCCGTTCCAAAAGCTCGGGCGGGGCCTCGCCCCCCTCCACCCATGCCTGCACGCGGGTACAGGCGGTTTCCATGCGGGCGCAAACAGCGCCCATGCGCCCGTCGATCACCTCAAAGCCAAAGGGCTTGTTTGTGCTGTTCCACAGCTCCCTCCAGCTCGCGCGCAGCCGCTTGGCCCGGGCTTCGGCCTCCCGCAGCCGCTCGGTCATTCGCTGCGCCGTTTGTTTATCCCCTCCGCGCACCGCGGGGCCGATCCTTTCATGCCACTCGCATTTGCATGCCAAAACCCCCGCCAGCTGCCGGTAGAACTCAAAAAGCGTTTTGTATGTTTCGCTCGCCTGGGCATACGCGGCATACTCCCTTTCCAGGGCCGCAAAATGCTCTCCCATGGCAATGCCCTGGGTATCGCCTTCGTAAAGCTGCACCAGCGGGTCCTGGTAGAGCATAAATTTCGCCGCGTTTACCGGCCGCATGGGGCCGCTGCGCATCCCCGGCGCCGTGTTGAACGCGCTCAGCCGTAAGAACGCCCGGGCGTCCGCTCCGCAGCATACCTCAAAACGCCGCGCAAGGCGTGCTGCGTCGTAATTCCCGCCATAATTGAACTCGGCATAGAGCTGCATTCCAAGCAGCGCCGTTTGCAGGTTGGCCTCCGCGCCGTTATCGCCCCATGCCGTTGCCAGCACCAGCGGAACGCCCGCCTCTTTTGCGGCCTCCAGGCCGGGCACGGCGCAGGCAAGCGTTTTGTCGTAATCGGCGGCCGGGCCGGCCCAGGTCCATATCCCCCCGGCAAAGGCTGTGGGCGCCCCCAGCGCCCGGTGCTTTTTGAACATCTGCGCATAGTCCGCCTTGTCTTCGTGGAAATAATCCCAATACACCAGCGTTACGTCTTTTACCACCGCGTCCATGCTCTTTTGCGAGGGCATTCCGCTGTCGTAATAGTCGCCCGTGGGCGAATCGGGGCGGAAATACATGTCGCTCCACATCATGGCGCTCAGCCCCAGCCGGTCGGTGATCGCTTTGACCCGCTCAAGATGGCGGCGGATGATCGCGTGGGGGTCCTCGTACCCAAAGCGGGCGAGATGCGTGCCAAGGCCAACGCCGTCGGCCTCGTCCATGCCAATGTGGATGCGTCTTGAGCGGTAAGGGGCCGCCGCCGCGGCAATGGCTTCTTCCAAAAAGGCATAGGTGCGCTCATCGTCTGCCAGAATGACCTCTTCGTTCTCTTTCAAATGCGCCAGCGCAGGCCAGTGCAGCGCGCGGTTCAGGTGCCCCAGGGTCTGAATGCAGGGGCACAGCTCTATGCCCAGCGCAGCGGCATAATCGTCCAGCTCCTCCAGCTCGGCAATGGAATAGCGGCCGCGCATCCAGCCAAAATACGGCTGCTCCGGGATCTCGTAGGTATCCTCGGTGTACATCATGCCCAGATCCATGCCCATCAGCGCCATTCTTTCCAGCATTGTTTTAAGGCTCTCCGGGCGCAGCACCGCATTGCGCGAAACATCCAGCATCATGCCAAGCGTTTCAAAGCAGGGCCTTTCTTCCACGCAGAACTCCGTTTCGTTCCAGCGCTCGCACAAAATGGAAAACGCACGGTACAGCTGTACTGGTTTTTCCCAGCGCAAAAAAATGCCCTGTGCCGATTTTTTTACCAAAAGCCCGTTTTTCCCCTGTTCAATCTGCACCCGCTCGCCCCGCTCCGTGCGCACAAAGCCCAAATGCCTTGCCACGGCCTCAAACGCCTCGCCGAACCTGGGCGGCAACGCGCCGCAGGGAAAAATATTTTTCTGCTGTTGCATAAACGTTTCTCCTGTCACTGTGTATTTGTCCGCTTTGTTCCGGCGTTTTCATAAACGGCGTTCCACGCCCGGGCGCCGCCCATGGCCCCCGCCAAGGTGTCAATGTTCATTGCAAGGCCGTTTTCGGTGCGCCGGATGCTCCACCTCAAAAGATGCGGGGTGTTTCGGGTGCGGCATTCCAGCACCCACGCGCCCTTTTCCCGGTGGCACGCCACCGCCATTTCCAGCAGGGTGTTTTCGTGGCGCGGCATCTGCCGGAACAAAAGCGGGCGGAATTCCTTTGCCCAAAACCGGTTCTCCGTCCACCCGCCCTCCCGGGCCTCAATGGTCTGAAAGCGCTGTGCGTCGCAGATGAAAAGCCGCAGCGCGTCGCTTTGCGCCCTAAGCCGCACCCAAGAAAAGCCCATGGGGTTTTCCTCGCAGCGCAGCCAGCCGCTGTCCCATGCTTCGCCCTGATCGCCCCGCTGCGGAAGGTACTCCAAGGGCAGGCCGCCGCCCCGCCCCGCCGCCTTATATTCCTCCAGCAGGGCCCACACCGCGTTTAATTCGGCGCTCATGTCGCCGCTTTCTGCCATAAGGCAAACCACCGTTTCCCGCTCGGGCAAAACAGCGCACAGCTGGCCGAACGCCCCATCCGCGCGGTAGCCCCCGGCGCTGTTTTGCCAGAACTGAAAGCCATAGCCCGCGCACCAGTCCGGCGTGCCGTTGTCCGGGGTCCCGGCCTGCCGGGCGGTTGCCATCTCCACCCACTCTTCCGAAAGCAGGCGCCGGCCTTGCCACATCCCTTTTTGGCAATACAGCAGGCCCAGCTTTGCCACATCGTCGCACGAGGCCTTAAGGCCTGTTCCGCCCTGGCAGCTGCCGTCGGCACAGCCCTCCCACCAGATATTGTCAATCTCCATGTGGCAAAACAATTCCTGTGCCAGCAGTTCGGCCGCCGTCCGCCCCGTGGCGCGGCGCACAAGCTCCGCCAGCACACAGCTCGCGCCGGTGCTGTAAACAAACCGTTCCCCCGGCTCGCACGCCAGGTCCGTTTCAAAAAAGGCCCGCACCGGGTCCTGCGCATGCGCCATGCCGGCCATGGGGCATGCCGCGTGCCCGGTGGTCATGGTAAGCAGATGCCGCACCCGCACCCGCCGCCAGCGCTCGTCGTACTGGCAGGCAACATGCTGCGGGAAATAGCGGCTCAGAAGGTCCTCGGGGTCAACAAGGCCCCTGTCATACGCAAGCCCCACCGCCGTTGCGGTAAAGCTTTTGCTCAACGAATAAACCTCTCTTTTGTCCCCGCAGCGATAGGGCTCAACGCCCCAGCGCACAAGGCAGTTTCCCCTTTCAAAAATTTCCATGGCGTGCAGTTGTGTCCGCCCCTCTTTTAAGCGGTTTGCAAACCGCGCAAGTGCCGCCGTGCTCACGCCCGGATCGATCCATTGTTCCATTTGCACCTGTCCTTTTTTATTTTGTTGGCTGCCCTGCGGGGCGCTTCGCCCCCGCCGCCGTTCTTTCCGGCGCCGTTTCGGCGTGTTCTCCCTCTCAAAAGCCGCCCTGTGCCTAGACCAAAAAGCCCCGCGTAAGGCGAGGCTTTTTGAAAGCGTCCGTTCAGGAAAGCTCATTTTATTTCAAACCCGAGGTTGTGGAAATGCCGCCCAGGATCTGCTTTTGCGCCAGAAAGAAAATAACCACAAGCGGCAGTGTAAACAGGGCGCTTGCCGCCATCAGCAGATCCCATTCGTTCTGCGTTCCGGTAAGGAACATCTGCAAACCGATCGACAGGGTGTATTTGCTGCTGTCCTGCAAAAACAGCAGGGGGCCGTTCAAATCGTTCCAGCAGCCCATAAAAATCAAAACGGTAATGGTTGTTAAAACCGGCTTGCACATGGGGTACACAATGGTATACAAAATGCGCACCTCGCCCGCGCCGTCGATGCGGGCCGCCTCAATCACGCTGTTGGGCAGCCCTTTGATAAACTGGCGCATCAAATAGATGTAGTACGCCCAGCCGAAAAACGCCGGCAGGGTAAGGGGAACAAAGGTGTTTACCAGGCCCAATTTGCTCCATGTCGCAAACATGGGGATCTGGGTGACCTGCCAGGGGATCATCATGGTCGCCAGAATGATGGGGAAAATGTATTTGGGGCCTTTCCAGGGCACCTTGGTCAGGGAATAGGCGATCATGGGCGCCGCAAACAGTTCCCCCAGCACCGGCATCACCGAAACGATCAGGGTGTTCACAATGTAATCGTTCAGCGGCATGCGCTTGAAAATCTTTAAAAAGTTTTCCCAGTGCACGGGATCGGGGATCCACTGCGGCGGATTCAGAAAAATCGCATTGGGGGATTTCAGGGCCGTGGTCACCATCCAGTAGAACGGCATAAAAAAGATAAATGCAAAAAACGCCAGCACAAGGTATGTAATTGCCTTTTTTGTGTTCTTGATCAATCGGGGAGAAAAAAGGCCGCATTTTTTTGTCTGCATCGATCCTGTCCCTCCTTTATTCCACATCATAGTTCACTCGTTTTTCCATCACGCGCAAAGCAAAGAAAGAAACGAGCATAACAATCACAAACAGGATCAAAGCCATTGCGCTGGCGTACCCCATCTTCAGGTAGCTGAAGCCCTGCTGATACAGGTACAGCGAATAGAACAGCATGGAATTGCGGGGGCCGCCCGGCGTGAGCACATTCGACTGCGAAACGCTGCCGAACACAAACGCCTGCGTAAAATATTGAAACGAGCTGATCAGCCCCATGATGGTGGTAAACTGAATGGTCGGCGAAATATAGGGAATTGTGATCTTCCAGAACTTTGTCCACCCGTTGGCTCCGTCCAGATCCGCCGCCTCGTAAAAGGTGTCGGGAACGCTTTGCAGCGCCGCCAAAAAAATAATCATCGTGCCGCCGCAGCGCCACATATCCATCATAATCAGCGACAGCTTGGTAAACCGCGGGTCGCTCAGCCATGCGGGGCCCTCAATGCCAATCGCGTGCAGCGCAACGTTCAAAATGCCGTATTCCGGGTTCAAAACCCACATGAACAGCATCGCACTGGCCACAATGGGCACAACGGTGGGCAAATAGAACATGGTGCGGAAAATGGGCAGCCCTTTCACCTTTTGATGCAAAAGCAGCGCCAGCCCCAGCGACGCCGCAAGGGTCAGCGGCAGGCCGATCACCGTAATGTATGCCGTGTTCAGCAGGGATTTCCAGATCAGCTTATCCCCAAAAAGCTCTTTGTAGTTTTCCAGGCCGATCCATTTGGGTGCGGTAAAAACGCTGTAGTCCGTAAAGCTGTAATAAATTGCCGAGCAGATCGGGAAAACGTTAAACACAAGAAAGCCGATCAGCCAGGGGGAAACGAACAGCATCCCAAGCCAGAAGAAACGGCGTTCCCGCTTGGTGGCCCTGTGTTTTATATGAGGTTTTTTTGCAGCCGACAGTTTCAAGGATAAAGCCTCCTTTTTGTGATGCGTGTTTTTCTTTGGGGGGCACATCTAAAACGCGCGCAGCCCTTTATTGATTTGCAAATGCGTCGCGGCCCAAAACAGCCCGCTTGCCCCTTTTTGCAAATCAATAAAAACTGCGCCCGAACCCCTTGTGGTAACAGCAGGGGCCGACTGGAAATTTGCCGGCCCCTGCGATCACGCTCCACGTTCAAAACAGCATTCTTACTTTATAACGGCTTCTACTTGCTCCTGAATATTTTTTGCCGCGTCCTCAACGCTCACATTGCCCATCATGGCCTCGGTCATCTCAGCGCTGATAATGTTCAGGTATTCGCCGATGTAACTCAGCATGGGGAAGTGCGTCAGGTTGTCGTTCAGCAAGGTTTTGGCATTCTGCTTGGTGTAATCGCCCACATCCAGGTTGTCGATCAGGTGGTTCAGCGCGCTCTCGCGGGGCATAAAGTTGCCGTTGTTGTGCTCGCCTTCCGCCATGTACTTCATGTTCTCTTCACCGGTCAGGGAAGCCAGCACCTTCCAGGTGGCCTCGGCGTTTTTGGTGCGGGCGTTCACTTCCCACACGCCGCAGGTCAGCATCTGCGCGCCCTTGCCGTCCGCCGGGTAGGGCATGGGGGCCATTGCCCAGTCGATGCCCTTGCCGTTTTCCACCATTGCCGCCAGGCCCGAGTCAGGCAGCCAGCGCATTGCAACCTTGTCTTTAAACAGGGGATCTTCAGAGGTACCGCCCGCGCCGAAGGAATCCACAAAGCGGCGGACCTTTTCATAGCCGAACTCATCAAAAATGGCGCGCTGGAACTCGTAAGCCGCCAGTTGGCGCTCGTTCACAAAGTCCGGCTTGTCGCCGTCCACCCAGGTGCCGCCGAACGCCGCGGGCCACAGAATGGTATCCAGCCAGTAATAGTCCGGCACAAGGCCCATCTGAACAATGTTTCCCTTGTCGTCAAGCTTGGTGCAGTCAATCGCGCACTGCAGCAGCTCGTCGGTATCCTTCGGGAAGTGATCCCAGCCATTCTCCGCCAGCAGGTCGGGGCGATACACCATAAAGGTGGTGCTCATGCTGTAGGGCACAGAAAAAATCTTGTCGTTGTAGGTGCACAGGCCCCAGCAGGCGTCCACAAAGTCGCCTTTGTTCCACTCCTCATCGCTGTTCACAAACTCAGTCAGGTCGTACAGCGCGCCCTTATCCGACCAGGTGGCCGCGTTGTTCCAGTAGTTCATAAAGATATCGGGGGTGCTGCCGGAAGCAATGGTGGTCAGGATAACCTCGGGCGATTTTGCGCCCGCAACCTCCACGGTGATGTTGTCGGTGTTTTCCGCATTGAACTTTTCCGCCCAGCGCAGCAGCCGCTGGTGCTCGCTGGTTTCCTCGGTGTCTTCAGGCTTTAAGTGCCACACGGTAACGGTAACGGGGTCTTTCGCGCCCCCCTGCTCCCCGCTTGTTCCCGATGCGTTTGCCGGGATACTGGAAGCGTTGTTTCCGCATGCGGCCATAGGCAGCGCCATGGCACAGGCAAGGATCATTGCCAGCAATTTTTTCATGATGTTTTCTCCTTTTCTATTTTTCAAGGCACAAGCCACGGTCGGCGGCCAGCGCCTTAAATTCCATACGCCGCGTTGCACAAATCACGTGTTTGTATGGCTCGCACGCCCCCCTTGCTGCGGGGTGGCGGAACAGCCAGCTGTTTTTTCATTTTTTCGTTGTGCCGGGCCCAAGAATCACTATACAGGCTGTTTTGGCCAAATACAATCAACAAAATTTTCATTCCGGCAAGCAATTTTTTTGCGCACGATTTCTCGGTTTTCACCATTTTTGCAGTGTCAAAGGCATTTTTTGCAGGCGCTTTTCAGGGCCCCCAATATACAAAAAACCGGAGAACGGCCTTGCGGCAATTCTCCGGTTTTTAATCTCCCCGCCATCCGGGGCTGTCCTCTCCCGGCTGTGCGGGTCAAAGCCCGCCTCTCACCACCACCTCGTCCAACCCGATCCAGCTCCAGCGGGCGGGCTGCTGGGCCCCGGCGGTTGGGCCGTCGGGGGCGATCCTCCGTTCAAACACGGCTTTTACCGCATTGGCCCGAACCGCCGCGGGCAGCGCCAGCTCGTAATAACAGCTGCTGTCCACGTCGCTCAGCGCCGTTTCAACGGCCTGTCCTTTTGTCACCTCGCCCGCCCTTGTCCAGTTTGCACCGGCATCGGCAGAGTAGTAGTAGGTCACCTGTTCCGGTGCGGCAATGCCCCAGCTGGTGCGGTCTAAAAAATCAATGCCCAGCACATTCACCGTCACCAGGCTTTCAAACCCGGTTTCAACGGTGTAGGGGCCCGCTGCGGTATCGGCGTGCAGGCCAATGTAATCGGCCGCCCACTCGCCTGTTTGCATCCTGCCGTCTTTCAGCAGGGGGTCCGCCTTGTTCTGAAGTTCTGCAAAGGCGGCCTCATCGCCCACCTGCTCGCTGCGCAGCGTCACAGTGCCCAGCGGCGCCAGGGCTTCCGGCGCTGCGGTGGGCGTGCTGCCCTCCAGCACAAGCTCGTCCGCCCCCATCCAGGTCAGCAGCTCGCCGGGCTGGTCTGCCGGCGCGTAAGCAAACTCGGCTTTTACATACTGCGCCGTCACCGGCGTGGTAACCTGGAACACCAGATCCGCCAATCCACCGGGGGGTTCGATCCTCGCCGCCTGCTCCCGCGCAATGGTGGCAAGCGGCTTCCAAACGCTCCCGTCTGCCGAGGTGCTGAACGTTACCTGCCCCGGCGCGCCGATGCCCCAGCTCAGTTCCTCCATCATCCTCAGTTCTATGTTTGTCAGGTTGCTCAGGCCGTTCAGGTCGGCAACAATCGAAACCCGCTCGCCCAGCTCGTTCTTGTTCAGCTGCACGCAGCCGCTGTTCCAGTTGCCGGTCTGCCCGTCGGCAAGAAGCGAAAGATCCAGCCGCTCCACCGCCCCCTGGTTCCAGATATTTTCGGCCGCCAGGGTGATTTTGCTGTTTTTGGCAAGGTTCCCGCCGGGCTCTTCCAAATTCGTTTCCCTGCCCTTAAAAAAATCGAACATCGCATCATAAACATAACGGGTGCCCGCTTTATTCCTGTATGTTTCGTAAATGCCGGAAGTGCTCGTATACCAGGCGATCAAACTGTCATGCTGGTATTGCTTTTTATCCGCCTGCCCTTTCACAAGGTAATCGCGGAAGCTGGCGATAAATTGGTCCGAAATACCGCCAAGCTCCATTTCAACGCCCAGTCCGTACTTCTTGCACAAGTCCGCGCAGTCGTCCACCCGCTGGCCCGTGGCGTTTGCGTCGAACGCATAGTTGGGTTGCATGATCGCATAATCAAAGCCCAGGTTCTTCCACTCGCGGAAGCCGGGCGCCTGGTAAGAGGGGATCCAGTAAATTTTGCGGGCGGGCGTTAAACTGTGCACATACTCGGTAATGCTTTTAACGGAATCGGCCGCCAGGGGGTCCACATCGTAGTCAATGCTCTCGTGGTGCCAGTAAAAGCCGTCCAGCCGCAGGTTCTGGTAGTTCTTGGCATTAAACCGTTCGATCACCGTATCAACATACCATTTAACCGCGGCCAAACGGTCTGCCCTGGCCTGCGCGTAAGAGTTTGTCTGCGATACCTCAAAGTTCAAAGACCGGGTGGTGCCGGGCAGCGCCCCAAAATCGTTTTGGCACAAAATGGGCGCCAGAATCGAAACCTTCACGCCAATTTTGTAGTTGGGGTCGTTTGTTGCAGCCTTCACAGCCGCCGCGGCCGCCTCCAACGCGTCCAGGTTGCAGGGGTTCCCGTTTTCATCCTTAAAGTCGAACAAAAAATCCAGCCACAGCTGCCATTCATTGATGCGGGCGCACATCTGCGCCGCATTGGGGTTCCCCACCATATCGGTGATCGAATACACCACATAGCGTCCGTCGGTGGGGTCTGTGGTGGTGGTATCCGGCAAAAGCAGATGGGGCAAAAAGGTAATGGACTCAAAGAACTTGTCCCGGATCGTTCCCTGTTCATCCAGATAGGCCACAACCGGCAAAATCTGTTCTTCCGTTTTGTGTGTTGTGATAAAGGGCCCGTCCGCTTCCGCCTGCTGGTAGCCCGCATACATCAGGCTCTCGTGCTGAATGCCGCCCGAAAGCGCGGGCGTGGGGTAGGCGTTCACTTTTTCATACTCACTGCCGGGCGCGTCGGGCAGCGGGTCGGCGTCGGCAGCCGGTTGCTCCAGGCCGTTCACCCTCATTTCGTCCATAAAGGCCCAGGTGCCGGTCAGCTCAAAGGCCACCTTAACATAGCGGGCGTTGTAGTTGATTCCCGTAAGGGTAAAATCAAAATTGACCAAAGAGTTTTGGTCGTCGCCCGCGGTGTGTTCGGGGGTTTCGTCCCGGGTCGCGTCAAACCGGCTCACACGGCCCACACGGTTAAAATTCACCCCGTCGGCGGACAGATAGTAGGTAAACACAGCCGGCGCCGAAATGCCGTACATGGGGTGCTCCTGCACATGCATCGACACCTCTTGGATGTTCCGCTCCGCCCCCAGGTCCAAAATAATCCCGCGGTCAATGTTGCGGTACGCTTCATAATACTTCGAGCGCTCTCCCGTGCCGTTCCAGTTGCCGTCCAGGATCGCGCCGTTGCCGTATACCCCGTCCGTCAAACGGCAAAGAATGGCTTGCTCTTTATCCCGGATCGGGATATCGTTGGTGGCCGGGTCATAATCGGTGCCGGGGCCTTCCATGGTCAGGGTAAAGCGGTCCGCCCCGGCAGCCAGGTTTACAAGCGCCTGGCCCGGCTGCGGCGCGGGCGCGGCGGCGCTGGCGCCTTGCTCTGTTTGCGTAACGGTGGGCGCGCACGCCCCCCTCTCCCCGCCGTCGTTTTCCAGGGCAAAAACGCCGTAAGGGCAAAGGCATGCCGTTGTCAGGCAGCCTGCCAGGAGCATACTGATGATTTTTCGCATGGGTGGTGGTTCCTCCTTTTTTATTCTGTGCCTCCGATCATAGCACAGCATTTTGGCAATTGGAACAAACATTTTTTCCATTCAAAACAAAATACTGTGCAAAAATTGTGAGCCCGTTTTTTGGCGCAAACCCAAACGAAAAACTTCCTGTAAAAACAAAAAGCTCCTCCAAAGAAGTTTCCCTTTCCTTTGGAGAAGCCTTGGTCAGCATTCAGAAAAACGATCCAGCTCTATGCTTGCGCCGCCCGCCAGGCGCGAGGCCTCTGCCGCAAGCGCCATAATATGGCTGTCCACCGAAGCGTCCACATTGGTGAGCGCTTCGCCCTCCGGCTCCCCATCCCGGAACAGGCTGCAAACATATTTCATCATCTTTGCATCTCCGCCGCCATGGCCCGCAAAACGGTCGGTGATGGGGTCCAGGCCGATCGCGCGGTCCGGCTGGCCGAAACGCCGCAGCACCAGCGTGTTTGTGTCCATATTCCCTTCGATCTCCCCCATGGTGCCCATAATCTTCAGGGTGCGGTAGCACCGCCCTGTAAAGGCGCTCATGGTAAACACCGCGGTTGCGCCGCCCTCAAATTCCATGTTCACGGTCTGGTGATCCACCACATCGTTGTCGCAGTGGTAAACGCAGCGGCCATACGCGCCCGTGCGCAGCGCCTGGTAAAGCTTTTCCGGGGTTGGGTCGGCGCACAGCGCCGTAAGCGGCCACTCCCGGTTGCCGCACCCATAGCCGCTCTTTTCATTGTGCAGGTAGATCTTCTCCGCGTCATAGGGGCAGCTGTCTTTTGCCTTGCAGCCGTCCAGGCAGCGCTTTGCGGCGCCCCTGGGGGCATTTTCCGGTTTAAACCAGTCCAGGCCGCCGTAAGACGAAACCCGTTTGCAGGGCGCGCCCACAAGCCAGCGCAGAATATCCATGTCGTGGCAGCTTTTTGCAAGGATCATGGGGCTGGCCGCGTCGGTGCGGCGCCAGTTGCCCCTCACATAGCTGTGCGCGTAGTGCCAGTAGGCAACATTCTCGGCCGCCTCAATCGCCTCAATGCGGCCAATAGCGCCCTCGGCAAGCAGCTGTTTAACGGTTCCGTAAAACTGCGTATAGCGCAGCACATGGCACACAATAACGGCCCGGTTGGTTTCGTGCGCTTTTTCGCGCAGGGCAATGCATTCCCTCAGGCTGGGGGAAATAGGTTTTTCAAGAACCAAATGGTATCCCTTTTCCATGGCGGGAATGGCCTGCTCCACATGCTGGCGGTCCTGGGTGGCAACAATCAGCACATCCGCCAGCCTGGGCTGCTGCAAAAGCGCCTCTGCCGTTTCGTAACAGCGCGCGGCCGGCACCCCATATTCCTGCTGTGCAATCGCCCGGCGCGCCGGGTCCGGGTCCGCCACCGCAGCAATGCTCATTTCGTCGGGGTGCGTTTTTTGATAGCTGGAATACGCTTCCATTCCACGGATGCCAAAACCGCAGACGGCAAAGGTAACGGGACGTTTCATTCCGTTCTCCTCCCTTTCTGAAAAACAGATTTTTTGTATGCCCCGTTCAATCCTGGAACAGGGGGGCGGCTTGAACTGGGAACCTTTGCCTATTATCCACCAAGCCTTTTTTGTTTTCAATATCTTTTTGGCAATTTGCCGCAAGCAATATTTTCACGGCCCGCACAGGGCAAAAAAATTGTTTTAATCCGCCTTTTTCCCGCTTTTCAACCTTAAAAAGATCCCCGCGCAGGCCTTTTTTCCTGTTTGTGCATTGCTTTTTGTCCCGCTTGCCCTGTGCGCTGCGCTTTATGCCTTCAGCGGGCCGGGCCGCCGTCCTCTTCCTCGCCCTCCTTTCCTTTTTCCGGTCGGAAGTCCTGGATGTCGCAGCCATAAAGATCGGCCATGCCAAACGCCACGCTGATCCTTGGCTCCCGGGTGCCCGCTTCAATAAACTGGATCGTGCGTGAAGAGATGCCCAGGTCCTCCGCGGCCTTTTCCTGCGAGATCTTCTTCTTTGCCTCCTGGCGCTTGCGCTGGTAGATCGTGCGGGGCTTTTTCTCTTCCTTTTTCATTGTAATCACCTCTATAAGGAAGATTACAAAAATCGCCCGCCCTTGTCCCCGAACAAATGTGCGAATCTTGGCTATTTTCGCCTTTTTGTGTTATGTTTTCCATATAAAACAAAAAATCCTCCGGGTTTCGGGGCAAACGCCCCCCTTCCAGAGGATTTTTTGTTTTGTTTGTCCGGCAGGCGTTTCCCCGCGCCCCGCCCCCTTCAGCGCCGCTTTAAACAGTTCTGCCCAAAGGCTTGGGCCGGCATGGGCCGCGCATACAAAAAGCCCTGGATCCAGTCGCAGCCCAGTTGCTTTAAGTATCCCTTCTGTTCCGGGGTCTCCACCCCCTCGCACACCGAGATCATCTGCGTTTCCCGCGCCATCTCCACCACCTTTTGCAAAATCACCCGGCTGCGGGGGTTCGTTTCAAAGTTTTCAAGCAGGCTGCGGTCGATCTTCAAAATATCCGCCGCCATGCGGCTCACGCTGTGCAGCGAGGCGTACCCCGTGCCAAAATCGTCGATCGCCAGCAAAAACCCCTGCTGGTGCAGCTGCCGCGCCAGGGCCATGGTTTCGCCCCCAAACTCCACAAAGGCGCTCTCGGTCAGCTCAAACACAATGCACTCGTGCGGCACCTTGTACCGGTCCACCATGGCGCAAAACCGTTCCAGGTACCCCTCGCTGCAAAGGTGCCTGCGCGACTGGTTGATCGAGATGGGCTTTACTTCAAGGCCCGTGTCCAGCCAGGCCCGCAGCTGGCGGCACAGCACCTCCAGCATGTAAAAATCGAATTCCAAAATAAACCCGTTGTGTTTACTAATGTGCGATAAAGAAGTAATAGAAGTGTAAAAAATTTTGCCGTTCCTATCCGGCACTTGCGCATTGTGTCGGATAGGTCGGGCGTTTATTCTGGCAAGTCAATCTTGCCGACAAAGCTGTAATAAATCTCAATGTCCTGCCTGCGGGTGCCGTTCTCGTCATAGCTGCACTCATGCACGACGATTTTCTCAATCATTTCCCGCAAGAGGGTGGGGGTCAATTCCTCAAAGGCAAGGTGCTTTCGGACGATACCCATAAACTTTTCCGCGTTGACGGTGGCGGCCTGCGACTTGTCCAGTTCGGCCTGCAAAGCGGCGGCGCGGTCTTTCAGTTCCCGCTGTTCCTGCTCATAGTCTGCCGACAGTTCCATGAAACGCTCGTCGCTGATTTTGCCGTTCACATTGTCCTCATACAGCCGCTTGATAATGCGGCTCACTTCGGAAATGCGCTCCTGTGCCTGTTCAAGCTGCTTCGTAGCTGCGGCGGTCTTTCTCTTGCCGCCGATCTCGTTCTGCTGGATAAGCAGCTTTACAAAGCGGCTCTCATGCTTGGCGGCATACTCGGTCACTTGCCGGAGATTGGAAAGGACACCGGCGGTCAACAGGTCGGTGCGGATAAAGTGCGCCGTACAGTCGCGGGTGCGCTTCTTGTAGCTGCCGCAGATGTAACAGTCCTGCTTGCGGGTCTTGTTCTGATACCGCTGCTGGTACATCACATGGCCGCAGTCGGCGCAGAACAGCATACCGGAGAACAGCCCCACTTCATCATAGCGGTTCGGGCGTTTGCGCTGCTTGCGTAACTCCTGCACACGCTCCCATGTTTCCGTGTCGATAATCGGCTCATGGTGGTTCGGGAAAATGGCCTGCTTCTCCACGGGGTTCTCTACGCTGTGCTTGGTCTTGTAAGAGGGCTTCTCCGTCTTGAAGTTTACCAGACAGCCGGTGTACTCCCGGTTTTCCAACAGGTGGACAACGGTATTTGTCGCCCACTTGCACTCATAGCCGGGGTGGTAGCGGCGGGTGCTGCCCGTCCTGCGGTATTCCAGCGTCCCCGGCGTGGGGATTTGCTGCTCCGTAAGCATACGGGCAATCTTGGTCGGGCCGTTCCCGGCAAGGCAAAGCTGGTATATCTGCTTGACTACCGGCGCGGTTTCCTCGTCAACGATATAGTTCTCGTCCTCGTCCATGAGATAGCCATATACCGGCTTGCTGGTAACGGGCTTGCCGCTCATGCCTTTTGCTCTCTTAACTGCCTTGATTTTCTTGCTCGTATCTCTCACCAGCCATTCGTTGAACAGATTTCGCAGAGGGGTAAAATCGTTGTCCATGCCGCCGTTTGCGCTGTCCACATTGTCGTTGACAGCGATAAAACGCACTCCCTTTTGAGGGAACAGCATTTCCGTGTAAAACCCTACCTGCAAGTAGTTACGCCCTAACCGGCTCATGTCCTTGACGATGACCGTACCCACTTTCCCGGCTTCAATGTCTGCAAGCATGGCTTGAAAACCGGGCCTTTGGAAGTTCGCGCCGGAATAACCGTCGTCGGTGTACCAGCGCAGGTTGGTAAAGCCATTCTGTTTTGCAAAGGCTTCGAGTATCCTTTTTTGGTTCGATATGGAATTACTCTCACCTTGCAATTCGTCCTCATGGGACAATCTCGGATAAAGGGCGGTAATGAGGTTTTGGGTGGCTTGTCTTAACATAAAATCCTCCGTTTCCGACAGCCAGCCCCACTATTCCGTGGTTTCATTGTACCACGGAACAGGGCTGGTTGTATAGCGGCAAAAGTGTCAAATCTGCTTCTTTACAGCTTGTCAAATTGCTTATTTTTGTGTAGCAAGTTATTGTGGCTCCGTAGTAGAAAAACCCTTGTCCTTATGGTAAAATGAGATTAGTCAATACAAGGGGGTGTGGCAATGAAAGGATTTGTCCGTAATAATCAACACCTTTCGCTTTGTGGTCTAAATTGCAAACTCTGTCCCATGAATTTAGCGGGATATTGTTCCGGCTGCGGCGTTGACAATCAATCCTGTAAAATTGCAAGGTGTAGCATTGAACATGAGAAAATCGAATACTGCTTTCAATGCAGCAGTTTCCCTTGTGACAAATACGCTCACATAGATGATTTTGATTCTTTTATAACTCATCAAAATCAAATGAATGACATAGGAAAAGCCCAGCAAATTGGGATTCCTGCTTATAATGCTGAACAGGAAGAAAAGCGAAAAATATTAGATTTCCTCTTGGCAAGCTATAATGACGGACGCAGAAAAAACCTATTCTGTATTGCGGTCAATCTCTTAGAGATTGGCGAGATTGAAAATATATTGCAAGCAGTTAAATCTGATAAAGAGTTTCAGGGCTTGAGTAAAAAAGAACAGGCTTCTATTATCGCAAAGCAGTTACAGGATATAGCTGCCAATAAAGGCATTGCATTAAAACTCCGAAAAAAATAAAATTGTCACTGATATTCCAGCGGCCACGCTCCCCGGCGTGACCGCTTTTCCCATGCTCCGGCTCATGCCGGATAGGTCGGCTCCTGTGTAGCAGCGGCTTCCGCTTCCAGTACCCGCGCCATTTTGTCGGCGGCGGTGGTGGTAGTGTCTTTCTTGAAATAGCCGGACACGACAAGGACGGAATTGCCCATGCGGATTTCCGTCACGCAGTCGGGGCGGCGAGCGGTGCGGGTGTCGTGCTGCTTGTTATCTGCCATAGGCAATACTCCTTTCAGTCGGTAATCAGTTTCTTCATGCTCTCCATTTTCCGCTGTGCGGTTTCCTGCCGGAAGTTGTCGCCGGTAAAGCGTACCGGGACGCACATGGAAAGCAGCCGGTCATAAATCCGGGAATGGGCGGTGTCCTCCGGGTTTCGCAGGTCGTCCAGCGTGAGGTTGGTCGTGACGATCAGCGGCTTGCCGCTGCGGTAACGGCTGTCAATCACATTGAAAACCTGTTCCAGCCCGTATTCCGTCCCGCGCTCCATGCCGAAGTCGTCAAGGATAAGCAGCGGATAGCGGCAAAGGCGGGAAATGTACTCGTTGCGCCCCTCAAAGCTGGCGGCAAGGTCATTGAGGATAAGGGCAAAGTTCGTCATGTGGACGGGGATTTCTTTCTCCATGAGGGCGTTTGCGATACAGCCCGCAAGGTAGCTTTTCCCGGTTCCCACGCCGCCCCAGAACAGGCAGCCGATATTGTCGGCTCGCATATCCTCCCAATGCTCCACATATCGGCGGGCAATCCCGGTCTGCGGGTTCCTGCCGTTGTCGTTCTCAAAAGTCCAGTCCCGCATGGTGGGGTCGGTAAAGCCCCGGCGTTTCAGTTCCTCCACGGTGTCAAGGTGCCTGCGCCGCTTCTCGGCGGCCTCCCGTTCCTCGCGGGCGGCTCTCTGGCAGTCGCATTCTGCCGGGTGGCGGTCGCGGCCAAAGATAGCGGCCTTGTCCGGCGCAAAATAGGCTTCTTTCGGCTTGCGGCACTTGCCGCAGTACAGTAAACCGTCCTCGCCGGTGTAGTCCTCCGGCTCCGGGGTTGTGGCGGTCATATTTTCCAAAACAGCGTTGATTTCGTTCTTCATAAACTCTCGCCCTCCTTGCATGAGTAGTCGGGTATGCCCTTTTTCGGGGCTTTCTTGGCTGCGTCCTCCTGCGCCCATTTGTAGATTGTGGCGGCATGGCTACGGTATCGCTTGCCGCTGGACGCGATATGGCAGGATAGCCGGTCAATGTAATAGTTCCATTTGTCGGGCAGGTCTGCTTTCAGCCCGTCCAGTTCTGATTGCGAAAGAAAGACATTTTCATACCGGCCATAGGCGGCGCGGGCGGTCTGTCCCGTATCTAACTCTCGCTCTCTCTCTTTTTCTATCTCTATCTCTTTCTCTATCTCTATCTCTGGTGGACAAATGTCCGCTTGATATGGTGGACATTTGTCCGCCCCGGCCTTTGGCAAGGCTTTCTGCTCCTGCAAAGCCAGCCTTGCCCGCCGTTTCCGCTCCCCCTCGGTAGAGGATTGGCCGATAAGCAGTTCAATGTTGCTCATATACAGCGCGCCGTTCTGTAACGGCTCCACAAGCCCCAGCTTCATAAAAATCTGCAAAGCCCGTTCTACGGTGCCGACTTGCTGGCGGGTAATGGTGGCAATCATCTGCGCGGTGTAGGGGATATTTTCATCAAGCTGCAACTTCCCGCCGTTTTTCAGCGATTTCAGGTACAGTTTCAAGAGGATGTTGGAATAGAGAATGCCGTCCTGCATACTTTCCAGCAGCACGATAGCGTCCTCGTCAAAGTAATTCTCTTTCAGCTTGAGGTAGTAGTATTTTCGGTTGTCTGACATGGTTCCTCCTTTGGGTGGATTTGGGGCGTTTGTACGCATTTAGAACGGCGTTTCCGGGGGAAAAGGATAAATGTATCGCGTACCCTTTGACACCCACGAAAAAAGCCTTGATTTATGCGGGTTTGAAAGGCTCTAAAGCGTGACATTTCTGCCTTTGTTTCCGCTTTCGCTCGGCGGCTTTGATTTTCTTCATGCGGCTGGCGCAGTCGGGGCAGTATTTCCCCCGGTTGGATTTGGGGATAAAGGCCGCGCCGCAGACGGTGCACCGTTTCCGGCTCCCCCGGTACAAGAGGGCTGCGGCCAGCTCCCCGTCAAGGGGCAGGACAGCCACACGGAACCAGCGGCACATGAGGGAAAGGGAAATGCTCTGGACGCACACGCAAGGCTCCCCGTCGTCCAACAGCAGGCAGTTCCCCTCGTCGTAGTTACAGCACTCATGCACCAGCCGCCGCGCCCGCCGGTGCTGGCGGTAGTCCATGCGGGGCAGCTTATCGCTCATGGCGTTCACCGCCTTTCAGCGGTCAAGCCCCGGATTTTTCCGTATGGCTTCTTTCCGGCGCGGCTGCTTTGCTCTGGCCGTCTGCTCCTTTGCCGCAGCTATCCGGCGGCGGATTGACCTGTCCCGTTCTTCCAGAAAACGCGCTTTTGTATCAGCGATAAACTTGCTGCACTGCGGCTCCGGTATCTGTTCCAGCCGGTTTATGGTGCTTTGGACAACCGCCCTTGTCTGCGCGTCCCGGATAACGGGGACAATCTCTTTCAGCCCCGCAAGGGTTTCCTCTTTGGTGGGGGCGGCGTACTGATAAACCATTTCCAGTTCGCTCCTTGTAAATTTATCTCTCATGGCTCTGCTCCTTTCTGCGGTGCGGCTCGCTCCGGCGCAAAATCTGGTCGATGTTCCGCTTGACCGTCTGCAACTCCGCATACCGCTGCTTCTGTTCGTGATAGGTGTTATACAGGCCGGATTTCTTGGAAACAAGCTGCTCGATCTCGTCCTGCAACGCTTTCCGGGCGGGCAGCTTGGTAATGCCATGCTCCCGGAAATACCGGGCGGCTGCGTCGGCTATGATAAAATCGCTCTCATGCGCCTGCCGGTATGCTTCGCGGGCTTTTGGGGATTTCTGCACTTTCAGCCCGTCGCGGGCGGGTTTGGTCTTGGCGTAGGCAAGTACCTGCCGCTGCAACTCCTTTTTCCCTTGCAGCTTCGTTTCCAGCGTTTTCAGTTCTCCGCTGGTCTGGCGCATTTCCTGATAGGCGGTATCAACGGCGGCTTCCAACTGCTCCGGGGAAGTGAAGCCGTATTCCTGATACACATTCAGCGTCGCGGCCATCTGTTTGAGGTTGTGCATGGTCGCCCAGCGTTCATAGCCCCGGCCTTTGCCCTCGGCTTTCTTCTGCTCAATGTCCACAAGCCGCTGCACATTCGGAGCAGTTCGGGCGGCTCTGTCTGCCCGCAGTTGGTCTTTGATAGACAGGGCTTCGGCCTTTCCTGCGGCGTGGGGCTGCGGCTGGGGGACGGAACGAACCGTTACGCCCCTCTGGGCGTTCTGCTCCAAAACGGCAAGGACAGTGGCGCGGTCAAAATCGTCGCCCAGCTTGCGGGCGGTAATGGGCTTCGTCCTGTCCGGCGTAAGGTAGGACAGCCGCCCCCGGCTCTCCTTGACGGTTACACCCTCCCGCAGCAGCAGAGAGGAAAACTCGTCAAAGCTGGCGGCGGTGGCAAGGGCTTTCCGTATGGTCTGCCGCAGCTTCTCCTTGTTCGTTTCAAACTTGGTCTGCCGGGGCGTGATACCGCCTGCAATCATGGGGGCGTTCTGCCTGTCCAGTGCGGCCTGTCCCTTTTTCTGCGCCCAATACTCCCGGTCGGTTACGCGGTTCTTGCCGCCGTTCAAGAGGTCGATTTGGTAAAGCCCCTCCCGGTGGCACATCTCCATGACTTCGGACTTGAAGTAGCGCAAGGCCGCGTCGGTACAGCGGTGCTTGCAACCGGCTTTCGTGTCGGCTGGCCTGTCCATGTAGGGCAGGAACGGGACTTCCTCTATCCGCAGCGAATTGATAACGATATGCACATGGATATTGCCGCTGTGGTTATGCCCGTCCGGGTGGGTGCATACAAGGGCTTGGTGGCCGGGGAAATGTTCGGCGCAAAACTTCTCGCCCAATTCCTGCGCCCGGTCTACGGTCAAGCCGTTGTCCGGGCCGTCCCGTGGGTCAAAGCTGATGATATAGTGGTGGCTTTTCACATCTTCCCGCCGCTGGTTCTTCCCGTAGCGGAGATTTGCCCGCATACACGCAACGGCAAAATCCTCCCCGCCGCAGTTCAGCGTGGACAGCCGGTAGTCCTCGCGGGGGATAAGCCTGCCGGTTTCATCAAGGACGGGCTTCATGGTAAACTCGTCATGCTCAAACAGCAGATATTGTTCGGCGGCTCCGTAGTCGGCGTTTTTAGAGTTGATATGCTTGAGTGTTGCCAACCGCGTCACCTACTTTCTGTAAGACTTCATACTTGAGGGCGGCAAGGTCGGCTATGGCGGCGCGTACCTCGCCGGACAGCGCGTTGTAGGGTGCGCCGTACTCGTTCAGATACCGGGCTATCTGGTTGAGGTTGCCGCCGATTTTGCCATACTCGGCGGTGAGTTTCCCGACAGCGGAAAGTAGCTCGTCATTGACCGCCGACACATGGATAATGGGGCGTATGGCGGTGCGCCGTATCGCCTGCCGGAGAAATTCCGACTGGCTGATACCATAGGGCGCAAGCCGCGCTGTGAAGTCGGCGTATTCATCTTCGGACAGCCGGGTTTTCACAACGCGGCTGCGGTGGGGTGTGTTGTATTTCTTTCGCATGGTCGTAACCTCCTTTCTTGCCGCATGAGCGCGGCGGGGATATGCGGCGCAAGCCGCAAAGCAGGGTTTGGGGAAGGCACTCCCCAACAAGTTTCCCGCGAGGGGCAAAACCGCAGAATTGCGGATTTTGGCACCGTGGTAGAAACTTGCTCTGTAACTGCCGCAGACTGCCCCTGTCCGGGCTTTTCCGTATATAGAGCGAACAGGGCGGGGCTTCCAGCCCGCTGTGTGCTATCTTTTTCTTCCGTCAATATGACGCCGGAACGGGGCTTTGCTGCCCGCTGGCTGCGGCTTTTTCCCTTTCCGCTAAAGATACATTTCAAAGGCCGCCAGCTACCCGCTGGACAGGAATTTTCTCAAATTTTCTTTCGCTTCTGTAATGCGGGAAATGAAATTTTGGCAACCGGCGGGGCAGAGAATTTTTCCTTTCACTCCCCACACCACCGCGTTTTGAAATTTGCCAAACGAAACGGACAATTTTCTCTTTGCTTCTTACTACGGACAAAAATCAGAAATGCCAAACGCCGGGGCAAAAAAATATTCCTTTCACTTACTACTACAATCCGAACAGGGCAAAATGGCCGGGAACGGAGCCGGGCAACAAAAAAGCAGCAAATCTTTTTCAGACTTACTGCTTTCACTGGCCGCGCCGGTGGCGGCTGGTATTCAGTTTTGAAAACTCATTTCATATTGGTATGATAAACGGAGAGTTATTGCGTTATGTTTTCAAAAGGAAACGATTTCTCCTTGAATATATCCCACAAAATATGCAATCGCTATACTTATCGCAATGCAGCATATACATAGTATTTCAGCAATAACCTTTTTCCCGGTTATTTTGTTTACAGACTTGCCGTAGTCAATAGTAGCCCATACCATTGAAAGTAAAAATAGAATTGCAATCCAATGAGTATGAAACGACAGTCCCATGCTGACAAATACAAAGTTTGTGATGATGTAAAAGGTGCTTCTAACTACAACTTCCGTCACTGTTGAAAGCTGATTTTTCATAAAACCTCTTGCCTCCTTAATTTCCTGTTTACTATCGGTCAAAGCGAAACTTGAACAGCGCGGTAATTAGCTTCTGCTTTATATGTTCCTCAACCTCGGTGTTGACTTTCCCGTGTACTTTGGAACAGTAGCGGATATATCCGGCGTAGTGGGAAAGAACGGTGTCGATTGCGTCCGGGTCGCCCTCATGCGCCTTGACGATTGTTTCATAGGGGAGAAGTTTATTCATACCGGCTCACCTCCATTTCCTTCCGAAGCCGTTGCAAGGCAAGCTGGATATGCCGCCCCGCTGTGCTGCGTGTCCGGCCGATATGTACGCCGATCACTCTCTGCGGCTGGCGCAGGAAATAGTAACGGAAAATTTCTTCCTGTGCCTGCTCCGGCAAAAGGGCAAGGGCAGCGGCAAGTTCCGCATGGTACAGAACGGCGGTCTGGCCGCAGGCGGTAAAAAGATATTCTTCAAGCTGCTCCGGCTCGGAAAACTGGACAAACTTCTCATTCATCAGATAGTCAAGGGAAACTTCCCGTTCCCACCTCTGGCGCAGCTTCAAAATTATATCTATGGCGGCGTGACGAATGACAACCTTGCAAAAGGCGTTAAAAGTGTACTGGATATGCACTTTGTAGGCTTCATCTTCGGTCATGGAAATTCCCCCTCTCTCTGATAATAGTGCGGGGCGGCAGCACTCCTTGCTGTCGCCCCTTGATTGCCTACCAGCAAAGGCGGGCGGGGCTGTCAACGGCGGCGCTTGCGTCGTTCATCTTGACCGTTGACTGGCTCGGCTGACTTTGCTATTCCGTTATCTCTTTCAGTTATTGTCAAAGGAAATGTAGATAGTTAGACTATCGGGTATGTAGCTGATACTTAACCACTTTTCGTCATTTGATAAAAGTGTCCCGATAGAAACATAGTTTTCTCCTTCGATTTCCTCTGACACATTTTCAATTACGGAAAAGCCTTCTTGGTTCAAAAGCTCCATATACTCGTTATAGTCGTTTTCGCTAATGCCGGTAAGGTTGATATTGCAATTCTCATGTTCTGTATCAAGTGTAGCCCATGCAACCGTACCAGGCGCAACAGGAAGCCCCTCTGTGTACTCATTCGCAGGCCAAACACCCTCGTCCAATTTTGTAACACTATTAGATTGCGTATTGTTCTCATTGCTTGTCGGTGTAGATGATGTATTTTGATTAGAACACGCAGCCATAAAAATCATAACCATGATTGTGAATACAGAAATATACTTTTTCATTAGTTACCTCCTGTTTTTGTGTATGGTTCGGATAATTAACAAAACAGCAATAGCTGTTGCTGCAAACCCAATAGCCAAAAGGATATGCGAAATATCAAAGGCAAACGCGCCCTCAATCTGTATATTTGTTGTCGCGTCTGCTTGTCCGATTGCTCCTTCTGGTACTTTTCCTGATTGCGTAACAGCATATACCGAAAAGGCAGCAACCGCGATAACAAGCGCAGCAAGAGTAGAAATGATACCGTTCCTTTTTTTCGATTTGGTGTTATCAATGCCAAACTGTTCTGCGGTGCTGTCTGCAAATTCTTTTGGCGTCCCCAAACGCTGGATAATCTGCTGCTCTGTTTCTCCATGCTCCATAGCAGACGCAAAAACTTCATTCAAGTCACGCACAACCTCTTTTTTCATTTTGCGTGGTAAAGATAGTTCCTTTTCAACCTGTTTGATATATTGTTCTTTCATTTGGACACCCTCGCTTGTTGATAACTTTCTATAAAGCCGTTTACGCAGTTTTCATAGCTTGACCAAAATAAGATTAGTTCATCAAGTACATTCCTGCCTTTATCCGTTAAAGAATAATACTTTTTTGAGCCGCCATTTGCCGCAGCCGGAGCCAATCGGCATTTGATTAGTTCTGCTTCCTGTAAACGATACAGAATGGGGTAAATGGTTCCCTCTTTCGCATATCCCAAAACAGACGCACTATTGTTCAATTCGGTTATAATTTCATATCCATAAGTTTCCTTGCGTCCGATTAGGCATAAGAGTATCATTTCCAGAGAGCCTTTTTTGAATTGCTGGACATATTTGTTATTCATATCGTCGCCTCTCTTTAGCTTTGCTATTTAGGCTTGCTAAATAGCAACTATATTATATCTCTTCCGAGGTATCAGAGTCAATAGGCTTAACGAAAAAGTTACAAGGTGTGTGCGTAAGGTAATAACGGAATAGTGGGCTGCTGTCTATCAAATTCTTGTGTGTTACTTTATGGCACATGAGCATTCAAACATGGGGATAAACTGGTCCGGCAGCAGCACCGTGCCGTCCGGCCGCTGCCAGCGCACCAGCGCCTCGGCCCCCGCAAGCGTTTCCTCCGCAAGCTCCAGCTGCGGCTGCAGGTAAAGGCAGAACTCCCCTTTTTCCAGCGCCTCGGGGGCCTGGCGCATCAGGCGCTCCTCCTCAAACCGCTGCTCGTTCATCGCGGGGTCGTAATACAAAAGCTTGTTTTTGCGCGCCTCGCCCTTGCAGCTTTCCATGGCGATAAACGCCTTGTCCAGCATGTCCTTCATCGGTTCGGCACAAAGGTCGGCGGGCAGGTATACCCCCGCCGTAAAACTGATCTCGGCGCCGATCTTCCTTTTTATTTCCGGGCTCAGCAGGCGCTGGCGCAGCTTTTCCATCCGCTGGTCAAGATCCGCCTTGCCCTTGTAGGCCAGTAGCAGCGCAAAAACGTCCTTTTCCACCCGGCCGCAGGCCTCGCAGGTGCGGCAGAATTCCTTCAGGCTGCCGGCAATGCTGCACAGCACCGCGTCGCCCGTGTCAAACCCGCACACCCGGTTGATGTAGCGGAAGTTGTTGATGCCGAACTTCACAAGCGCATACTGCCGCTGCTGCGGGCCGCAGCGCAGCTCGCCCGCCCGCTGAACAAAGCCCTCCAAATTATAAATTCCCGTAAGCGCGTCCTGGTTTTTCGCCTGCACAACCGCCTTTTTCAAAAGGTTATAATTCTTTTGTGCCGCCGCCGGGTTCAAAAAGGGGTATTTTTCCTGTTCGGTGTAAGCAACGGAATTGTGCAGGTGCACCAGCAGCCACCTGCCCTGTTCCCGCCGGTATACCGCCGAAAAACGCAGCGGCATTTCCATCACCATGCCGCTCTTCGGGTCGCTGCTCACATCCAGCAGCGCCGTCACCACGGCCATCTCCGGCGCCGAAAAAACGGTGTGGTACCACGCCCGCTCAATGGTAAAGGCCCCTTCATAGGTGTTGCGCTCCTGTTTGAAATACTGCCGCAGCTGCGCGGTGCCCTTTCCTATTTCCACCTCGCCCGTGCCGATCCAGCTGAACTCCGGGCTCAGGTATTCCAGAATCGTTTCATAATCGCGCTGCACAAAATAGGCCAGTGCCAATTTCCGTGCCAGAGCTTCCAGTTCCTGCACTGCACTCTTCCTCCCGCTCGTTCTCTGCCGCAACCCTTTGCGGCCAGCCCCTACCGTTCAATCGTAATCACAAGCGCGGCCTGCGCAATGCCCTTTTCCTTGTCCGTGTCCCTGTCCAGCAGGTGAACGGTGGCCGTGCAGGCATAGCTGCCCGCAGGCAGCGGCTTTTTGGTCTGCAAACTGTCGCTGTAAATATAGCTGTTGGGCTGCAGGATCCCCGAATCATACACCTGCTCGCCCGTGTCGTCCCGCGCAATCGTCACCCGGATGTTGTTCAGGTTCACCTCCGGGCACTCGATCATCAATTCGCCCTCCGCTTCCCCGCTTTCAAACACAGGCTCGCTGTTAATCGAAAAGGCCACCGTGGTCTCGTCGATCTGCGCGTTCAGCATGGCCTCGATCTGCTCGGCCGTTTTGCCCGGCAGCGCGCCCACCACCGCGTTGGGGTTATAGGCCGGGGCCTCCGGCTGCCGGTTCAGCAGCAGCCAGTGCAGCGCGCCCCCCGCCGCCGGCAGCAGCACCAGCAGCAAAACAAAGGCCAGCCTCCGCTTTTTTCTTCCCTGCTCCGGCGCCCCTTGTTCCGGCCCGGCGTTCCTGCTTTTTTGTGCTGGCATCTCCACTTCTCCGTTCTTTTGTGTATCGTTTTAGGCGCCGGCGGCTCTGCCGCCTTTGTGGCCCCGGGTCCGCCCTGTTTACAGCGTCCCATCCACAAAGGCCCCACCGCCGTGAGGCCCTTGTGGATGGGAAGGCGGAGCGCTCCGCCTTCCCCCCGGGTATCTTGCAAAACCGGTTTTGTGCAGTAAGTGTTTTAAAATTTATCTCCTCAGGCGATAACGGTGCTCACCTTCATCACGGTGCGCAACTGGTATTTCCCATCGGCCAGGCTGGTGGTGTCGGTTTCGTTGTCCTTGGCAAAGATCTTGAATTCCAGGGTGCCGCTCAGGCCCATGGTGCCCAGCTCGCGGTTCAGCCCGCTGCCCACGGTAAGCTTGTAATCCACGGGGCCGGCCGCGTCAAACACGTCGGCCCGGGTCAGGCTTGCGGGCGCCAGATACACGTCCAGCACGCTCAAAAAGCCCACGGTGGGCGTTACCGCCGCGTCGCCCACTTCCGAAAGGGTCAGTTTCACGCTGCGGTTGGAATTGTTGGTGAATTTGCCCGTGCCGGACACCACGCCCCCCGTGCCGGGGTCCGAGTCGTCCAGGGTCAAAACGCCTCCATCTTCCTTGGTAGCGATCTGGAAGTTGATGGCGGTGGGCATGACCACGCTGATCAGCGCGGCGTCCTTTTTGGTCTCGCCGTTCAGCCAGACCTCCTGCCCATCCTCGTTGGTCACTGTTTTGTTGTCGCTGTCGGCGGCCATAACCGGCGCCGCCAAAGCGCACATCATGGCCAGCGCCAGCACCAGAGCGAGTGCTTTTTTCATGTTTACTACTCCTTTACGTTTGTGTGGTTACTTACTGCATCCGGGCCCGTAAGCCCTGTATCTATTCCAGGCAGCGCAGGGCTGCCGCAGAATCGCTGTAAAAGGGCTAGCCCTGCACGGTGAGCACAAGGCCCGCCTGCACCTCGCCCAGGTAGGTTTCGCCGTCCGTCCGGTAGGCGAAAATGCGCGCTGTGCAGCTGTAGCTGCCCGCGGGCAGCGCTGCTTCCAGCTCAATCGTTTCCATGTAGCTGCCCGGCTTCAAAAGGCCGGTCTTGCACAGCACAAGCTCGCCCCCCAGGGTTTCCGCATAGGGGTCCGCCTCGTCCAGGCAAAGCTCCAGCCGGGTGTACTTCCCGTTCGAGGCCGGGTTCTCAAACCAGATGTTCCCCTTCCCCCCCAAAAAGGTCGGCGCGCTGTTAATGGTAAAGGCGATCATCCCCTCGCTGATCTGCTGGTTCAGCTCGGCCTCAATCTGCTCGGCCGTTTTGCCCGGCATCATGCCCACCGTCGCGTTCGGCTCCAGCTTGGGGTCCGCCCTGTAAAAGCGCTGCCACAGCAGCGCCCCCACCAGCACCAAAAGCAGCGCCACCAGCAAAAGCAGCGCCGCCACCAGCCGCCTGCCCGCCTTTTCCCTTGCAGGCGCCGTTTGTTCTTGTCCGCTCGTTGCCATCAGCCCTTGCCCTCCTGGTTCTCGTGTTTATTCTTCCTGCTCCAGGCAAACCCCGCGCCGCAGCCCGCCAGCACCGCCACCGCCAGCAGCCACCAGGGCCAGTTCTGTATCAGCCCGTCCACTGCCTCCGGCCTGCCCGTGGTCAGCACATAGCTGGAACAGTGCTTCAGCTCGCCCGCGGTATAGTGGCCGGTCACAGCATGCGGTTCCAGCCCTTCCGCCACCGGTTCCAGCTCCCCCGTTTCCGGGTTATGGTACAAAAAGCTCACCGGTTGTGCAAAGCCCGCCAGGTTCTTCACCCGCAGCTGTGCCGGCACCGGCAGCGGCCCGTGGTGCGCTATAATCACATACTGGCTGTGCCAGCCCGCCGTCCGCTCCAAAATCGGGTCATCGGCCTGGGGCGTGTCCGTAATATACAGGTCATAGCTCTGCTGCGCCTGCCCCGCGCCGCTCAGGGCTGCCTTTTTCAGCTTTTCAGCTTCAAACAGCCACTGGTACCACAGCTCGTCGTCCTGCTCCGGGTCGCACAGCTCCACCTCCAGGCCCATGCCCTGCTGCCCCGCAAACCCGAACGCTTCCCCCGGCACCGGCAGCGCCGCCTCGCTGTGCGCGCCGCCCTTTGTAAACAGCAGCGAAGCGTCCCCCGCCTCGTACCGCGTTCCCTGGTCAAAGTGCTGCCCGGCCGCCGCCGCGTTCACCAGCGCCTCTGGCAGCTCGGTGCTGTGCACATAGCTTTCTCCCTCCCGGAACGTCAGCCGCAGCCCTATCTCATTTTTCTGCGCCGCCTGCGCCAGGTTGTGCGGCGCCAGCAGCTCCGCGCGTTCGCCCGTGGTTTCCCGGATCAGGTGCAGGTACATGGGCCCCTTAAGCTCTTCCACCCACACCTCCGCGCCGTCCAGCAGGCCCGCGTCGTGTTCGCTGAACGCCGGCAGCACCGCCTCGTACCGCTTGCCGTCCTGCCCGGTGTATTTCACCACGATCTCCTTGCCCGTGGCCGCCGATTCCTCCACCACCTCCTGCGGCACCTGCACCCGTGTGCTGCCCGCCGGCGCGTTCACCACCAGCCGCTCGTCATCGGCCCCATCCCCGCGCCCTTTCCCGGGCCTCGCCCCGCCCGCTTCCGGCGCGGGGGTCGCTTTCGCTTCGTCCGGGGTTTCCGGCACCGCTTCCATCACAACCACAAGCTCGTCCGTTTCCCGGTCGTCCCGCCAGTAGGTATACGGCTCCGTTTTGGGGTGGTACCCATCCGCGCTCACGTAAAAGTTGTAGTTCACGCCGTACACAAGGTTTGTCACCAGCACCTCGCCGGCCGCGTCCGTCACCGCGTAGTTCTCCTGCATCTGCACGGCTACCTTTGCGCCCGCCAGCGGCCTGTTCCCGCCGTCCCGCACCTTTACCGTTACGCTTTTGTCGCCCGTGCCCACCGTGCCGTTCAGCTTCACCTCGCCGTAACTGCCGTCGCCCATAACAACACCCGTGCCCGGCCCTGTGGCCGCCGCCGGCAGGTCGGGCGCGGCCGGCAGGTCGGGCGCACCCGGTTCCCCCGCCGCCAAAGCCGGCGCCGCGCATACCCCCAGCAGGCAGCCTGCCAGCAGGCCCGCCAGTAAGTTCCGTATCCTCACAGTTCTGCACTCCTTTGTGTCAAATTCCAGCTCACGCTTTCGCATCCCTCCGCATGGCAGGGGGCAAGCCCCGCTTTTGGTCTTGCCCTCTGCCATGCGGGGGCGGCGCGCCGCCCCCGCATGAAACCTAAAAACAGAAACGCCTGTGCCCTCAGGCGGGCTTGGTGGCCGACACCGTAAAGGTCGGGGTGATCTTGAACGAATCGCCCACCTGCCAGCCCCGGTTGATCTGCCCGTACAGCTTAAAGGTCACGCTGTCCTTGGTGCCGTTGGCCGTAACCGTCGTGGTGCCCGCCTGCTCCAGCCGGCCCACATAGTCCGCCGCCAGCGCCGTGCCCCCGCTCTTTTTCGTGTTCAGGTAATACTTGTTGCTGGTCAGTGTGCTTGCGGTCATCCAGTCCGAAGCCGTTGCAAAGTCCGCCGGCGCCGAATACTCGTCCTTCAGCGCAAACATCATCTTCAAATTGTTTGCCGCCGCCGTGCCCGCCACCTCGCTTGCCGTCTGGGTCAGGCTCGGCGCGCGCCCGCCGGTCACCGCCGCCGTGCTTACCCCGCTCACCCGCACCCAAATGGGCACCACCGAATTGTTGGTGATGGTAAGGTTCGCGGGCTGGGTGATCTGGTTGTTGCACACCGCCCCCGCCGCCGTGTTGGCTTTGGTGGGGTCAATGTCGAACGAGATGGTCAGCGGCAGGGTCACCTTCAGCTGGGTTGCCACAATCGTGCCCGTGATCTGGGTGTCTGTGGTGGCGCTGTTGTTGGTCAGCGTCTTGGTCACCTGCGACGAACTCACGCTCGGCGCCGCCAGCGCGGGCAGCCCCAGGCTGGCCGCCAGCGCCAGGGTAAGCGCCAGCGCGGTCAGTTTTTTTGCTCTCATGTTGCAGTTCCTCCAATGTTTAAAATATTAAAAGCTTAATTTGCACTGGGCAGGTAGTCCCAGCTTTCGCCCGATTGCAGCGCCCGCACCTTCAGGGTAACGCCCACGGAAAAACCGTATTCCCCGTAAAGCCGGTCGCTGGCAAGCTTGCCGTATATCTCCAGCGGCACCGTGCTGTCCGCCGGCAGGGTGGCCGCACGCAGCGGGGTGGCCGCCGTGGGGCCGCCGCTGCCCGTGGGCAGCAGCGCGTACTGTTCAAACGCTTCCAGGCTGGCAAACCGCTCCCCTTTGGGCCGCAGCGCCAAAATGGCCGTGCCCGGCTCGCCAACCCCGCGCTCCACCAGCTCCTGCGCGCCGTCAACCGTTTTCCACTGGTCGTTCACATGGGCTTTCAGCTTCAGGGTCTGGGCGCTGCCGTCCAGCGGGTTTTCCCCCAGGTGCCCCTCGTCCTTTACCTGCACCTGCGTGATCTCCAGCACCACCGGCACCACCGAATTGTTGGTGGCCGCGGCCGCCGAGGGGGTATCCACCTGGTTTTTGCCCGCCGTGGGGTCAAACTCCGCCGCCGGGTCAAAGGTGAACGCAATGTTCGAGGGCAAAGTGGCCGACACAAGGTGTGCCCGCACCGTTCCCGTAATGCTCGCTTCGGCCCCGGCCTCCCCGTGTTCGTCCAGGTCCAGCACCGCCTCGCTCGCAGCCGCCTGGGGCGCGTCTTCTGCGAATACCAGCCCCGGCGGCGCAAGCACGCAGGCTGCCAGGGCAAGCGCAAGCGCTGCCCCGATCCATTTGTTCATTCGCCTGCCCCCTCCTCCGGCTGGATGGTCAGCGTAATTTCCGCTGCCGCCTTGCCGATGTATTCTTCGCTCTCCAGCTCGTAGCTGTAAAACATCGCCGTGCAGGCGTATTCGCCCGCCGCCAGCTCTGTGTCCGGCTCTGCCGCCTCCACATACGTGCCCGGCTTCAGCGCGCCTGTTTTGTAAACAAGCTCGCCCGTGTCCTGCCGCTGCACCTCCACCCGGATATACTTGCCCTGGTTTGCCGGGTTTTCGATCAGCCAGTTCACCCGGCCGCCCGCTTTGCCGCAGGGCGTTGCGTTGATGCTGATGGTCAGCATTCCCGCTTCCACCACCCGTTCCAGCTCGGCCTGCCGCTCCGCGGGGTCCTGCCCCGGCACCGCGCCCACCACCGCGTTCGGCTCCAGCTCCAGCCGTTCCGGCTTTGCGGTTCGCGCGCCTGCCAGCGCCCATGCCGCGCCCATGCCCCCGATCAGCACCGCCAGGATCAGCCAAAGCACATGCGCGCGTTCCCGTGTTTCTTTTTCTTTTGTTTTCACCGCGCGCCCCCTACTCCAAAACATACAGCGTGATCTCGGCCCCCGCACGCCCCAGGTAACTGTCGTCCCCAAGGCTGTACGCGTCAAAATACGCAACGCATGGGTATTCCCCTTCTGCCAGTTCCGTGTCCAGCGGCGCCGTTTCAATCACCTGCCCCGGGTCCAGATACCCCGATTGGTAGATCTTTTCCTCCGTGTCCCGCCGGTAGATCGCCACCGTGAACCGGTTGCCGTTTTCCGGCGGGTTCTCAATCATCAAATTGCCCTTTGCGCTGCCGCTCTCAAAGCTGGGCGTGGCGTTGATGCCGAAGGTCAGCATCCCTTCCTCCGCCATCCGGTCCAGCTCCGCCTGCCGCTCGGCAGGGTCCGCCAGCGTGCCCACCCGGGCGTTCGCGTCCGGCCGGCCCGGCCCGTCGGCGGCCTGCGCCGCCCTGTACCACCAGCCAAAGGCCGCGATCACCCCGATCAGCAGCAGCAAAAGCAAAATCGCCAGCCCCGCCCAGGGTCGGCTGTTCCCGCCGCCCGGCCGCCCGGCGGGCGCTGCGCCCGGCGCAGCTGTGCCTTCCGCGCCGGGCGGCGCCTGGTAGGTTTTCATGTTCATCCACCCTCTTTCTCCGCCACCGTGAGGGTGACCTCAAATTTCAGGCTGCCCACGGGCGTTTTCCCCTCGAACAGCTCAATCACAGCCAGTGCCGGGCGCACCCCCGGCGGGGGTGCGGTGTCCAGCCGCAGCGTTTCCACATACCGCCCCGGGTCCACCCGGTGGGTGCTGCCCAGCAGCTCCCCCGTGGCCCCGTCATACAGGGCCAGCCGCGCGTTGTAGTGGTTCGTTTCCGGGTTCTCAAACTCAATGCTGCAGCTTCCGTCCGGCGCAAGGGTCGGGGCCTGGTTGAACACCGCCTGGTAAAAACCGGCCTCCACCGGCTCCCCTCCCCCCGCTTTCAGGCTGCCCGTGCGGGCGTTCACATCCGGCAGGATGTCCACCTGCGCCTGCAATGCGTCCGGCAGCCGCAGCCAGCCAAAATAGCTGCCCGCAAACACACCGCACGCCGCCGCCAGCAGCACGGCCAGCGCCGCGCACGCCCACAGCCAGCGCCGCGCACCCCGCCGCCGGGCCTTCCCGGCCTGCGGGGCCCGGTATACCTGTCGTCCGCGCTCTTTTTTCATGCGTCCCCCTACTTTGTGGCCAGCGCCGCGCTGCCCACGGCGGCGTTGTTTTCCGCCACGCTGAACCGGTACACCACGTCGTACCGGAAGCTGCTTGCCGTGTCGTTCAGCACCGTGCCGTAGTCCATAAAATAGCGGAAGCCGATCTTCCCGCCCGTGCTCGCGCCGCTTGCCGCGCCGTTCGCCCCCAGCGCAAACCCAAAGGGAATGGTCTTTGCGCCCGCGGCGGGGTCGTAGTAAAGGCTGCCGATCTTCGGGCTGCCCGGCGTGGCCAGGTCGGTCACGCCCAGGTGCACGTTGCCCGCCGGCGAATTTGTGCCGGTCACGCTCACGCTTTGGGCCACCGGCTCCAGCGTCTTCAGGCCCGTGCCTGCCGCCGCCGTTACGCTGGCGATCTCGCCCGTAATGGGGAACGCGCTGTTGTTCTGAATGTACATGTCCGCCGTGTAGGCCTTGTCCGCCACACCCGGCGTCAGCTCAATCGTGCTCTTCACCGGCACCGTAACGTTCACCGTTTTGCTGGCTGCCGCGGGCACCGTTACCAGGTATTCCTGCACCGCCGTGCCGTTGTTCACCCCCACGCCCAGCAAAAAGTACCGGGCGGTCAGGTTGCTGTAGGCCGCCGCGTTATACAGGGTCAGGGTCCCGCTTGTGGCGGTGCCGCCCGTGGCCGTCAGGTCCACCGTGCCCAGCGCAAAGCCCAGCTTTTGGTTCGCCTCGGCCGCGCCCCAGGTGTTGTAGCCGCCCGTTACCGTGTTCTTGGCGGTCAGCGTAATGCTGCTGCCCGCGTCCAGGTTCGTGCCCGTCACCTCTTCAAAATACCGCACCTGCCCCGCCGCGGCCGTGGCCGTGCCGTAGGCGGCGGGCAAAGAATCGGTGGTATTCACGGTCAGCGTGCCGGAACCCGGCTTCGTAAAGCAGGGGTACCCGCCGCTCGGCATCGAGGCCGCGGCCGCGTACCACACCCGGTTTGCGCCCTTGCGGTCCGCACCGTTCAGCAGGCGGGTCATCCCAAAGCTCTGCAGCTCCTGCTGCGTTTTGCCCGCTTCGCCCGTTTGGGCCGCTATGCCCGGGTTTTTGGAGCTGTCGTAATAGCAGTTGGTCAGGGTGGAGCTGTTGTTCTTGGCGTTTCCGATCAGCTGCCCAATGTACTTTTCACCCGTTGTGACCTCGTTTTTCACCACGGCCGAGGCATAGCTGTTTTTAAGGGTGCCCGCGCCGGTGCAGTTGCGCCCCGCCAGGCCGCCCGCATGGTACCCCGCGCTGGCGCTGGGGCTTGTTGCCAGGTTTGCCGCCGTGCCCTGGTAGTAGCTGTCCACAATGGTGCTGGTGTCGCGCAGATCGCCCACCAGGCCGCCGATGGTGCAGAAATACGAATTGTTGCTGCCGGCGTTTTTTTGCACCACCGCGTTCGTTACGCCGCAGTGCTCCACCCGGGTGGTGCCCTGGGCCATGCCCACCAGGCTGCCCAGCGTTTCGTGGGGGGTGCCTGTCACGCTGGACTGGATGTCCACCCGGTCCAGCAGCACGTTTTTCACGGTGCAGCCCGTTGTTGCCGCGCTCAGCCCCACCAGGCCGCCGGTCACCTTATCATTCTGGGAAGTGTAATTCCCCGTGATCCGCTGGCACAGGTTCCGTATGGTGTGCATCCCGCCGTCAAAGGTGCCGCTGTATTCATTCATGCTCTTCCAGCCCAGCACGTTGGCCGGGTCGGCCGCCGCCTGGGCCGCGGTCTTGCCGGTGTAGGCCGTGCCCGCCAGGTCGATGTCCGCGGTCACCGCGGCGTTTTTGCCGCCGTTGCCGCTGTTCACCGTGTGGGCAAACCACGCCAGTTGTTCGGCGTTGCCCAGCTGGTAAGCGCCGCCCGTTTCCTTGGGCTGCCGGTCGGTGGCAAACGTGTCCACCCAGCTGCCCACCTGGCCCCAGTCGGCCGCGGTGCCCATGGCGCCCGTGGCCAGCACCGGGTAGCCGCTGTTTTCCGTGTCGCCCGTGGCCATCCGCCACACGGTGGCGGCCCTGGCCGCGGCGTCGCTCAGGTTCGGCGCGCCGTTCAGCTGGTACGCCGCGCCCCAGCTTTTCAGCTGCGCGGCCGTGAGCGCGGTGCCCTGGGCGGCGCCCGCGGCCGTATCCAGCGCATAGCAGTTTGTCAGGGTCACCGTTCCGGCGCCGTAAAGCCGGCCGGCTGCGCCGCCGCTCGCCGCCATATCCGCTGTGGAGTAACAGTTCACAAGCGCTGCCGTTCCGGTATTGGCGCCCAAAATGCCGCCGGCGTCGCGGGGGGCTCTGGTTTTGCCAATGTCCCCCCGGTTGTAGCAGTCCCGGATGGTGGTCGTGCCGCTGTATACGCGGCCCACGATCCCGCCAAGGTTGTTTTTTCCTTTCGTTCCGGCCTCCACCGCGCCCGTGTTCCTGCAGCGGCTGATGTTCACCGTGCCCTCCACCTGGCCCACGATCCCGCCGCTCCCCATGATGTGCGTATCCAGCAACACGTCGCAGGTCGCGCGCACCAAGCCCGCGTTGGAGCAGTTTTCCAGCGTGCCGCCGTTCATGGCGCCCACCACGCCGCCGCAGCGGTCGTAGTTAACCACATGGCTGCTCTCCCCGATGTGCACGTTTTTGATGGTGGCGTTCGCAGCGCTGCCAAAAAAGCCCTGGTAGCTTTGGTAAAAGTTCACTCGCCCGTCTATCGCCATGTAGGAAATCGTTTTGCCGCCGCCGTCAAAGGTGGCTGTATAGGGCATATACTCGCTGCCCATGGGCTTCCACTGCAAAGGCGCGTCGGTGCTGCCGCCGTAGGCCGCGCCCGTCAGGTCAATGTTCGCGGTCACCGTGCCCCACAGGCCCCGCTGCCCGCCGTTCACCTGGTAGGCAAACCAGGCCAGCTGCTCCGCACTTGTGATCTTGCAGGGGTCGGTGCTGGTGCCGGAGCCCGCGGGCTTTGCCGCGGCGGCAAAGCCCAGGCCGTTCTCCACCGCCTGGCCCACCTCGCCCCAGTTGGCGGCGGCCCGCAGGCCGTTTTTGCCGGGCATGGGGTAGTTTGCGTCCGTCTGGCTCCACCCGGCGTTTGTCAGGCTTCTGCCGTTCAGCTGGTACGCCGCGCCCCAGGTTTTCAGCTGCGCCTCGGTCTTGGCGGCGGCGCCCGCGCCGCCGCTTGCGCAGCAGCCCGTCAGGTAAAGGCAGCCCGTGGCGGATGCGCCCTGGGTGGAATTGCGGATCGCGTTCATCCAGCCGCTCATGGTGCTGCCGTTGCCCCGGTCGTTTTTCACCGTGCCCACGTTCAGGCAGTTCTGCACCCTGGCGCTGCTGTTGCCCATCCAGCCGGCAATGCCGCCCGCGCCCAGCTCGTTGCCTGCCGCAATGCCGCCGGAGTTTTTAATAATGGTCGAAACATCGCCAAAATTGGCGCAGTTCTGGATCAGCGAGCCGTGGTCTGCAACGCCCACGATCCCGCCTATGTACATGCAGGTGCCTGTCGACGTGCTCTCAATAATACCCGTCACGGTCGCCTTGTTGTAGCAGCGCAGGATCTTTGCCGCGGTGCTGCTGCGTTTGGTCGATTGCACAATGCTGCCCGCGGTGCCCGTGCCTTCGCCGCCCACGTACCCGCTCTCCACGCCAAAGTCCTGCACGGTGCCGTTGAACCCGTTGCCGAAAAAGCCGGTTGGCGAGCGGAAGTTGCTCACATAAAAGCCGCCGCCGTCAAACACGCCGGCATAATTATTAATGCCCGCCCACACAAGGCAGTCGGCGTAGTTCGTGCCGGGCGCACTGGCCCCGGTGTAATTAAGGCCGCCCAGATCAATGTTCCCGGTAAGCGCGGCGTTCACGCTGCCGCTGCCGCCGCTGTTCACCCAAAAGGCCAGCCACGCCAGCGCCTCGGGGGTGCCGATCTGGTAGGTGCTGCCGCTCAGCGCGGGCTTGCCCGTGCCGGTAATGTCCACCAGGCTGCCCACGTCGGCCCAGCTTACGGCCCGCTGCTGCTGGCCGAACACCGGGTAGCCGCCGTTTTCCTCCCCGCTTGTGGCGGGCCGCCACACGGTGGCGGGCAGGCTTGCGCCGCTCAAATCCGGCTGGCCGTTCAGCACCGCCGCCATGCCCCAGCTCTTCATCTGGGTGGCCGTCAGCGCGGTGCCCTGGGCGGTGCCCGCGGCCGTATCCAGCGCGTAGCAGTTTGTCAGGGTTACGGTCCCCCTGCCGTAAAGCTGCCCGTTTGTTCCGCTGCTCGTCCCTTTCGTCACATCTGCCGTGGAGTAACAGTTCTCAAGCTTTGCCGTTCCCCCATTGGCGCCCAAAATGCCGCCGGCATCGTAGGGGCCGCCGCTTTTGCCAATGGCCCCCCGGTTATAGCAGTCCCGGATGGTGGTCGTGCCGCTGTATATGCGGCCCACGATCCCGCCAAGGCGGGTATAGCCGCTGCGGCCGGCATCCACCGCGCCCGTGTTCCCGCAGCGGCTGATGTTCACCGTACCCTCCACCTGGCCCACGATCCCGCCGCTCCCCCAATCGTTATCTGCCAGGTTGGAGTCCGCGCGCACCCAGGCCGCGTTGGAGCAATTTTCCAGCGTGCCGCCGTTCATCATGCCCACCACACCGGCGCAATAGTCGAAGCCAACCACATGGCTGCCCGCCCCGATGTGCAGGTTTTTGATGGTGGCGTTCGCGGCGCTGCCAAAAAAGCCCTTGCCGCTGTTGGTAGAGTCCACCGCCATGTAGGAAATCGTCTTGTCGCCGCCGTCAAAGGTGGCGGTGTAGCCGCTTATGGGCACCCACTGCAAAGGCGCGGCAGTGCTGCCGCCGTAGGCCGCGCCCGTTAGGTCAATGTTGGCGGTCACCGTGCCCCAAAGGCCCGTCTGCCCGCCGTTCACCTGGTAGGCAAACCAGGCCAGCGCCTCGGCGCTGCCGATCTGGTAGGGGCTGGCCTCGGTGCCCGCGCCGCCGGGCTTGCCCGTACCCGTAATGTCCAGCAGGCTGGCAGCATCGGCCCAGTTCTGGGCCGGCTTCTGCTGGCCGAACACCGGGTAGCCGCTGTTTTCGTTGGCGCTTGCGGCGGGCCGCCAAATGGTCGTTGGCGCCGGCGAGGCCGACAGGTTCGGCTTTCCGTTCAGCAGGTAGGCCGCCGCCCAGCTCTTGAGCTGCGCCGCGGTGATCGAGGTTCCCGTGCCCCCCACATTGCTGGGCACATAGTAGCAGTTATTCACGCCGCCTCCGCTGTAGGTGCCCCGGATGCAGGAACCGCCCGTTTGGGTGCCCGCGTTGTAGCAGTTGTTCACGCTGCCCCCGCTTCCAACTTGCCCCACAATCCCCCCGTTCAGTTGGCTGTCGCCCCGAAGGTTAAGCGTGCCCACATTGTAGCTGTTGCTCACGACACAGCCGCCTGCCTGCCCCACGACCCCACCGGAACAGGCGCTGGACGCGCTGACAGACCCGGCGTTGAAGCAGCGGGTCAGGGCCGGGTTGGCCGTGCTGCTGGGCAAGTCGCCGATGATGCCGCCCAGCTTGGTGCTGCCGCTGATAGTGGCGTAATTGTAGCAGTCCTCGACCAGCATGCCCAAAGTGCCGCCGCCCCAGCTTTCGCGGCCGCCTGCCACGCCGCCGCCGTAGGTGCCCGCGTAAACGCTGCTGTTTTTGCCAATGCCCACATTCCGGATGGTGCAGTTTTGGGTGCAGCCCAGCAGGCCGCCATAGCTGCTCACGTTCACCCGCATGTAGTCCACCTCGTAGCCGCCGCCGTCGAACACCACGCCCGCGTACCCGCTGCTCACGGCGCCGCCGTACCAGTAGGTTTGGCTGCTGCCAATGGGCACCCACAGCAGCGGCGTGGCGGCCGTGCCGCCGTAGGCTTTGCCCGTCAGGTTCATATCCCCCAGCAATGTGGCGCTCTGCGCCCGGTCGTCGGCGTCGGTGTTCACCTTGTCCGCAAGCCAGGCAAGCTGCTCCGGCGCCTCGATCTGGTAGGGCTTGGCGGCGCTGCCGTCGCCCGCGGGCTTTGCAACAATGCGCCCGTCCGGCGTTTTAAAGGCGTCGCCCCCGTCAAAGTAATACCTGGCCGTTTTGCCAACCTCCTGCCAGTTGCCCGCCGCCAGCATGCCGAACACCGGGTAGCCGCCGTTTCCGGCCGCGTTCTCGTTGGTAAAGGGGGCCAGCGCGCCGTTGTTCAGCGCCTGGGCAAACGCCTTGGTTTTCATGTCCGCGGTGGCCTTGCCGGTCAGCCCGTCCGCGGTGGCGCTGCCGTACGCGGTGTCGTAGTAGCAGTTTTCAAAGCTGCACCAGTCGCCGCTCCCCAGCACAACCCCTCCTGGCATGCCTGTCACACTGCCGGTTGTGCTGGTGGCGGCGTAACAGTTTTTTACCAGGGTCGTGGCGTCCGCACAGCCCACCAAACCCCCGCCGCCGCCCACAAACGCCGCCGCCTTGCCGGTGGTGTAGCAGCTGTCCAGGGTGGTGGTGGCGTCCGTTTTCCCCACAATGCCACCAATGTATACATAGCTGGTCATCTCTTCCATTTGGGCCATGCTGGCGCAGCGGGTAATGGCGGCCTCGGCCGTCGTCACCTTGCCCACAATGCCGCCGCAGCCCTTGTCTCGTCCGCCCCCGCTGTTATATCCGATCTCCGCGCGGTTGATGCAGTCGGTCACAGCGCCGCCCTGCAGCTCGCCCACAATGCCGCCCAGGTTCGCTTTAAACTCACTACTTTGCACATTGTATTGGCCGCTGTTCAGGGTCACCCGTTTCACCGTGCCGTTCTCCACCGTGCCGAACACCCCGGCGTTGCCGGTGTCGGCGTTGGGCGTGCAGTATAAATTGTCCAGCTTGTGGCCCTGCCCGTCGAACGTGGCGCCGCTGTATTTGCTGATGGGGCTCCAGCGCAGCGCTCTCGAAACATTGGCCGCCACCTTTTCCGGGGTGGCGCCGGTGTAGGCGCAGCCCGCCAGGTCAATGTCGGCCGCAAGCCGAACATCTGTTTGGCCGAAGCCCTGGTTATAGTGGTTGTTCACCATATACGAATACCAGCCCAGCTGCTCCGGCGTGCTGATCTCAAAGTAGCCGTTGCCGCCGTCGTCCACAAACCTGGCCTTGTCGGCCTCGGTGCCGATTCTGCCCTCCTCGATCATGCGGCCCACGGCTTCCCAGGTGTCAAGCGGCAGCGTGCCCAGGCAGATGTACCCGTGGTTGATCGGCTCGTCCGGGTCGTCCACGGTCAGCAGGCCGCCCTCGATCCCGTACTTATTTTCATTCCATTCGTATGCCATCGCGTAACTCTTCACGGCGGCCTGTTTGAGCTGATTTTCCAGCACGGTGTTGGAGGCAAGATACTGTAACTCTGGTGCCACCGCTAGCACGTCGGTATCGTAATAGCCGTCGATATAATAAGAATAGTTGGCGGTGCCGGCGGTGTACAAATAAACCGCGCCGGTCGCGCTGTCGGGCTCAATGTATCCCGCGCCATAGCACTTTTGCCACACAACGTCGGTGTCGCCGTCGGCCAGCCTGCCCAGCATGCCTGCTTTGTACCCATTGCCCTGTATAGCACCGGTATTAAACACTCGGCTTAGGCTCAAAGTCACATTCTTGTCTATCAGCGCATATCCAACCACGCCGCCCGCGCCCCGTATTGTGTCTTGGTTGCCCACCTTCGAAACCACAGTGCCCGCATTGCCGCAGTAGCTCATCTCCAGCGTACCCGTGGTGCCTTTCACATAGCCCACCACGCCGCCCAGATACCGCGCTCCCGTCACCTGCGCTGCCCCCATACCCGATTTGCCGGACAGAAAAACAATCTGTATAATGGAAAGGGGTAATGAAAAATGTCAACCAAAGAACGAAAGCACCCAGCGCCGCCGCGTTACGATGAGGCCTTCAAGGCGGGGGCAGTGCGGATGGTCACCGAGCAGGGGCGGCCCAGCCGGGAGGTGGCCGCGGAACTCGGCATCTGCATCGACACGCTGCGCAGCTGGCTGAAAGCGGCGGGCGCACCATCGCCGGGGCAAGCTGACCGCCAAAACCGCGACGCCAGACGCCTGCGCGAACTGGAGACGGAGATTCGAGCACTGCGCAAGAAGCTTGAAGAGAAAGACGGGGTCATTGACATCCTAAAAAAATCCGTCGGCATACTTTCCAAACCATAGAGGACAAGTACCGGTACATCCGTACGGCCCGCGCGGGGGCCTCTGTGGAACTTGTATGCCGACTGCTGGAGGTCTCCCGCAGCGGGTACTACGAATGGCTGGGCCGCAAACCCTCTTTGCGCCGGCAGAAGGATCAGGAACTGAAACGCCGGCTGCTGAGCCTGCACCAGCGTTATCCCGCCCTTGGGCTGGACAGCCTGTATCACCTGATCCGCCCGCAGCTTTCCTGCTCGCGCAAGCGCATCCACCGCCTGATGAACGAGATGAACATCTCCTCCACGCGCAGGCGTGCCTACAAAGCCACGACCAACTCAAGACACGCGCACCCCATCGCGCCCAATCTCCTTGCGCGCCGCTTCTCCTTTGACAAGCCAGACACCGCATGGGTCGGCGATATTACCTATATCCCCACCGGCGAGGGCTGGCTCTACTGCGCTGTTGTGAAAGACCTTTGCACAAAGCAGATCGTCGGCTACGCCTTCTCCGACCGCATCGACACAAATCTCACTCTCGCCGCCCTCGGCATGGCCGTCCGGCGCCGCAAGCCTCTGCCCGGCCTCATCTTCCACTCCGACCGCGGCGTCCAATACGCCGCCTACGCTTACCGTCAGCGTCTCGCCAGCCTCGGCATCCGGCAAAGCATGTCCCGCAAGGGCGATCCCTATGACAACGCCGTGGCCGAAAACTTCTTCAGCTGCCTCAAGTGCGAGTGCGTCCATCTGCGCCATTTCGCCTCAAGGGCACAAGCCATGGCAGACGTCTTCGCTTATATCGAGACCTTTTACAACCCAGTGCGCCCGCATTCCTCTATTGGCTGGCGTCCTCCGGATGCCTTTGCGCGTGCCTTGTCTGAGCATCCCGCCGCCTGAGTGTGATACGACAAGATATCCTGCGTTTCTTTCTGTTTTTTCTTCATTTTTACTGTCCACGAAACCGGGAAGGGCACAGCGCCGCGTTAAAGCAGTCAAACAGGCCGGTGTCGTCCATGCGGCCCACAATGCCGCCCACATAGATCCCAGTCGGCGTGTCGTACTTGCCGCTGTGCACCTGCACGCTCTTCACCACGCCGGGTTTTAGCACAAAGCCGAACAACCCCCACCCCTCAAGGGTTGGGTCCAGCGTGTCGCTTAAATACACATTGCTGATGGAATGGCGCTTGCCGTCAAAGCTGCCCATAAAAGGGCAGGTGGTTCCCTGCCCCTGCTTCGGCAAAGCGCCGATGGGGCTCCAGGGCAGCGCTTTGGCCGGGTCCGCCTTCACCTCGGCCGGGCCTGTGGTGGTGTAAGCGCAGCCCGCAAGGTCAATGTCGGCCGTCAGCTCGGCGCACGCCGTGCTGAACCCCGCGTTATAGCTCTGCGGGTCGTTCATTCTGTACATATACCAGGCCAGCGCCTCGGGCGTGCCGATCTGGTAGGGGTCGTCTGCGGTGCCCCTGCCGGTGGGCTTGCCCCCCACGCGGCCCTCCTCCACCGCCTGGCCCACATCCTTCCAGCTGGTGCTGCCATACAGCTTTGTAAGCATGGGCAGCCCGTCGTTTTCGTTGGTGGCGGCCCGCCACTTGTACATCACTTCATCCGAAATCATCTCGCCGTCCGCCCTGTCGTTCAGGTTCTCCTGCAGCGTGCCGCCCGGCACCACCGGGCTTGAGAATTCGTTATATGCCTTCACCGCGCTGCTGCCGTTGGTAAAAAGGCCCGACTTCCTCACGTCCGCGTCCCCCTCGTCGGCCCCTATAAAAGGTGCCCTGCCTGGTTCGGCGCGGCCGTAGCACTGCTCTATTAAAACCTTACTGCCGCCCTTGCCCGCCAAAAGGCCCGCCGAAACGCTGGTATAATCGCTGTCCACACCGGGCATAAGGCCGTAGCAGTTCAATAAATAAACCTGGTAGTTACCGAATTGCCCCACCAGGCCGCCCGCGTTCAGCCCATCGCTTTTGCCCCTCGCGGTTATGCGCCCGGCACAATAGCTGTTTGCTATAAACTTATTCGCCGAAAAACTGGCGGCCATGCCTGCCAGGCCGCCCATCGCCCCGGAAGAACTCTGGAACAGCAGCTCGCCCGCCTCGGCCGGGCGGCTGCAATTCAGCATGCCGGCCGCGTAGCCCGCAATGCCGCCGCACGCCACGCCGTTTGACCCTGTGACCAAAATCTCGGTGGATACGCTGCAGTTGATCACATCTCCCATGCTAACGCCCACCAGGCCGCCCACATACACCGGCAGGCTCGAAGAGGCCGCCTGCAGGCCTTCGCAGTGCACCCTGCAACTGGCGTCCAGGATCAAATTTTTTATAACGCACTCGGGATAACCCGCCTCGGCAAAAAAGCCCAACACGTCCATGTTTATTTCTGCGCCTGCGCTCTTCAGGCTTGCCACGATGTTGCTGTCCACCAGCATATTGCTGATGGTGTTCCCGCAGCCGTCGAACACGCCACGGAACGTATAAGCACGATAAAGGCCGATGGGCACCCACGGCAGCGGCGCCTCCGGGGTGCCGCCGTAAGCCGCGCCGGTAAGGTCCATGGAAGTGCCGAGCTTCACATAATGCTTGGCATTCAGGTGGCCCTGCGAGATCACATAGGTATACAGGGCAAGCCGTTCCGGGCTGTCGATCACATACGGGTCGCTTTCGTCCCCCCTGTGTGCTCCATACCACCCGCCCTCGTCAAACCATTCGCCATTGTTGTACAGCTCCACCCCCACATCCTGCCAGGTGGCATAGCCGGCGGCCGCCGGCGCGGGCGCCGGCGCCTCGGCGGTGAGCGAAAAGGTCTTGGAAACGCCGCCCAGGCTGCCGGTAATGCTGCCCGTGCTGACCCCGGCGGGGGCCGTTTCGCCGTTTTCTTCACTGGGGGCAGGCGCGTCGGTGCCCTCGCCCGGCGCGGCCCCCCCGGTCTGGCCGTCCTGTGCCTCCTGGCCGTTCTCTGCCTCGGGCCCCTGGGGATCCACAGCCCCCGCGCCCAGGCCCAGCTTCACGCCCCAAAATGGCCACAGGGAAACAAGCCCTGCCGCCGGCTCTGCGGCAAGGCCTGCTTCGGGCTGTTGTTCCGTGCTTTCCGGCGCGGGGGCCTGCTGCTCCGCGCTCTCCGGGGCAGCGCTCTCCTGCGGCGCGTCCCCGCTTTCCGGCTCCTCCGCTTCCGGCGGTGCGCTGGGTGCGCTGCCCGGCGCCTGCTCCGGCTCGCTTTCCGGCCCGTTTTCCTCCGGCGCGGGGGGCGCTTCGCCCCCCGGTTGCTCCCCGGCCTCTTCGTCGTTTCCTTCCGGGGCTGGGCCCGGCTGCGCACCGGCGCCCGGCGCGCCCACAATGGCAACGCCCCCCTGCACCGTAATGGCCCCGCTGGCGCTCCACTCCACCGCTTCGCCGTCCACCTGTTCGGTCAGCTCCACCGTGCTCGCGCCCGCGCTCAGCACATCCTGCAGGGTCTGCCCCGCCGGTAGCACCAGCGCAATCGCGCTCGCCTTGCTGCGCAGCGCCTGCGCAGCGTCCTCGTGCTGCGCAAAATACGCAATCTGCGGGTACGCCTGCTCCGCGTAATACCACTCGCCTGCAAGCTCCGCCTGCCCGGTCAGCGCGGCCGTGTCCCGCCCTTCGGCATAGCTGTCGCCCGCGCAGGCCATCTGCCGGTCGTACACGCAGCCCTCGGTTTCCCCGCTGCCGCCCGCCAAAAAGCCTGCCCGCTCCCCTTCGCCCGTCACCGTGGCCGTCGAAAAGCTGTTTTCAATTCTTCCGTCGCTCGCGCCCGCAAAGCCGCCTGTCAGCCCGCTGCCCTCCACCGTGCCGGTGGCGTAGCATCCGCTCACAAGGCCCCCTGCTTCCACGCTGCCCACAAAGCCGCCCAAAAGGCTGCCCGGCGCGTTCTTCCCGTTCATGCTCACAAACGCATAGCACTGCCGGATCACCGTGTTCCCCATGCTCTGCGCCACAAGCCCGCCCGCCGCCACCGCGCCGGGCGTTACCTCTATGTACTCCCGCCGCACCGGCTGCACCTCGCTCACCAGCGAATCGCTTGGCGCCGTGGTGGGCGCGGGCGTTTCACTGGGCACAGGTGTTTCGCTCGGCTCCGGCGTTTCTTCCGCTTCCGGCGCCTCGGTGCTCTGGGGCCCCTCGCTGGGCGCCGGGCTCATCGAAGCCCCGGGCCCTTCGCTGGGCAGGGGGCTTGCCGTGGGCTCCGCCGTCGCTTCCGGCGCAGGCGAAAGGGCCGGCGCCTCGGTGGGTGCCGGTGCTTCGCTGGGCGCCTCGGTTGCCGCGGGCGCCTCGGTGGGCTCCGGCTCCGGCACAGGTTCCGGTTCCGGGGCAGGGGCAGGATCTGGTTCCGGCTCTGGCGCAGGCTCCTGTGGCGCGGGCTCCTGCGCAGCGCCCTCGCTCGCCGCTTCCCTTGCGCTGGCCGCGGAAATGCCGCTCAGCAGCCCCACCGGCAGCACCGTGCCCCCCACCAGCCGCAGCGCAGCGCCTGCGCCCTCCGCCAGCCCCGGGGCCATGTTTTGTTCCGCCGGCGCTTCCGCCTCCGGCTCGGTTTCCACCGGTTCCACAGGCTCTGCCGGCTGGGCGGGCGGCGCTTCCGGCCCCGGCGCAGGCTCCACCTGCCCGTTTTCCTGCCCTGCGCCGCTCTCCGCCTCGCTGCCCGCCTCCTCCGTGGGCCCGCTTGCGCTTTCTTCGTCCAGTGCGCTGTCGGCAGCGGCGGTGCTGCTGCCGGCCTCTGCGCTGCCGGTAGCGCCCGCTTGCTCCGGCGCCTCCGGCTCCACCTCGATCTTTGTGGGCGCAGGGCTTTCCAGCACAACGCTGCCCACCACCCCGCACCGCTCAATCTCGCTGTCCACCGCGCACGCCGCCAGCGCCGCGTACCCGCTGATGTAGCTCCCGTCCGCTGCCTGGTACACCGCAGCCTCCGTGATCGCCGCGCCGTCCAGCAGCAGGTTTTCCACCCGCGCCCCCTGCATCACCCCGAACAGCGGCCGCACAAGCCCCGTGATCCGGTGCCCCGCGCCGTCCAGGCTCCCCGTAAACGGCCGGTACACGCTCCCGATGCTTTCGCTCAGGCCCCCAAGATCCACGTCCCCAGCCAGCACATACCTCCCCGCCGGGTCGTACCGCTCGCTCTCCACGTCCAAAAGGCAGGCCTCAAAATCTGCCAGGCTTGCAAGCGCCACCGTTTCCGGCTGCAAAGCCCGCGCCGTGCCGATCGTGCCCAGCACCGCCGCTGCTAGCAAAACCACCGCCAGGCACAGCGCTCCCACCGCTGTGCCCAGCCGCTTCCTTTCCTTTTGTTCCTGTACAATGTGCAGTATTGTGGACATATCCCTTTGTTCCTCCTGAATGCCTTGCTTTTTCTATCTTCAAAGCCCTTCTGGGCGTCTTTAGCCAACCTTTAACCAATCTTTAGCCGGTCTTTAGCCGATCCTTCGCACCACCAGCACCGCCTTGCCCAGCACCGTCCGGGCCTCCACCGGGCCCATTTCCTTATACCGGCTGTCCAGCGAGGCCGCAGGGTTATCCCCCAGCAAAAACACGCTGCCCTCCGGCACCGTCAGCGGCGTCTTCACCGCCTGCTCCACCTCGCCCGCGCTGCCGCCCAGTGCTTCCCCGTTCACCAGGACCTCGCCCTCGGTGCCCAGTTCCACCCTGTCGCCCGCCAGGGCCGCCACGCGCTTCACCACGTCCCCGCCCCCGTACGCAAACACCACCACGTCCCCCGGCGCATATTCCTTTGCCAGCCGGTTGTAAATCACAATGTCACCCGGGCAGAACGCCGGCCGCATGGATTCCCCCTGCACCACGTCCACCCCCAGCACAAAACTGAACACACCCAGCAGCACCAGCGCCAGCGCCGCCACCGCGCCGCAGAACGCGCCCAGCCGCCGCCACCGCCGCCCTGCCCGCCGCCGCCCTTCCAGCAGCAGCTTGCGTTCCAGCCGGCTCGATACCCGCTCGGTCACGGCCGTTCACCTGCCTGTCCCTGCCGGGTTCCCAGCTTTTCCTCCGCGCGCCACAGCTTTGCCTGCGTTTCGCTCAGCGCCTTGCGCAGCTTTTCCAGCTCCTGCCGGCTTGCCGCACGCTCCGCCATGATGTGCCGCTTCAGTTCCACCGCGCCCGCGTCGTACTCGTCCACGATCCCCTGCAGCCGCTCCACTTCCATCTCCGCCTCGGCCAGCGCCTGCTCGTATTCCTCTTCCTGCGCCTTGATCTCTTCCTGCAGCTGCCGCAGGTAGTCCAGGATCTGCGCCTCGTCGTACCCGCTGCACAGCCCCGCCTTGAACACCGACCTCACCCGCATTGCCGCTCTTCCTTTCCTTCGTTCTGCGCCCCCGCGCGCGGGCCAAAAAGCGCTTGAAAGCCCCGTTTTTATAGGCGGAAAACCTACCACATAATCTGAATTATGTGGTGCGCCGCGCATGGCACACCGCCGTTTTTGCGGGCCACCGCGCACTTTTATATAAAAGAAAAGCCAGGCACTGCCAACTTTGCAGTGCCCGGCCCTGTTTGCCATGCCTTTTTTTAAAGCAGCGAAAAACGCACCTGGAAGCGGGGCGCAAAGCGCGCCCGTTCCAAATGCCGCTGTTTTTTTTAAATGTCGTTTTATGGTTTTTTTGCACATAAAACGTTGCATTTTTTGTGAAAATAGGGTATAGTGGAATGGAATAAACAGTTCAGTTTTTATGTAAGCACCACATAATTCAGATTATGTGGTGCTTTTCTTTTTGCCGTTCAGCCCCCGCACCCCACCAGCCCCAGCCGCGAGATCAGGCGTTTTTGTTCCAGCCCGCTGGTGGCGGTGTAAATGCGGGTGGTCTCCACGCTGGCGTGGCCCAGCACGTCGGCCAGGCGCACAATGTCCTTTTCCAGCTGGTAATAGGTCACCGCAAACAGGTGGCGCAGGTTGTGGGGGAACACCTTGCCGCTGTCCACCCCCGCGCTCTCGCACAGGCGTTTCATCTCGGCCCAAATGTTGCTGCGGTCCATCGGGCAGCCGCTGCGGGTCACAAACACCGGGCCCGAGCCCACGCCCTGGCGGCGGCAGTAATCCAGCAAAAGCTTTTTCAGCGGCGCCGGAAAAAACACCACCCGCTCGCGCCCCTTGTTGCGCACCTGCGCGCGGCCCTGCCGCACCGCCTCCACCGTGATGAACCGGTGCTCGCTTACCCGGATGCCCGTGCCGCAAATGGCCTGCATCAGCAGCCACAGCCGCTCGTTCCGGCTGCTTTTTGCGGCGGCCAGCAGCCGCTGGTACTCGCTTTTGGTCAGCTCCTTTTCCGTTTCGCGGAAATTGCGCTTTTGCACCCGCAGCAGCCGCACCTGGCACTCCCGCCAGTCCAAAAACAAAAGCAGCCGGTTCACCGCGGCCAGCATCGAGTTTGCGCTCACCGTTTTGTAGTGTTCGGCCAAATGCTGCTTGTAGGCGATCACCCGCTCCTTGTCCACCCGCTTGTCCTCGCCCAAAAAGCGATAAAACGCCCGCGCGTCCCGCAGGTACTTTTCCACCGTGTTCGCGCTGCGTTCCTCGCGCACCAGGCAGCGCCGGAATGCCTCCAGCCCCGCCAGGCTCAAAACCTTTTCTTCCATCTTGCGGCCCCCTTTTCGTTTGTGAATAGTATACCCACAAAACAGCGCGTCCATTTTTCGGCTCCAACGCCCGGTCCCCCGGGGGCACTTTGCCGGCCCTGCTCCTTTCGTACTTTATAAAAAAATTCATCATTCATCAACCGCTTCTGCACCAATCGTGCATTTTTCTGCACCAATCGTGTGTTTTTCAATCTCGGCCCTGATCTTTGTATACCGCTGCGCGGGCACCGGCACGGTGTAGCCGTCGCACAAATGCAGCGCACACCGGCTCACCCCCACCACGTAGTCCGGGTTCACCAGGTAGCTGCGGTGCACCCGCAGCAGCCCCGGCAGCCGCCTGGCCAGCCTGCACAGCTTTTCGCACAGCTCAATGGGGCCGTTCACGCTGTAAACCACGCTGTGGGTCCGCTGTGCCTCGGCAAACACCACCTCGCTTTCCATCAGGATATGGCGGCGGCCGTGCACATCCTGCAAAACCAGCTTGCGGGGCGTTGCCTGGCTGCGGCGCAGGATCTCCTGCACGTACCGGTAGGTTTCCTTTCCCGCCCGGAAGGGCAGCGGTTCGTTTGCTTCCTTTACCTGCCAGTCGTTCGAAACGTGGATGTGCACGGCCTTTGGCCCCTCCCCGGTGCGCCGGTACTGGAACGTGACCCGCTGCCGGAACGCCAGCACCAGCCCGCTGCCCTCGGCGGTGCGCACCTGCAGGCTGCCAAACACGGTGGCGCACCGCTCGTCGGCGTCCACAAGCTGGTACGCCGCGTTTTTAATTTCAAACCGGATTCCCTTTTCCCGGTCCAGAATCGCCAGCATTCCCTCCGCGGTGTCCGCGTACTGCCCCTCCATGGCCCCCAGCCACACCACGTCCGGCGCAAGATACGGCCGCATATCCTGCCGGTAATCCCCGTAATGGGCCTCCACCAAAAATTCGGTGAGCCCCGGCAGCGCCGCGTACCAGGGCTGTTCCTCCGTTGCAAGCGGCTTTCCGCTGTTCTCCTGCGATAAAACGCTTGTTTCGCCCATCCTTTTGGCCCATTGTAGTTGCGGGCCTTCCTCCTTTCCGGGCTGCCAGGCCGGCGCGCCCATGCGTTTTAAAATAATTATAAAATAGCAAAGCCCAAAAACTGCAAGAAATGTTTACCAATTTTCCGCACGGCAAAAATGGGGGGCCGCACCTGCGGCCCCCCATTTTGCTGTATTAAAAATTCCCGGTTTCCCCTGCCCGGCCCTGCGGGCGCGCGTTCCCTTTTTGCAAAACCCTGCCGGCGCTCAAAACTCCACGCCCTTCCGGGCGGCGATCCCCCGCTCATAGGGGTGCCTGTGGCAGCGCATCTCGGTGGAATAGTCCGCCGCCGCGCGCATCCAGTCCGCCGGCTGGCGGCCGGTCAGCACCACCTCGCGCCCCGCCGGGCGTTCCAGCACCGCTTTTTGCAGCAGCGCTTTGTCCGCCATGTCCAGCTCCCAGGCGGCGCAGGCTTCGTCCAGAACCAGCAGCCCGCAGGGCCCGGCCAGCGCCCGGGCAAGCTGGGCCGTCTGCCGGGCGGCTGTTTCCGCCTTTTCCTGCGGGGTCATCTGAAACACAAACTTCTCCCCGGCCCTGCCGGAATACACCCGCGCGCCCAGCCTTTGCAGGGGTTCCAGCTCGCCGCTTTGGCCGTCCTTTAAAAACTGGACCACCGTTACCCGCTGCCCGCTCCCCAAAGCGCGCAGGGCCAGCCCCATGGCCGCCGTCGTTTTCCCCTTGCCCTCGCCCCAATAAAGGTGGACCAGCCCTTTTTCCATCTGTGCGCCCTCCCTGTGTTTTAAGCGGGGCCGCCCCGCCGTTTTTCTTCAGCATAAAGCTTTTGCCGCCGTATGTCAAACGCCCGGCGCGCCCGCCGGGCGCCCTGTTTTTACAGCCCGGCGCCGCCGGTTTGTTCCGGTTTCGTTTCCAAATTGAAAGGTTTTCTTCCCAATTTCTTCACATCTGGGGGCTATACTAAAACGACTTGTGAAACAGGGGGGCGCTGTAAAACATGCCGGATCGGGCCAGGGCCATGCGCCGCCGGGCGCAAATTCTGCTGTCGTTTTTTCTTCCCATGCTGCTGTTGGCCGGGGTCTATGCCGCCCGGGGGATCGAGCCCTTCGGCGCGAATACCCTGCTCTTTGGCGATATGGGCGGCCAGTATCTCAACTTTATGGCCGGCTATAAAGAGCTGTTCGGCCGCGGGCTCTTTTACACCTGGCACAAAGCCCTGGGGGGCGAGGCCCTCAGCCTGAACGCCTATTACCTGTTCAGCCCCTTCAACCTGCTTTTGCTGCTCTTTCCCGCCGCAAAGCTCAGCCTGGCGGTGGTCTGCATCACCCTGCTCAAAACCGGCGCGGCGGGCCTTACCATGGGCCTGTTCCTGCGCTCCCTCGGCAGCCGTGGGCCGGTAGCCCTGGCCCTGGCCGCCGCCTATGCGCTCAGCGGCTACATGGCGGGCTTTGCCCAGAACCTCATGTGGCTCGACGGCGTGATCCTTGCGCCGCTGGTGGTGTGGGGGCTGCGCCGCCTCCTTTCAGGCGGGCGGCCCTGGCTGTATCTGGGGGCCCTCTTTGCCGCGCTGCTCACCTGCTATTACATTGGCTGGATGCTCTGCCTTTATTCCGCCCTCTACTTTTTGCTGCACTGGCTGGCGCTGGGCCGCGCCCCGCAGCGCCTGCGCATTGCGGGGCGCTTTTGCGCCGCCAGCGCCCTGGCCGGGGGCCTGGCCGCCTGGGTGCTGCTGCCCTGCGCGCTTGCCCTGGGGCAGGGCAAGGCAAGCTTTGCAATGGAGTGGGGCTTTGCCGCAAACTTTGAGCCGTTTGCCCTGGTGCGCCAATTTTTTGCGGGCGCCTACACCGCGGGCGAGGTCACAAACCAGCTCCCGCTCATCTTCTGCGGCCTGCTGCCGCTGGCGCTCGCCCTTGCCTTCTTTTTGCGCAAGGGCCCCTCTGCGGGCGAAAAGCTGGCGGGCGCGGGGCTTCTGGCCGTGCTGCTGGCAAGCTTTTATTTCCGCACGCCGGATCTTGTTTGGCACGGCTTTCAAAGCCCCAGCTGGTTCCCCTACCGCTACAGCTTTTTGTTCATTCTCACGCTGCTGGAACTGGCGGCGCGCGGCTGGAACAGCCTGCCGCCCCTGCGCCCGCGCCTGGGGCGCTGGCTGCCCGCCGCCCTGGCCGCGGTGCTTGCGGCCGAGCTTGCCGCCAACAGCGCCCTTGCGCTCAAAGCCTTCGGCGCCCCTGCCGCCGCACAGCCCGGTACCCTGGCCCTTTGGCAGGGCGAGGTGGAGCGGCTGCGGGCCGCCGACCCCGGTTTCTACCGCATCCAGTACCCCGGCGCGCCCGACCAGAACGCCGCGTTTTTGCTGAACTACGCGGGCACCGCCCATTACAGCAGCAGTTATTCCGCGGCGGCCTGCGAGTTTTTGCGGGCGCTGGGCCTTTCGGGCACCAGCGGCTGGGTGGCCGACGGCCAGGGCGTAAGCGCCGCCGCGGCCAGCCTGCTGGGGGTCAAATACCAGCTGGGCGGCCCCGACCGCCCGGGCTGGGCCGCCGCGGGCGCCGCCCGGCAAAATCCCCTTGCGCTGCCGGTGGCGTTTTCGGCCTCCGGCATTCCCGGCCAGCGGCTGGCGCTGGACCTTCCCTTTACAAACCTGGAAACTGTGTACTCCGCGCTCCTGGGCCGCGAGGCCGGGGTGTTTGTTCCCCTGGAGGCGGGCCCGCCGCGCCTTGTGGGCCTCTCGGTGCTGGACGATTACCACTACTCGGTGGACGTTCCCGCCACCGGCGGCAGCCTGCTGTTCAGCCTCACCGCCCCGGCCGACGGCCTTTTGTACGCCAACTTCCCGGTGTACGACCAATACTGCGGCGCGTCGGTGCTGGTGGACGGCCAGCCCGTGGGCGAGACCCTTTTGCAGGGCGAAAACGGCACCCTGCTGCTGGGCGCCGTAACCACCGGCCAGCGCCTCACGGTGGAACTGCGCAGCGCCGGCGGCCAGCTGGCCCTGGGGGGCTGGCACTTTGCGGTGGAGCGCACCGCCGCCCTGCAGGCGGCCTGCGGCGAGCTTGCGCAGGGCGGCCTTTCCCTGCAAGCCTGGGGCAGCGGTTATTTAAAGGGCAGCCTCACCGCCGGGCCCGGCGCCGCCGCCCTGTTCACCAGCATCCCCTACGAGGAGGGCTGGCGCGTGTGGGTCGACGGGCAGCCGGTGCAGCCCTATCCGGCGCTGGATTCGCTGCTTGCCGCCCCTCTCACCCCGGGCTTCCACACGGTGGAGCTTCGCTTTACGCCCCCGGGGCTCTGGGCCGGCCTTGCCCTGGCCCTTGGCAGCGCCGCCGCCCTTGCCGCCTGGGCCTGGCTGGCCGCGCGGCAAAAAAAGCGCCCCGCGTCTCCCTGACCGCGCTGCCCCGCGGCCCCTTTTTGAGGCGCCCGGAACGCCGGGCGCTTTTGGTACAAGCGCCAAATCCTTAAAAAAATATTTGTATATTCTTGACAAAAGAATACCGGTGCCTTACTATAAATAACGTATCGAAACAGATAATATGTAAAAAGAAGTAAACCAGACCGACCAAAAAGGGGTAAAACATGGAACGTACAGATTTGCGCAACCTTGCCATCATCGCTCACGTGGACCACGGCAAGACCACCCTCGTGGACCAGATGCTCAAGCAGAGCGGCGCTTTCCGCGACAACCAGCAGGTGGCCGACCGCGTCATGGACTCAGGCGACATCGAGCGCGAGCGCGGCATCACCATCCTGGCGAAAAACTGCTCCACCGTATACAATGGTGTGAAGATCAACATTGTCGACACTCCCGGCCACGCCGATTTCGGCGGCGAGGTGGAGCGCGTTTTGAAAATGGTCAACGGCGTGCTGCTTTTGGTGGACGCCGCCGAGGGCTGCATGCCCCAGACCCGCTTTGTGCTGCAGAAGGCCCTGCAGCAGAACCTCTCGCTGGTCATTGCGGTGAATAAGATCGACCGGCCGGACGCCCGCATCAAGGAAGTCATCGACGAGATCCTTCTCCTGCTCATGGACCTGGGCGCCACCGACGAACAGCTCGACAGCCCCATGGTCTTCTGCTCGGGCCGCTCCGGCACCGCCAGCTACAGCCCGGACGTGCCCGGCACCGACCTAAAGCCCCTGTTCGAGACCATTCTGGAATATGTCAAGTGCCCCGAGGGCGACCCCGAGGCGCCCTTCCAGATGCTGTGCTCCAGCGTCGACTACAACGATTTCGTGGGCCGCATCGGCATCGGCCGCATCCAGAACGGCTGCGTAAAGGTCAACCAGGACGTGCAGGTGTGCGACTGGCACGACCAGGACGTAAACTTTAAGGGCCGCATCACCAAGCTTTACGACTTTAAGGCCAACGGCCGCGAACCGGTCGACGAAGCCAAAGCCGGCGACATTGTGGCCTTCAGCGGCATCACCGAGGTCACCATCGGCAACACCCTGTGCGATCCCGCCCAGGTCAAGCCCCTGCCCTTCCTCAAAATCAACGATCCCACCGTGGAGATGACCTTCTCGGTGAACGACAGCCCCTTCGCCGGGCGCGAGGGCAAGTTCGTCACCAGCCGCCAGATCCGCGACCGGCTGCAGCGCGAGCTGCTCAAGGACGTGGCCCTCAAAGTCGAGGATTCCGCCACCAGCGATTCCTTCCGCGTGATGGGCCGCGGCGAGATGCACCTTTCCATCCTGATCGAAACCATGCGCCGCGAGGGGTACGAGCTGCAGGTCAGCCCCCCCAAGGTGCTCACCCATGTGGAAAACGGCAAGACCATGGAGCCCATGGAGCGGGTGGTGGTCGACGTTCCCACCGATTACCAGGGCGCGGTCATGACCGCCCTGGGCGCCCGCAAGGCCATCCTGCAGCAGATGGAGCCCATCGGCAGCCGCGTCCGGCTGGAGTTCCGCATGCCCAGCCGCGGCCTGTTCGGCTACCGCAACCAGTTCCTCACCGACACCCACGGCGAGGGCATCCTGAACACCATCTTCGACGGCTACGAGGAATGGCAGGGCGATATCTCCTGCCGCAGCTCCGGCAGCCTGGTCAGCTTTGAAACCGGCGACGCGGTGGCCTACGGGCTGTACAACGCCCAGGGCCGCGGCGCCCTCATCATCACCCCGGGCGAAAAGGTGTACGGCGGCATGGTGGTGGGCTACACCCCCACCGGCGAGGACATCACCGTGAACGTGTGCAAAACAAAGCACCTCACCAACACCCGCGCCTCCGGCTCAGACGACGCGCTGCGCCTCGTGCCCGTGAGCAAGTTCAGCCTGGAAGGCTGCCTGGAATTCCTTGCGCCGGACGAGCTGCTGGAGGTCACCCCCCAAAGCCTGCGCATCCGCAAGCGCATTTTGAGCCACGAGCTGCGCATGAAGGACCTGAAAGGCAAAAAGAACTGATCCCGTTTTTCGTCAAAAGAGGCGGCCGATAAAAATCGGCCGCCTCTTTTTGGTTGCTTTGCACAGGTCGGTTCCCTGGCAGGGGCGCGGCGTCCCCGCTTTTTTCACAGCGGCGCCGCCGGTTCCGGCTGCGGGTGCTCCCGCTCCCCTGCCTGGATGCGCCCCTCTTCCACCAGGCGCACGAACACCGGCACAAGCTGTGGGTCAAACTGCGTGCCCGCGCCCTGGCGCAGCTGCTCCAGCGCGTATTCCACACTGTAGGCCGCCTTGTAAGAGCGCCGGCTGGTCATGGCGTCGAACGCGTCGGCCAGGGCAAGGCACCGGCCGCCCAGGGGGATCTCCTCGCCCGCAAGGCCGCGGGGGTACCCCTTGCCGTCCCACCGCTCGTGGTGGGTCACCGCCGCGGGCAGCACGTAATCCAGCGAGGGCAGGTTGCGTATGATCGCAACCGACGCCTCCACATGCCCCTGCATGACCTTGTACTCCTCGGGCGTCAGCGCCCCGGGCTTGGATAAGATCTGCTCCGGCACCGCCAGCTTGCCCACGTCGTGCACCAGGCCCGCCTGGTAGATCATGCGCACGTGGCTCTCGTCCAGCCCCAGGGCCGCCGCCAGCGCCCGGGCATACCCGGCCACATTCTGCGAGTGGTCGAAGGTGTAGTGGTCCTTGGCGTCAATGGCCGCGGTGATCGCGTAGACCGTGGAGGCATAGGCCTGCCCGTCCGCCGGCGGGCGGGGGTTCTGGGTGCTGGCTGCGGAATAAAGCCGCACGTCGTTCTTGCCGCCCTGCTTCACCTCGAACACGCACATGTCCGCAAACTCCAGCATCTGCTGCGTGCTCTCCGGGCCGCCGCCGTAGCCGTATACCCCGGCGCTGAAGGTAAGCCGGCACAGCGCGGCGTCGTTCAGCGCCGCCAGTGCCGCGGCGATCCTGCGCGCCAGGGCCACCCCCTCCGGGCCGCTCAGCTTTGGCACGGCCGCCGCAAACACCTTGCCGCCGTACCGGGCCAGCGCCGCCTCCTCCCCCGCATACCGGCGCAGAAGGCCTGCCAGCTGCTCAAGGGCCCGGTCGCCCTCCTGCTGGCCGTACAGCTGGTTGTAGAGCTTAAAATCGTCCAGATCCAGCAGCAGCAGGGCAAACGCGCCTCCCGCCGCCCGCTGCTGTTCCAGCGCCGCCAAAAACGCCCGGCGGTTCAAAAGGCCGGTGAGCTGGTCGGTGCGCGCCTCCCGGTAAAGCCTGCGATACAGCCGTGCATTTTTCAGCCCCACCGACATCATCGCCCCCATCGAGGCCAAAAACATCAAATCGTCGTTGGTGTAGTCCCGCTCGGTGGCCGGCGCGCCCAAAAACAGGATTCCCTGCAGGCTTTCATCGTCCTTGAAGGGCACAATGCACCGGATGCCGTACCGGCGCATCATGCTGAGCTTATCCTGTGCAATCTGCATGCCCGCCCCCTGCACCTGCGCGGCCCGCACACAGCCCTCCTGCGCGCCGAACCAGGCGGCACAGGGGTCCTCCGCCCCAATGGGCTGCACCTCGTTTTCCAGCCCCGCCGGGTACGCCGGCAAAAACTGCTGCCGCCGCTCGTGCAGCAAAAACACGCAGGCGGGGCATTCGCCGTAGATCTGCTGCACCTCCCGCCGCATCGCGTCCATCAGCTCCTCCCGCGGCAGGTTGTGCGCCGTGGCCACGCTGAACCGCTGCAGCGCCAGGTTTCGCTGCCTCTCTTTTAAAACAAACTGCCGCCGCACCATCCAGCGCAGCAGGTGATACGTCCCCAGCGCAGTGATCACTGCCAGGCACCAGAACACCTGCCACAGCGCCCCGGCATACCGCTCGCCCAGCATCCTGCGCAGCAGGGGCAGCACGCGGCGCACCGCGGGCATCGCCAGCAGGCCGGCCAGCACCGCCGCCATGGCGCTCACCGCGCCGGGGGCCACAAACACCCGCAGCTGCAGCAGCCCCCGGCGGTAGAGCGCCCAAAACACCAGCGCCGCGTTCACAATGCCCGCCAGCGTATCAAACGGGAAGATATTCCCCGGCAGCACGCTGGCCAGGTTGCCCAGCACCAGCACCGCCATGCCGGCCACCACCAGCCGCACGCCCGGGGTCTTCCGCCGGCGGCGCACAAGGCGCACCGCCAGCGCCACCACCGCCAGGCACAGCGCCGTGGGGATCGCCACCCGCCAGTCCACATGGTAGCGGAACACCGCGCCCCCGTAGGGCAGCTTTTCCAGGGTGGGCTTTGCAAGATACCCGTCCAGCAGGTTGGGCGCGGCGGCCGCCAGGGTGAGCAGCCAGGCCACCGCCTCCTCCCGCGGGGCTTCCTCGCCCGAAAACTCCCTCAAAAAGCGGTACAAAAACGCGGGGATGCAAAACAGAGCCAGCAGCGAGACCAAATAAAAGCTCTCCCAGCCGATGGGCAGCAGCATGCGCATCAGCATGCTGCCGCCGGTCCACAGCACAAAGCAGGCCACCAGCCCGGCAAACGCCCGCACCGCCCTGTTGGTGCAGGCGGGCAGCAGCGCCGCCAAAAGCACCGTGTAGCAGGCCAGCGCCGTAACCGGCACCCACAAAAAGGGAATGGTCATGGCCGCGCCTCCCCTCTCAAGGATTCAAAAATCGTTCCGTTTTTCCTTTTTTTCCCTTTATATTATATCGCTTCAACACCTAAAACTCAATCGTCCCGGCCTCTTCCCGGGGCAAAATGCAATTTTTTTAGCACATTGTAAAAAATTTATCAGCCGTTTTCTCCCCCGCCGTTTCCCCAAAAACAAAAACAGCATTGCATGGCCCCGGTCCGGGGCTGCAATGCTGTTTTCTCATTTTATGCTGCGCGCTCCGCCTTACCGCGGTCGCAAACGCCTTACCAAAGCCAGTTGCGGGCCTTGGCCTCGCGGATCTCCATCTCCGCCTCGTCCGCCAGGCCGCGCTTTACCAGCACCAGCGTGCCTGCCGCGCCGGGCTTGGTTTTAAAGTCGATGCTGTGGTCTCGCAAAAGCTTCATGACCTTTTCCAGCTCATCGCCTTCGCCGGCATATACCGGCGTGCGGGGTTCAAACAAAGCCATCCTATCCACCTCTTTTTACAAAAGCCGCCTTCTGCGCCCTGCGGCGCCCACCTCTCGGTCCTTATAACAAGATTATAGCGCACCCGGCCGCAAAAAGCAATTCCCTGTGGGGCGGCCCTCATCCCTCATAGATCTGCCGGCTGCCCCGGATCGCCTCGTTCAGGTACTGGTCGATCCAGCGGCCCACCGCGGCCTTATCCCGGTTGCGAACATGCTCCAGCAGGGTCGAGGCGTTGCGGTACAAAGCCTCCACGCTGTGCCGGCTGCAAAAGCGCTCCCACAGGGTGATCACCGGGCTGCGGAACGAGTAATAGATCAGCGGCAAAATGCTGTTGCCGCCCACAAAGGCCAGCTCATGCTGGAACCGGAACGCGATCCGCGCCGCCTCGCCCGGCGTTTCGGCGCGGCCCAGCTCATCAATAATGGCCCCCAGCTCCGCAAGCTCGGCGTCCGAGGCGCAGTCGATCGCCAGCTCGCACGCCAGGTGTTCCAGCGCCCGGCGCACCTCCAAAATGGCCCGGATCTCGCTGTTGGCCAGCATTCCGCCCTTGTAGTCCATAATGGCGATCAGGGTATCCATGTTGCCGCTGCGGCGGTAATCGGCCACAAAGGTGCCCTGCCGCGGCCGCAGCTCCAAAAAGCCCTGCCGCGCAAGCTCTGCCAGCCCCCCGTTCACCACCGCCCGGCTCACCTGCATCTGGCGGGCCAGCTCCCGCTCCGGCGGCAGGCGGCTGCCCACGCCCAACTCCCCCGCCAGGATCTTGTCCCGCACCTGCTGCACAAACAGCTCCTTCAGGCTGGGGGCGGATAGCCGCTCAAACTCCATTCCGCTGTTCCTCCTTTTTTGGGGCCCGCCCGCATCGTCCCGCCCGCCGGCGTGTTCCTTTGCCTGCGGCGCGCGGCCGCGCGGCCGCCCCCCTTTTGGCTCTTGGTCATACCACATACCAGAACTTTATTTTACCAGTCATTTTGCTGGTTTACAAGTGCATTTTTCGATAAAAAGTGAGAAAACGCCCCGCTTTTTCCGGTTTGCATTGACGCTGCAAAAACCATGATGTTACAATATTAACAGGTTTGGCATGGGCACGGCGCTCCCTGCGCCGGCCCCAGTGACGGAGGCGAGGAAAATGGACGAATTCAAGGTATTGGAAATAAAGCAAAGCGTATTTGCAGACAACGACCGCCAGGCCCGGCTGCTGCGCGCCGGGCTCAAGGAAAAAAAGGTGTTTCTGCTCAACCTGATGAGCAGCCCGGGCAGCGGCAAAACCACCACCCTGGCCCGCACCATCGAAGCCCTGCGGCAGGAGCTGCGCATCGGCGTGATGGAGGCGGACATCGACTCGGACGTGGACGCCCGTACCATCAGCGCGCTGGGGGTAAAGGCCATCCAGCTGCACACCGGCGGCATGTGCCATCTGGACGCCGAAATGACCCGCCAGGGCCTCGAGGGGCTGGAAACCGGCGATCTGGACCTGGCCATCCTGGAAAACGTGGGCAACCTGGTCTGCCCCGCCGAGTTCGACACCGGCGCGGTGAAAAACGCGGTCATTTTATCGGTGCCCGAAGGGCACGACAAGCCCCTCAAATACCCGCTCATGTTCCAGGTGTGCGATCTGGTGCTGGTAAACAAGATCGACGTGGCCCCCTATTTTGATTTTGACCTGGAAAAATGCACCGAGTACGTGCACCTGCGCAACCCCCGCGCCCGTGTGCTGCCCATCTGCGCCAAAACCGGCGAGGGCATGGCCGAATGGTACGACTGGCTGCGCGCCCAGGTGCGCGAATGGCAGCAGGCCTGACCGCAGCTTTGATAAGGAGGAAAACGCAATGGCTTTGAGACCCAAGATCGTAAAACTGGCCAAAATGGTGGGCGGCGTGGCCGGCGTCATCAACAAGATCGACGAGACTGCCCCCGAATACTACGCGCTGGAATGCGTGGTGAGCGACGAACAGGCCGACGTGGCCCTGGTAATGGGCCTGCGCAAGCCCCGCACCGCGCAGGAGGTGGCCCAAAAGTGCGGCAAACCGCTGGACGAAACCCACCGGGTGCTGATGGAATTGGCCGGGATCGGCGTGTGCAAGGTGTGGCACGAGGACGGCAAAGAGCTGTTCTGGGTGAACATCTTTGCGCCCGGCATGCTGGAAATGATGGTGAACAACCGCGCCCAGCTGGAGGCGCACCCCCAGATCGGCAAGGCCTTTGAGGAATACACCCGCCGGCGCATCTCCACCATGGCCCCCCTGTTCCCCGAGGGCATGGCCATGATGCGGGTCATGCCGGTCGAGAGCGCCATCGCCGACGACCCCGAAACCCAGCCCTGGGAGCGGCTGTCCTATTATCTCGACAAGTACGATAAATTCTCGGTGAGCGATTGCTCCTGCCGCGCCTCCCGCCGCCACATCGACGAGGGCTGCGGCCATCTGGAGCACGAGGTCTGCATCCAGATGGGCTCCGGCGCCGAATATTACATCGCCACCGGCCGCGGGCGCGAGATCACCCGCCAGGAAGCGGAAGAGATCATCAAAAAAGCCGAGGACATGGGCCTGATGCACGAGGGCCCCCACACCGAGGAGCTGGGCGAGTGCTTCGCCATCTGCAACTGCTGCGGCTGCGCCTGCTTCTCCATGCGCATCGCCACCCTGTTCAACACGCCGGACGCCATCCGCTCCAACTTCGGGGCCGAGGTGGACCCGGAAAAGTGCGTGGCCTGCGGCCAGTGCGTGGAGCATTGCCCCACCAACGCCCTGCAGTTGGGCCAAAAGCTCTGCGCCAAAACCCCGCTGCCCCAGCAAAAACAGCTCACCAGCCGCGACCATGTCTGGCACAAGGACAAATGGAACACCGATTACCGGGAAAACCGGCAGGACGTTGCCCCCGAGGGCACCGCCCCCTGCAAAACCGCCTGCCCGGCCCACATTGCCGTGCAGGGCTACATCAAGCTGGCCGCCCAGGGCAAATACCGCGAGGCGCTGGAGCTCATCAAAAAAGAGAACCCCTTCCCCGCAGTGTGCGGGCGCATCTGCCCCCACGGCTGCGAGAGCGAGTGCACCCGTGCCGGGATCGACGCGCCCATCGCCATCGACGAGATCAAAAAATTCATCGCCGACCGGGAGCTGGCCCAGGGCGAGCAGTTCATCCCGCAAAAGCGCTACGATCTGGGCAACCGCATCGCGGTGGTGGGGGCCGGCCCCGCGGGCCTCTCCTGCGCCTACTATCTGGCCATCGACGGCTACCGGGTTACCGTGTTTGAAAAGGAAGAAAAGCTGGGCGGCATGCTCACGCTGGGCATCCCCTCCTTCCGGCTGGAAAAAGACGTGGTCGAAGCCGAGATCGACGTTCTGCGCCGCATGGGCGTGGAATTCAAAACCGGCGTGGAGGTGGGCCGCGACGTGACCCTGGCCCAGCTGCGCGCCCAGGGCTACGAGGCCTTTTATCTGGCCGTCGGCGCCCAGGGCGGGCGCAGCCTGGGCATTGAGGGCGAGGAGGCCGCGGGCGTTGTGTCCGGCGTGGACTTTTTGCGCCAGGTGGCCCTCGGGCGCGGCGCCCCGCTTGCCGGGGAGGTTGTGGTGATCGGCGGCGGCAACGTGGCCATCGACGTGGCCCGCACCGCTGTGCGCCAGGGCGCGGGCTCGGTGGGCCTTTATTGCCTGGAAAGCCGGGCCGAAATGCCCGCCCTGCCCGAGGAGATCGGCGAGGCCGAGGCCGAGCAGATCGCTTTCCACAACGGCTGGGGGCCAAAGCGCATCCTCACCGAAAACGGCCGGGTCACCGGCGTGGAATTCATGCGCTGTGTTTCGGTGTTCGACGCCCAGCACCGCTTTGCCCCGGTGTATGATGAAGCCGACACCATGACCGTGAAAGCCGACGCGGTGCTGCTCAGCATCGGCCAGAGCATCCAGTGGGGCGGCCTTCTGCAGGGCAGCAAGGTGGAACTGGGCCGCGGCCAGACCGCCCAGGCGGACGGCTTTACCTACCAGACCGCCGAGCCGGACGTATTTGTGGGCGGCGACTGCTTCACCGGGCCCAAATTCGCCATTCACGCCATTGCGGCCGGCAAGGAGGGCGCGGTTTCCATCCACCGCTATGTGCAGCCGGGCCAAAGCCTCACCCTGGGCCGCGACCGGCGGGAATACCATGCCTTCGACAAGGACAATGTGGTGGTCGAAGGGTTCGACAACACCCCGCGCCAGCAGGCCGGCCACGCGCCCGGGCGCAGCCGCACCTTTGCCGACGCCCGCCTCACCTTTACCGAGGAGCAGCTCAAAAAGGAGACCGAGCGCTGCCTGGGCTGCGGCGCGGTGCAGGTGAACGAGTACATGTGCGTGGGCTGCGGCATGTGCACCACCAAGTGCAGGTTCGACGCCATCCGCCTGGTCAAAAAGTACCACTCCACCCCCGGCACCTACGAGCAGCTGCCCATCAAAATCGCGGCCAACGCCGTGAAGCGCAGCGGAAAGATCGTGGCCACCGCCGTCAAGGAAACACTGGGAAAGGGCTGAAAAACCATGCACGAGCTTGGCATCATCAATTCCATGGTAAAGACCATCGGGCGCATCGTGCAGGCCGAGGGCCTTACCCAGGTAAAAACCCTGGTGCTGGAGGTGGGCGAACTGTCCGGCGTGGTGCCCCACTACATGCAGCAGTGCTGGCCCGCGGCGGTCTATAAGACCTTTATGCAGGATACCGCCCTGGACCTGCGGGTGGTGCCCGGTATCGTGAAGTGCCGGGGCTGCGGCCGGGTGTTCAACGCCATGGCGGCGGATCTTGCCTGCCCGGGCTGCGGCGGCGCAGACCTGGAGATTTTGTCCGGCAACGACGTGGTAATCCGCGAGATCGAGTGCTGCTAGCCCCGCCGGCCCCGGCAGCATTTTGTGCAGGGTCGTTTCAGGCCCGCGGCAGCGCGGGCCCTGTAAAAAATCTTGATTTCATTTTGGGAGGAATGTATCGTGTTGTTTCAGATCTATGGCGAAAACGCCGGCTACCAGCTGCTGGGCTGGGTGCTGGTCTTTGCGGCGCTTGTGATCGCCAACGAGCTCTCGCGCCGCTCCAAGCTGGGCGGGATCCTGTTCTTCATGGCGCTGCCCGCGGCGCTCAGCGTCTACTTTATTTCCATCTATGTGGGCGCCGGCATGGGGGCCGGGTGGGCGCTCACCAACCCCACCTATCTGCACATGAACAGCTGGTTCCACTACGCAAAGCTGTATGCGGCCACCGCCGGGTGCATCGGCTTTATGATGCTGAAATACAAGTGGGGCGTGGGCAAGACCCACTGGTTCAAGGCCTTCCCCTTTGTGATCGTGGCCCTGAACATCCTCATCGCCGTGGGCAGCGACTTCGAGAGCGGCGTCCGCGGCATGATGGCCCTGGCGGCCACCGGCGACCGGTGGTGGCTGTCCAGCGAAAACGTGTGGCTGTACGGCGGCTGGTGGAACTGGGTCAACGGCATCGCCGGCATCCTGAACATCCTGTGCATGACCGGCTGGTGGGGCATCTACTCCTCCAAAAAGCACGACGACATGCTCTGGCCGGACATGACCTGGTACTTCATCATCGCCTACGATCTGTGGAACTTTGAATACACCTACAACAACCTGCCCACCCACGCCTGGTACTGCGGCCTTGCGCTGCTGCTGGCCCCCACCTTTGCAAACGCGCTGTGGAATAAGGGCGGGTGGATTCAAAACCGCGCCAACACCCTGGCGCTGTGGTGCATGTTCGCCCAGGTGTTCCCCCTGTTCCAGGACCAGGGCGTGTTCGCCACCCTGCCGGTGCTCTATGCGGGCGGTATCATGGACCCCGCCGTGCGGCCTACCGCCGCCGATCCCACCATGCAGGGCGTGATCGCCATCCTGGCGCTGGCGGCCAACGTCATTGTGCTGGCCATCATCGTCAAGCGCTCGGTCCAGCAAAAAAAGAACCCCTACAAAAACGAGATCTTCACCGACCAGCGCGACTATCAGCTGGCCATGGCCCGCGCCGAAGAGCCCGCCAGGGCGTAAGGCGCTCTGCCGTGTTTGCGCAGAGTCCCAAAAACGGTTTTTTCATTAAAATAATAGCGGCAAGCGGGGCAGGAGCGTAACGCTCCTGCCCCGCTTGCCGCTATTGAACTGTTTTGCCGGCCCAGCGCAGATGGCTCCCCTTTCCCCTGTGCCGTGAACCAGGCCGCGGCGCTTTCAGCAATTGGATTTTTGCCGCATACTTCATTTTTTAAGGCTCAATAGAAAAACTAATATAAATCTAACATAGAAACAGATATAATAGTTAAAATACAACCATAATACCTGCTTTTATAACAAAGGGGGGAGATTGTGAAACTTTTAATTGTAGAAGATGAAGTTTTGCTTTCCAGATCTCTTTCAAAGGGGCTGCGCAGGCTGGGCTATGCGGTGGACTGTGCCTTTGATGGAGAGGAAGCTCTTGAGCTTTTGGAAATAAACGCGTATGACCTGATGGTTTTGGATATTAACATTCCCAAAATAAACGGTCTGGATGTGCTCAAAAAAATTCGCGAAGCAGGCAGTCGGCTCCCTGTCATTATCCTATCCGCCAAAAATACGGTTTTCGATAAAGTAAAAGGGCTGGATTGCGGCAGCAACGACTATTTAACAAAGCCCTTCGACTTCCTGGAGCTGGAAGCGCGTATCAGAAACTTGCTCCGCCAAAACACCGGCCTCAATGACTCTGTTGTACGGTGCGGCGAAGCATCCATAGACACTTCCGCAAAAAAGGCTTATTGGGGCGGCACTCTTTTAGACCTGACCAAAAAAGAATATTCCATCCTTCAATATCTCCTTCATCACCCCGATACCGTCATAAGCGCCGAAGAGCTTATTGAACACGTTTGGGACAGTGAGGTGGATTTGTTTTCCAACTCATTTCGCTTTCATATCCACTCCCTGCGCAAAAAAATCAAAGACGCCGGCAGTACCAGCGACTTTATTATTACCATCCGGGGCCAGGGGTATATGGTTTCGGCCCGCAAGGAGGGCGGCGTATGAAGTCATGGTCGCTTCGGGCCAAGATCGTAATTATGGCAAGCGCGGCGGTAGCGGTCGCCGGTCTCTTTTTAACAGCGATCTCCATCTCTTCCGCAAATATGTATATGCGCTCCATAGTTTCCTACGATTTGAATTCTTCTGAACAGGGCGCGGTCCCTTCACCGCCTTTACCGGGCGGTATCCAGGAAGACAGTCTTGTAAAACAGGATCCGGTTTCCCCGCCTGTTCCCGCCATCGAGGGAAACAAGATCTCCTATCAGGCCATCATGGATGCCTTTGCAAAAAACGCCCTGTTATCAATGTTGTTCACGCTCCTTGTTTTGGCCGCCGCCATATACATCCTTACAGGAAAAATATTGAAACCGCTCAGCCGCCTCACACATTCCATGAGCAACATTGACGATAAAAACATGTGTCAAAGGGTGGAACTCCCCCGGTCAGAGGACGAAGTATATCGTTTGACAAAATCCTTTAACAACATGATGGACCGGCTGGAAGGCGCGTACACCGCTCAGAAAAACTTTGCCGCCAACGCCGCCCACGAGCTGAAAACCCCTCTTTCCGTCATGAAAACCTCCTTGCAGGTGCTGGAACTGCAAAGCAGCCCCAGCTGCGAGGATTATAGGGAATGTACCAGCGACATAAAGCAGAGCATGGACCGGTTGATTCAAACGGTGGAAAGCCTGATTGCTTTGACCAACTCGTCTCTGAAAGATGAAACTGAAACCATAAACGCTTTGTCGGTTGTAAATCAAATCAAAGAGGATCTTTCTTCCCTTGCGCAAGAGAAGGGCGTCCGCATAACCGTAACGGGCGATGCTTTTCAGCTGATTTATAATAAAGATCTGTTTTACAGGGTCATTTTTAATCTGATCGAAAATGCCGTGAAATACAATCGCGATGGAGGCTGCGTAAATGTCACCGTTTCAGGCCGGGAGCGATCTCTGCTCATTCAAGACAACGGGATCGGTATGGACCAACAGGCAATACAAAACATCTTTGAACCATTTTACCGCTCTGATCTTTCCCGCTCCCAAAAAATCCCCGGCAGCGGTTTGGGCATGTCCATCGTAAAAACGGTTATGGACCGGTACGGCGGCACACTTGAAATAGAAAGTGCTTTGGGAAAGGGCACTGAAATTAAATTCAAAATTTAACGCCCGCCTCAGAAAACTAACGTTCATCTAATAAAGGCTATGCTATACTGACGTTGTTCCCGGGGGGAACGCCTCTCCGGGGCAGAAAACAAAGCCACAAAAACAGTATGAAAGGAAGACTCAACAATGAAAAAGATGATATCCTTTATGGTTGCCGTCGGTATGATTGCCGCGCTTTCCGTTCCCGCCTTCGCCGCTGAGGCCCACGGCACGCCCAACAGCAACGCGCCCGCCGAGCCAAAGCCTGCGGTCGCAGAAATCTCCGGGGGCCTGGATCCGTTCGCCGAGGAACACGTCACCACAATCGGCGAGGGGCTGGACCCCATGGCTACCATGGAAGATGAGGCGTTTAATAACGAGGCCCCCAATCACAGTGGCGTCCTCCTTGTCGAGGATGGTGGGGAATACCTCTCCACGATCGGCGAGGGCCTGAGCGACACCGATATGGCCAAGGATCCCATCGACAGATTGGTCCCCCCCGCCCAGCCGTAACCTCTGCAAAAGGCAGAATATCCCCGGTCCGTGCAAAGGCACTGGCCAGCAGCATCCTTCCCCCCTTTCCCGGCTGACCCAAAAGGGCAGTTTGGAAAAACAGCAAACAGCGGCTCCAGCACTCAACGTGCTGGAGCCGCTGCCTTTTCGCAATAAAAAGCCCCTCTGAAAGCGCCCACCGCTTTGGCTCGCGGCGGTGGCCGCTTCAAGTTTTTTCACGGCGCTTTTGCAGGCCGTACCACGCACCGCCCGCCGCAAGCCCCAGGGCGCTCAGGCCGCTCACCCAGTTGCCCGCGTGCTGGGCTGCCGTGCCGGTGTAGCTCACCGTGATCCTGCCCGCGCCCAGCCCCTCGGGCACCTCCAGCTCCACCCGGCCCGCGCCGTCCTTGTGCAGGTCCAGCTCCACCCGGGCCGAACCGTCCGCCGGGTCCAGCCAGGCGGAATATCCCTTGTACCACAGCTTCGGGATGCCGTAGGGGCCGGCGGTGCCGGCAAACTCCAGCACAAAATCGCCGCTTGGCAGGTAATTGCCGGTGAACGCGCCCTCCCGGTTGGTCCACTGCGCGCCCTGCTCAAAGGCGAACTCCTGCGCATCCACCCCGGCGGGCAGCCACTCGGCCCCCACCAGGTAAAAGGTTTCGCCCCGCTGCATGGTAAAGTGATCCCGGCCATACTCCACCCGCTCGGGAAACGCAGGCCACAGGCAGGCAAGGTTCACCAGCGAAAGGGCAAAGGCCAGCGCCAGCGCGCCCCTTTTCCAGGCCTTTTGGTCCAGCCGGGCCGCAAAGCAGGCGATCCCCAGGCAGAAAAGCAGCTGGCTGAACGCGTTGAGCCGCCAGGGGAACTGCACGCTGGTCAGGGGGGTGCCGTCCACCCAGCCCCAGGGGAACCAGCGCAGCGTGCAGGCCGCCAGCGCAGCGCCAGCCGCCAAAAACACCCAGGCGGCCCTGTTTTTCACAAGCGCTCTGCCCCGGGGCACAGCCAAAAACACCAGCGTACCCGCCGCCAGCAGCAGCCCCCCCAGGCCCACGCCCATAAAGCTGGAAGGGCTCAGCAGTTCTTCGAGCCCCAGCATGTTGTTTACCAGATGGGTCAGCGGCTCCTCGCTCACCTTAAACCGGTCCGCGCCGAACTGCTCCAGCACCGGCAGCCAGTAATAGCAGCTCACCGCCAGGCACGCGGCGGCGGCTCCCAGCCCCGCAAGCAGGGGGCGGGGGCGCAGCACCCGGGGCAGGCGCGCCAGCACCCAAACAAGGGCCAGCAGCCCCATCAGCGCAAGGCTCACCGTGTGGCTCAGCATAAGGCCGGTAAAGCCCAAAAACAGCAGCCAGGGCTTTTTTGCGCCCTCCTCGGTCAGATCCCACAGCCCCCACACCGCCAGCGGCAAAAAGGCCATGGCCTGCGCCTCGCCCACCGCGCTGCGGATGTAAAGGTTCGCAAAGTGGTATTGGCACAGGCCGTAAAGCACCAGGAACACGCACCCGCCAAAGTGGCTTTTGGTAATGCCGCGGCCCGCAAAATAGCTGGTCACGCACTGCAGCGCCACGCACAGCAGCATCACCAGCTTGAAGGTCTGCACAGGCGTTAAGGCCAGCACCCGCAGCGCCGCCGCGGGGTACAAAAACAGGTCGGGGTAAAAAATACCGCTGGCGTAGCCGTAGCCCCCCAGCATCAGCGAATAAATGCGCACCGGCAGCTCCGCGTGCCCCCCAAGGGCCGCGGCCAGCCCCTCCAGGCGCAGCAGGTGAAAAATGCTGTCGTGCCCGGCCACAAGGCCGGTCCCCAAAAAGGGCAGCGCGCACACGGCCAGCACGGCCAGCGCGCAGGCGCCGGCGGCAAGCCACTGTTTTTTTGTGTTGGGCTGTAAATCAGATCGCATGGGCGGTTCCCCTTTTTCCATGGCATTACCGCTTTATTATACCACAAAAAGGCCGCTTGAACAGGGCCTTGGGTCCGGGCGGCGCACCGCCCGCCCCTGCACCCCGGCAGCCCCCGCCTGCATAGAGTGGCTTGGCGGGCGCAGCGCCCGCCCAACATTACAAAGGAGGGAAACGCTTATGCTGCCTTTGGCGATTGCAAGCCTGCCCATGCAGGTATTCCGCCATTTGTACGAGCCGGCCCAGGGCTGGTTGCATGGCACCATATTTGAAGAACTGGATCTGCCGTTCTGCGGGAAGGAGGAATCGGGCTCATGAAGTTTTTGACCTATGCCCAGGCCCAGACCGAGCTGGGCGCGCTGAGCTTTGCCATGGACGATATCCGCCTGTTTCTCGACACTCACCCCTGTGAGCAGGCGGCTCTTTCCATGTATGCGTCGCTGGGCAAAAACCGCGGCGAACTGGCGCATGTGCTGGCCCAAAAGGGCCGGCCGGTAAACTTTTACGATGCGGGCGGCACGGGCCACTGGAACTGGACCGAAGGCCCCTGGCCCTGGGAAAAGGAGGATTGACCCATGTGGAGTTATGAAAAGCGTCTGCAATTCCCTGTAAAGATCGCCTGCCCGGACGCCCGGGCGGCCAAGGTCATCATCACGCAGTACGGCGGGCCGGACGGCGAGCTGGGCGCCAGCATGCGTTACCTCTCCCAGCGCTACTCCATGCCCGACCGCCGCGTCGCCGGCCTGTTGACCGACATCGGCACCGAAGAGCTGGCCCACCTGGAAATGGTCAGCGCGCTGGTGTACCAGCTCACCAAGGGCCTGTCGGCCAGCGAGATCAAAGCCCAGGGCATGGACGCCTATTTTGTGGATCACACCACCGGCGTGTGGCCCCAGGCCGCCAGCGGCGCGCCCTTCACCTCCATGTGCTTTGCCAGCAAGGGCGACGCCATCACCGACCTCAGCGAGGACATGGCGGCCGAGCAGAAGGCCCGCACCACCTACGACAACATCATCCGCCTGGTCGACGACCCGGACGTCCTGCAGGTCATCCGCTTTTTGCGCGAGCGCGAAATCGTGCATTACCAGCGCTTCGGCGAGGCGCTGGAGCTCATCAAGTCCGGCCTGGATTCCCGGAACTTCTACGCCGTCAACCCGGAGTTCGATCCCTCGCCCAAAAGCTGAGGCCCAAACCGGCTGCTTCAAAAACACCCCGCAGTAAAAATGCGCGCTAAACGCGCAAACGGCCCCCGGCCGCAGGTTTCGCCTGCGGCCGGGGGCCGCCCTGTTTTCAGCCGGGGGCAGGTGCTCCCGCGCCCCCGGTTTTCGCCTTGTCCCGCTGCCGGAGCCACAACATCGCGGCCTGCCAGGCCTCGCCCATGCAGGCCAGGTTCAGCCGGCAAAACGCGGAAACCGCCATCGACCAAATGTTGGAAGCCGGCGCCTCCAAGCTGCGCGGTCTCAGCTCTTGGGGCCATAGGTCGGGGGCTCTTTCTCTCTTGCAGGGGCGCCCTCGGCCGGGGCCGCGGCAGCTTCCGGCGGCCGCAGTGCGCCGGGCGTGGGCTTCGGCCTCGGCGGGCGGCGTTTTTTCGCCGCCCGCAGCACCAACGCCGCCGCCAGGGCGATCAGCCCCAGCACGACCAGCGCGGGCAGCGCATAGATCAGGCCGATCAGCAGCCCCTGCACCCCGCTCACAAAGTTCGTCCAGCTGCCCCGGAACGCGGTCCCCACCTTTGTGGCAAAGCTCGGGTCGGTGGGGGTGAGCGCCTGCACCTCGCTCAGATGCGCCTCCACCGTGGAATAGCTGATCAGGCTGTCGTATACCCGCTGCTGGCCGGTGTAGCTCTCAATCTGGTAACGCACCTGGGTGAGCTGCTCCTCAATGGCCAAAAGGTCCTCCAGCTTTTCCGCCTGCCCCGCCAGCTCCAAAAGGCGCTCCTCCTGGGTGCGCAGGCTCCCCAGCCGGGCCTCAATGTCCACATAGTCGGCGGTCACATCCTGGGTGCTCTCGCTTTTGCTCAGCAGGTTGCCCGCCTCGGAGGCGCTGCCCAAAAACGTGTTGTAGTGTTCGCTGGGGATGCGGAACGTGTAATTCACCCAGCGGGTGCCGCGCTCGGCGCTGCCGCCCTCGCTGCTCTCCTGCACATAGCCGTTTGCCTTGGCCGCAGCCTCCAGCAGCGCGTCGCGGGCCGCCTCGAACTGTTTGGATTCCAGTTCCACCGAGGCGTTGTAAATGATCTTGCGCCCGTCCTGGGGCTGCAGCTGCTCTGCGCGCTCCCCGCCCAGATCGTTCGCTCCCCCGCTTGCCATCTCCTGGGGCGAAGCCGTGTCGTAGGAATTGTAAGCCGCCCCCGGGCTTGCCGCCGTGCCCCCCGAGCCCCCACAGGCGGTAAAGAGCCCCGCCGCCAACACGGCCACCACCGCGATTGCTGCAAAACGCTTCATCTCGATCCCTCCTTGTTCTTTCCTGCCGTTTCCCTGTTATCCTATATACGAAAAAGCTGCCCGGAACATTGCACTTGATTTATAAATAGGATACAATAAAAACAATGTTTCGTCAAAATTTTGCAAGGGATGTGTTGGTTTGGCAATGAATTTTCTCGTGGGGCAGAGCGGCGGCCCCACCGCGGTGATCAATTCCAGCCTGGCGGGCGTGTACGAAACGGCGCGCGAGTGCGGCGCAGGGCGCATCTGGGGCATGCAGTACGGCATTGAAGGGCTCCTGGCGGGCCATATCATCGACCTGGGCCAGGTCCTCTCCGGCGGCATGAGCATCGAGCTGCTCAAGCGCACCCCCTCTTCCTTTTTGGGCAGCTGCCGGTATAAGCTTCCCGCCCCTGAAACGGATGAATCGGTCTACCAAAAGCTGTTTTCCCTGTTCGCCGCCCACTCCATCGACGCGGTGCTGTACATCGGCGGCAACGACAGCATGGACACCATTGCCAGGCTCTCGGCCTACGGCACGGCCGTGGGCAGCCCCATCCGGTTTTTGGGGGTGCCCAAAACCATCGACAACGACCTGGTGCTCACCGACCACACCCCCGGCTTCGGCTCCGCGGCAAAATACATCGCCACCGTGATGAAAGAAGTCATCTGCGATTCCACCGTGTACGACCTGCACAGCGTCACGGTGGCCGAGATCATGGGCCGCCACGCCGGCTGGCTGGCGGGCGCGGCAAGCCTTGCCAGGGGCGAGGACTGCGAAGGCCCGGACCTGATCCTTCTGCCCGAGGTCCCCTTTGGGCAGAACCTGTTCCTGCAGCGGGTGGACCAGCTGCAAAAAGAAAAGCACAATGTGGTCATTGCCGCCAGCGAGGGGGTAAAACTCAAGGACGGCACCTACCTTTGCGATCTTGCGGGCGGCGACGCCCCGGTGGACGCCTTCGGCCACAAGGCCGCCCTCTCCGGCACCAGCCGCTATCTCTCCGACCTCATTCGGCGCGAGCTGGGCTGCAAGACCCGCGCCATCGAGCTCTCCACCCTGCAGCGCTGTGCCAGCCACCTGGCCAGCCGCACCGACGTGAGCGAGGCCTATCGGGTGGGCGGCGCGGCGGTGCTGGCCGCTCTGCAGGGCCAGACCGGCCGCATGAGCGCCCTCAAGCGCCTGGCCGACCACCCCTATCTCTGCGGCGCCGAAACGGTGGACGTGCTGCAGGTGGCAAACCGTGAAAAGGGCGTGCCGCTGGAATGGATCCAGCCGGGCGGCATGCAGGTGGGCCCCGCCTTCGAGGCCTACGCCCGCCCCCTGATCCAGGGCGAAATGACCCCTATCTATGTAAACGGGGTGCCCCGCCACATGAAATCCTGAAGCTTCCTCCAAAAAGCTCCCGCTGTGAAAACACAGCGGGAGCTTTTTATCAAAACGGCGCAGGACCTCTTCGGGTTTAATCGCCGTGTTTTCGGCCGGTCGGGGCAAGCCCGCCTCCCGGCAAGGCCGGGCGCTCCTGCAAGCGCCCGGCCCTTTCGTCCTTCTTTTCCCGCCTCACAGCTCCCGCAGCTCCATGTGGCTGCCGCAGGGGGTCTTGGTCACCACCACCTGCTTTTCAATGCGCCCGCGCAGCTGCGGCACGTGCGAGATAATGCCCACCAGCCGCTCGCCGGCCGCCAGGCCGTGCAGGGTGGCGATGGCCTTTTCCAGGCTGTCCTCGTCCAGGGTGCCGAAGCCCTCGTCCACAAACAGGGTGTCGGCCCGCACGCCCCCCGCAAACTGGCTGATCGCGTCCGAAAGGCCCAGCGCCAGTGCCAGCGCCGCCTGAAAGGTCTCGCCCCCGGAAAGGCTCTTCACGCTGCGCACCTTGCCGGTGTAGTTGTCCAGCACGTCCAGGTCCAGCGCGCTCTGGCCGCGCCCGTCGGCCCGGCCCCGGCACAAAAGCTCGTACTGGCCGCCGGTCATTCCCGCCAGCCGCCCGTTCGCCGCCTGCACCGCGCTCTCAAAATAGGCGGCCAGCACATACTGCTCAAACTGCCGCTTTCCCAGGCCCCCGGTCAGGGTCCCCCCCGCCGTGCGGGCAAGCCGGTCGGCCAGCTCGGCCGCATGGCGGGCTTTCTCGCCCCGCTGCGCCTCGGCGCGGATGGCCTTTACCGCCTCCCGGTTCGCCTCCAGGCGCGCGGTGAGCTGCCTCCAGCGCCCCTGCACCGCCTCCCGCAGCGCTTTTTGCTCGGCCAGCTTCGCCTCCAGCGCCGCCGCGTTCTGCACGGCGGCGCCCAGGCGGCGCAGGTCCGCCGTGCGCTGGGCCAGCAGCCCCCGCGCGTTCTCAAGCTCGCGCTGGTAGTTCTGCCAAAGCTCCTCGCCCCGCTTTGCGCGCTGGTCCAGCTGCTGTTTTTGCTGCTCCAGCCTTGCCAGGGCGGCTCTGGCCTCGGCCTCGCCCGCAAAGGGCAGGGCCGCGCCGGCCTCCTCCTCCCGGCCGGCCGCCTGCGCCAGTTCCTCCCGCAGGCGGCTAAGCGCCGCGTTTTCCTCTTCCAGCCGCGCTGCCAGCTGCTGGGCCAGCTGCCGGCACCGGGGCAGTTCCTCTGCCGCCTGCTGCCCGGCTGCCGCCCGCTCCCGGGCCGCGTCGCTCGCCTGCTGTGCCTGGGCCGCCTGGGTCTGCAGCGCGGCGCCCGCCTCTTTCAGGGCCAGCGCCGCAGGGCGTGGTTCTGCGTGGCCGGCAGGCAGGCCGCAGCCCGCCAGGGCCGCGTTCGCGCGCCCCACAAAGCTCTCCTCTGCCGCCTGCTGGGCGGCCTGGGCCGCGCTGCTGGCCGCGGCGGCCTTTTCCCGGCAAGCGCGGGCCGCCTCCCATCCCGCTTTCAGCCGGTCCAGCTCCTTTTTGTCCGGGGCGCCCTTCACCGGCTGCGCGGGCTGGGGGTGCTGCGCGCTGCCGCACACCGGGCAGGGCGCTCCGTCCCGAAGCTCCGCCGCCAAAAGCCCGGCCTGGCTCTGCCAGAACCTGCGCTCAGCCCCGCCGTGGGCAGCCGCGGCCTCATCGCAGGCCTTCTGTGCCTGTAAAAAGCCCTCCTTGGCCGCACGGGCTTGTTCCTGCCGCTCCCGCAGTTCTCGGCCCAATGCGGCGGCGGCCTTGACCTGGGCCAGCGCCGCCGCCAGCCGTTCCGCCTCGCTCTGCGCCTTCTGCGCGGCCAGCGCCGCCGCCGCGCCCTCGCCCGCTTCCTGCTCCAGGCGCACGGCACGGGCCTGTTCCTCGCCCTGCCGGCTTTTAAGCGCCTCTGCGCGGGCCCCGGCACCGCCAAGCCGCTCCTCCAGCGCTTTTTTTGCGGCGCGCTGCGCCTCCCTGCGGGCATAGGCGGGCAGGGCCTCCTTCAGGCCGCGGATCTGCCCGGCCAGGGCCTCGCTCTCCTGTGCCAGCCCGGCCAGGGCCGCATGGCGCTCTGCCTGCTGCTCCTGCTGTGCCTCCAGCGCCGCCACAGCCGCCGCCTGGCGCTGGGCCTGCTGCTGCATTTGGGCCGCCTGGCGGGCCTGTTCCAGCCGGGCCGCGCAGGCCTCCACTTCCCCGTCCAGCGCCGCGGCGTTCCGGCGCAGCTGCGCCTGCGCCGTTTCGTCGGCGGCGCACAGCTCCTCCATCCGCTCCAGGATCTCCCCGCAGCGGTAGACCGCCGCCTGGTCCTCCAGCAGTTCCGCCAGGCGCGCTTCCTCGCCCGCAGGCGCTTTTAAGCTCGCAAAATACTGCCGCAGGGCGGCGTCGCTCTGCTCGGTGGCGCGCGCGCAGCTTGCCGCCGCGGCCCGCAGCTTTTCCTGCAATTCCCGGCAGGCGCCGGTCCCAAAAATCTGGCGCAGCACCCCGCTGCGCCTTTCGCCCGGGGCGTTCAGCAGCTCGGTGAACTGCCCCTGTGCAATCATGGCGATCTGGCGGAACTGTTCGCCGTCCATGCCCAAAAGCGCCCGGATGGCCTCGTCCGCCTCCTGGATCTTTTCCAGCACCGGCCCCTCGGGCGGGGTAAAGGCCACCGCCGCCGGGTGCAGCGTATCGCCCTCGCCCCGCTTTTTGGGGCGGCGGTACTGGGGGCTGCGCCGCACGGTGTATTGCCTGCCTCGGTGCTCAAAGCACAGCTCCACGCTGGTTTCCAGCGCGGGGTCCGCATAATCGCTGCGCACGGTATCCACCCCACGCACCCCGCCCGAGAGCTGGCCGAACAGCGCGTAGCTCACGGCGTCAAACAGGGTGGTCTTGCCCGCGCCGGTGTCGCCCGTCACCAAAAACAGCCCGCCCCGGCCCAGGGGGCGCAGGTCGATGTGCTCCTCCCCCGCATAGGGGCCGAACGCAGCCAGCTTTAATTCCAGCGGTCTCATGCCTGTCCCTCCCGTTCCAGCGCCCGTTCCAGCATGGCCTGCTCCTCCTGCGAGAGGGGCCGGCCGTGCACCTGCTCATAAAATTCCGCAAACAGGTCGGCGGGGGTGCGGCACGCCAGGGTGGCCGGGTCCGGCCCCGGGGCCTGCCGGGCCGGGCGGTTTGCAAGGTCAAATTCCAGCCGGGCAAGGTTCGGGTAAACGCTGCGCAGCCGGGCCGCGGCGTCCAGCGGGGGCGTTTCGTCGGTCAGCACGGCGTAGATGTAATCGCCGCTGCGCTCAGCGCTCTGCAAAAGAGCCTCCAGCGGCCCCTTGAGCCGGCGCACCGGCCGCAGGGGCGAAAGGGGCAGCTCGTTCAGCCGCACCTCCCCCTTTGCCCCCAGCTCCACCACCGTGGCCGTTTTCGCCCGGCGGGATTCGGTGACCGAATAGGCCAGCGGCGCGCCGCAGTAGCGCACCGTGTCGCGCCCCACGGGCTGGGGGGTGTGGATGTGCCCCAGGGCCACATAGTCAAAGGGCTCAAACACGCCCATATCCACATTGTCCAGCGTGCCCAGGTTCACCGTTTCAGAGTCGCAGGTCTCGGGCCCCGCCCCGCCGCTGGTCACAAACTGGTGCGCCAGCAGCAGGTTGCGGCAGCCTCGGTCCGGCGCCGCCCGGCGCACCAACGCCTCCACCGCGCCGGTGTAGTCCCCGATCTGCTCCTCCGGCAGGGCGGCGCGCACCGCGCTGGGGCGCACAAAGGGCAGCGCCCACAAACACACCGGGCCGTGCCCATCCTCCAGCACAAAGCGCTCCAGCCGCCCGCCAAAGGCCGACGCCAGATGCACCCCGCTGCTTTCCAGCAGCCGCCCGCCAAACGCCAGCCGCTCGGCGGAATCGTGGTTGCCGCTGATCAGGTAGACCGGGGTGTGCCGCTCGCACAGGGCCGTCAAAAACCGGTCCAGCAGCGCCACCGCCCCCAGGCTGGGCACGCCCTTGTCATACACATCTCCCGCCACCAGCACCGCGTCCACGCCCTCGCTCGCGGCGATGTCCAAAAGCTGGTCCAGGATATACTTCTGATCCTCCAGCAGATCCAGCTCACACAGCCGCCTGCCCAGATGCAGGTCGGAACAATGCAGAAAGCGCACGGCGCGTTCCCTCCTTCGGGTATTTACTGTCACTATTTTACCACAGGCCGCCCGCGCGCGGGGCAGGAAGTTTTTGCAAACGGCCCACCCGCGTGTTCACGCCCGCACCTCGTAGACCGGGTATTCCCGGTCAAACCGGTAGCCCAGGCTCTTTGCCAGGGCCGCGGAGGCTGGGTTCTGGGCGTCCCAGCTGGGGTAAAGCCCGCGTTTCAGGCATTCCAGCATCAGGGCGGCGCCGCAGGCGCGGGCGAGTCCCCTGCGCCGGTGGTCCGGGTGGGTGTCGATCTCGATCTCAATGCCGCCCCGGTACACCGTATAACTGGAGGCTCCCGCCACAAGGCGGCCCTCCTGCAGTACCGCCACGCCCAGGCCCCTGCGGCAGTAATCCCGCTCGTCCGCAAACTGGGCGCACAGGTCCTGGGCCCCCCAGCCCGAAGCCAGGGCCTGGCGGTATTCCTCTCTTCCCATGGGCCGCAGCCCGTACCCCGGCGGCAGGGCGGCCGCAAAGCGCGCCAACGCCGCCGGGTCAAACCCTTCGGCCGTTTTGTGGAAGGCATAGCGGGCGCACCGGCGCGCCTTTTGCCCCCACGCCGCCTCAATGGCCGCCGCCCAGCCCTCGTGTTGGGGCGCCAGTATGGAAAAATCCCCTGCGCCCGCAGGCCGCCAGGCCGCCAGCTCCGCGCAGGGCTCCCCCGCCAAAAAGCAAAAGTCCGCCCACCTGCAAAAGCGCAGCGCGGGGCGCACCGCCCGCCGGGGCAAACGCCTGCCCCATGCTGCCCTCCAGGCAGGACCAGATCATGGTCTCCTGCCAATGGGCAAACAAGGGCGCAAGAAGTTCCATATTCTTTATCTCAATGATTTTCATGTCCTTTATCCCCATCCGCTCCGCGCGGCTCCGGCTGCACCTGTCCCCGGCTTCCGGCTGGTTTTCAGCCCGGTCTTCCAGGCCGGTTGCCCCGCCTTTGTGCAGGCCGCGCCCACACCTTAGTGGTATTCTAACATACCTGCCGAAACTTTGCCACGGCTCCTTTGCGCGCACAGCTTTAAGTGGTGTTCTGCGCCCGCCTGTGCTACAATAAAACCACGGGCCGCCGCCCGGGAAAAGAGGCGAAGAATATGAAAAGGCTTTGGCGCGGCGCCATGAAGACGTTCCCCACCGGGGGGCGGCAGGCCGAAACGTGCGCCCCGGCCTTCGCCGCCCTCCCCTGATCGGAGAGATCCCATGGAATTAGAAACAAAACGCCTGACCCTTATCCCCCTCACCGCCCGCCGGCTGGAACTGTGGCTCACCGACCTGCCCGCCCTGGAGCAGGAGCTGGGCCTTCGCTACGAGGGGGAGCCCCTCACCGGGCCTCTGCGCTCCATTTTCGCAGGGCAGCTCGCTCCCTGCCGCGCCCACCCGGAGCAGCTTTTGTGGCACACCGTCTGGCTGCTGGCGCACCGGGGCAAGCGCCTGGTGGTGGGTGCGGCGGATTTCAAGGCCCCGCCGTGCGCGCAGGGCAGGGTGGAGCTGGGCTATGGTCTCGGCCCCGCCCATCGCGGGCAGGGCTACATGACCGAGGCCGTGGCCGCCATGACCCTTTGGGCCCTCAGCCAGCCCGGCGTCCGCGCCGTAACCGCCGAAACCGGGCGCGGCAACACCGCCTCGCAGCGCGTGCTCACCCGGTGCGGCTTTACTCTTTGCCGCCGGGGCAGTTCCCTCTGGTGGGAAAAGCGGGCGCAGCCGTAAGCTCCCAATCAAAAAAGCCGGGCCCGGCGCGCAGTTCCCCTTTGGGGGGCGGCGCGCCGGGCTCCGGCTTTTGGTTCAGTTGATGATATAAAAGCCCCAGCTGGGCAGCCACTTGATGCTTGCGGCCCAGGTTTCGGGCACCGCTGCCCCGGTCGCGGCGGGCCAAAGCCACACAAACGCCGCCGCTGCCAGCACCAAAAGCGCCGCCGCCGTGCGGCGCGCTGCCCGGGGGCTGCGCCGGCGCCAGCGGTCCAGCACCAGGGCCAGCGCCGCCACTGTGAACCAGAGGCTGGGGAAATAGTGGTATAAAAAGGTGCAGCGCGCCACCAGCACCCAGGGCAGCAGCTGGGTGAAAAAGAGGACTGTCACGGCGCCGCCCGCGCCGCTGCCCCGGCCCGAGAGCTGCTTCCACAGCACCGCCCCCAGCGCGGCAATGCCCGCCCACCATACCACCGGGTTTCCAAGGCCGGCAATGCTGGCATACATGCCCTCCGGCAGGCCGCTGCCCATATAATACCACACCGGCCGCAGATCAAAGGGCCAGGTATACCAGCGCGATTCAAAGGGGTGGGTGGCCACCAGCTGGCTGTGATAGTTGTACATGGATACCTGGCACCGCCACCACTCTGCCAGGCTGAAGCCGCCCTCGCGCCACCAATAGGGGAAATAGCTGCCGATATACACCGCCAGCGGCACCAGCACAAAGAACACCGCGCCCCCCACAAGGGCCGCCGCAAGCTCCTTTGCAAATCCCGGCTGCCGCTGCCGCCAGCGCTGCCACAGCACCGCAAAATACAGCACCGCCAGCCCCGCGCCGGCGTAGATGCCGGTCCACTTGCTGGCCGCGCCCAGGCCGAACGCCAGGCCGCACAGCGCCATGGGCAAAATGCTTTTCAGCACGCCCTTGTGCAGCACGCTCTGGCAGTACCACACCATAAAATAGGCCGACAGCAGGATAAAAAAGGTCCCGTACACATCGATCGTGGCAATGCGGCTCTGCGCCAGGCGCATCAGGTCCAGCGCCGCCAGCAGCGCCGCAAAACCGGCGGCTTTTGGGCTGCGGCTGAGCCTGCGCACCAAAAGGTACAGCACCGGCACCATCGCAATGCCGAACAAAACGCCGCTCACCCGCCAGCCAAACCCGGTCATGCCGAAGGCCGCTATCCCCAGCATGATAAACACCTTGCCCAGGGGCGGGTGGGTTGTTTCATAAACGCTCATGCCGTGCAGGTGCTCATAGGCAGTGCGGCCGTGATAAATCTCGTCAAAATACATGCTGTTGCGGTAGCTGATGGAAGCTGGGGTCAGCGCTTGTTCGTCAAACAGCGCGCCGCCGCCCTCCACCGCGGCCGCGCTCTGCGCCGCCGTGCGGAACGAGAGCTCCATCACCTGGGCGTTCTCCACCCGAACCGTATACCGCCCCGGCGCAAAGCCCTGCGCGCCCAGCTCCCTCCACTGGAAGGTGGAGCCGTACCCCAGCTCCAGCCAGCCCAGCTCCCGGCCCGTTTCATCCAGCAGGGTCAGGCCGCCGCCCCAGCTCACCCCCTGATAGACCCACAGCTTCTCGGCGGGCTCGGTCAAAACCACCGTGGTGTCCACCGTGGCGCCCGCGGCGTCCAGCGGGTTCTGGGGGGCTTTTGCATCGCCCAGGTCCCACAGGGAAAAAAGTGCCGCCAGCAGGGTCACAGCGCCCAAAAACAGGCCCTCGGCCCGCCTCCAGCGCGGCTGCGCGTGGGGGATGGCGGGCGCCCCCGGCTCGGGCAGCGTATAGGCCCGCACCTCTTTGCCGGCGGTAATGGCCGCTGCGGCCCAGGCAAGCACCGCAAACCCCGCCAGGGTGATCAGACTCACAAGCCGGGTCATCAGCACGGCGCCCGCGCTGGTCAGGAACTGGTCGTCGGTGCCCGCGCTGGTCAGCACCATGGCAAGGTTCAGCAGCGAACCGGCCGACAGCAGGCAGAACGCGCCCAAAAGCCGCCGGTCGCCCCAGCGGGCCGTGGCCGCCAGCACCAGCAAAATCGCGGGGATCAGGTACCGCTCGTGCATGCGGTGGGCCAGGCAGAACACCGCCGCCCCATAAAAAGCCGCCAGCAGCAGCGGGCAGAACCGGCCGTTTTTCGCCCCGCGCCAGGCCAGCCAGAGCAGCGCCAGCGTGGCGGCCGCAATGCCGATCGTCCCCAGGGCCTGCCAGCTCACAAGGCCCAGCCACCGGCTCTCCTGCGGCTGCCAGTTGCCGCCCAGCAGGGTGAGCAGGTTGAACCCGTTCAGGCTGGCGTAGGGGTAGCTGTTCACCGTTCCGGTGTATTTTTCCAGCAGCCAGCCAGCCGGCTGCTGTGTGCCCTGGAAGGGCAGGCTGCACAGCCACACCACCGCCACGGAAATCCCGGCTCCCAGCGCCGTGCACCCCAAAACGCGCAGCGTCCCCCGCGCCTGCCGCCCGGTCAGCAGCGGCGCCAAAAAGCACACCGCCAGCACCGGGCCGAGCAGCAGCGCCTGGGGCTTGATCGCCAACGCCAGCCCGTAAACGGCGGCCGCGGGCAGATACTTTTTTTCGTGCAGCAGCCAGAACGCCCCCACCAGCGCCAGGGCAAACACCCCGTCCACCTGCTTCCACACGCCGGTATCGTACAAAAGGGGCGGGCAAAAGGCGGCAAAGGCCGCCAGCCGCAGCGCCCGCGGCCCGCCCAAAAATCGCCGGGCAATCCGCCACACCAGCGCAGCCAGCCCCAGATCGCACAAAATGGGCACGGCCCCCAGTACCAGGGCAAGGCCCTTGCTCTGGTAAGCGAGCCCCAGCACCCTCGCCGCCTTGCCCGCAGCCCACAGCACCAGCATATAGGCGGGCGGATAATCGGCAAAATAGTCCGGCGCGTAAAACTGCCCCGGCCCCACATCCGCCAGGCGGAACGCCCAGGCCGAAAAGCAGGAAACATCCGTCGCATAGCCCTCGGTGACCAGCAGCAGCGCCAGCCGCACCGCAAGCGCGGCGGCAAGGATCACCGCAAGGCCCTGCCAGCCCCCTTTTTTTCCTGTCTGCAAATTGGGCATGGGCAGCCCCTCCCCTCGGTTTCTTTTTCACAATAAAAAGGCCGCGCAGGCGTTTCCCCCTCGCGGCCCTGTGGCATCACTGCCCGCCCTGCGGCGCAGCTCAAAGCTCCCGCGGCCCGTCTTTTCCCGCTGGCTCTGCCCGCACGCAGCACAGCGCAAGATATGCCGCCAGCAGCACTGCGGCGATCACAACCATCTGCAAGCCGGGCTTCTGGAAGATCGCATAAATATCTTTGGACAGATTCCTGGAAAAAAGCGCGGCCGCCCGCGTCCCCGCGCGGGGCAAAAGCAGCCCTGCAAGTCCAGGCGGCCCGCTCACTTCGCCCATCCAGGAAGCGCCCTGTATCAGGTTCAGCGGGTAAAGCAGCATGACCAGCCCAGCCCGGCAGAGCGCGGCTCAAACCAAACGAATTACGCCTTGCTCACCTTGGGGCCCTGGGGGGTATCCTCCACCACATAGCCCAGCTCGGTGATCCTGGCGCGCAGGGCGTCGGCGTTGGCCCAATCCTTGGCCTTTTTGGCCTCGGCGCGCTTTTGCACAAGCTCGGTCACCTCGGCGGGCACCTCGTCCTTTTTGCGGTTGTACAAAAGGCCCAGCACCCCGGTGATCTCGTCAAAGGCGGCAGCGGCGGCGGCCAGGGCCTCGCCGCTCGCCTCGGGGGCCAGGGTGTTGATGTCCTTCACCAGATCAAACAGGGCGGCCAGCGCGTCGGGCGTGTTCAGGTCGTCGTCCATGGCGTTGATGAACTTTACCTTGGCCGCCGCGGCTTTCTCTGTGAGCAGGTTGCTGGCGCCCTTGGTGCCGTTTGCCAGCAAAAAATCTAGGTTGTCCCGGCAGGTGTACAGCCGCTCCAGGCTCGCCTTGCAGCTGTTCAGCAGCTCCACGGTGTAGTTCAGTGGCATGCGGTAACCGGCCGTCAGCAGGAAATAGCGGATGGGCTCGTAGCCAAACACCTCGGCGATCTCGCGCACCGTGAAAAAGTTGTTGGCGCTCTTGCTCATCTTGTGGTTGTCGATGTTCAAAAAGCCGTTGTGCATCCAGTAGCGGCTGAACTCGCAGCCGTTGGCGCACTCGGACTGGGCGATCTCGTTCTCGTGGTGGGGGAAGATCAGGTCCTGCCCGCCCGCGTGCAGGTCAATGGTCTTGCCCAGGTGCTTGCGGGCCATGGCGCTGCACTCGATGTGCCAGCCCGGGCGGCCGGGGCCGTACGGGCTGTCCCACGCGGGCTCGCCGGGCTTGGCGGCCTTCCACACGGCAAAGTCGGCCGGGTCCTCTTTCAAATCGTCCCCCAGCTGGCTGCGCAGCTCCCGGTTGCCGCTCTCCAGGTCGTCCAGGTTCAAATGGCTCAGCTTGCCGTATTCCTTAAAGTGTTTGGTGCGGAAATACACGTCGCCGTTTTTGGCCACGTAGCCGTAGCCCTTGTCCAGGATATCCTTCACAATGTCCAGGATCTCCTCAATGTGCTCGGTGGCGCGGGGGCGCACGGTGGGGGTCATGGCGTTCAGCCCGTCGCTGTCCCGAATGAACTCAGCCTCGAACTTCTCGGCCACTTCCTTCATGGTGCAGCCCTGCTCCTGGGCCTTTTTGATCAGCTTGTCGTCGATGTCGGTGATGTTCGAAACATACAGAACCTTGTTGCCCCGGTATTCCAGGTAACGGCGCAGGGTGTCAAACACCACCACCGGCCGCGCGTTGCCGATGTGGATGTAATTGTATACGGTGGGGCCACACACATAGATGCGGTACTCGCCCGGCTTTTGGGGCACAAATTCCTCTTTTTTGCGGGTCAGCGTATTGAAAATCTGCATATTCCATCGCTCCTTTTATGCAAAGCCGCGCGCCGCTCGGCGGCCGCTTGAATAGTATCATTATACCGGTTCTCGCTTCCATGTGCAAGAAGCATGGGCCGATTTCGCCCATTTTATCCCCCTGCGGCCGCAAAAACGGCCTTCGCTGCCGCCGTTTAAGCCAAACTTTTTGGGGCGCAACAAAAAGGCCGCCCCAAGGGGCGGCCGTAAAACGCTCTGCGCTTTAAAACCATTTTTTGTGGCGGGCCAGCAAAAAGGCGCCAAAGGTGGCAAGCCCCGCAATGCCCAGCGCGATCCAAAAACCGAAGGGGTTGTGCTCAAAGGGAACGGGCACGTTCATGCCCCACAGGCTTGACACGATGGTGGGCACCGTCAGGATGATGGTCACCGCCGCCAAAAGCTTCATCACGATGTTCAGGTTGTTGGAAATGACCGAGGCGAACGCGTCCATGGTGCCGGACAAAATGTCCCGGTAGATGCTGCTCATCTCCATGGCCTGTTTGTTTTCAATGATCACGTCCTCCAAAAGGTCCGTGTCCTCAGGGTAGTCCTTCACAAAGTCCATGCGCAGCAGCTTTTCCAGCACGATCTCGTTGCCCTTCAGCGAGGTGGAAAAGTATACCAGGCTTTTTTCCAGCCCCAGCATCTGAATGAGCTCCTTGTTCTTCATGCTGATGTGCAGCTCGTTCTCCACCCGGGTGCTGGCCTTGTCCACCTGGCGCAGATAAAACAAGAACAAACTGGCGTTGCGGTAGAGCATCTGCAGCGCCAGGCGCTTGAACTTTTTGGTGCTGCACCCCTTTACCAGCCCCTCCATAAAGGCGCGGGCCAGGGCGTTCTCGCGCAGGCACACGGTCACCACGTTGTCCTGGGTGAGAATAATGCCGAACGGGATGGTCGAGTACACAAAGCTGTGCCCCTCGGTCTGCACCGTGGGGGTATCCACAATGATCAGGGTCTGGCCGTCGTCCTCCTGCTCAATGCGGCTTCGCTCCTCCTCGTCCAGGGGCGCGCGCACAAGGTCCGGGTCGATGTGCAGCTGCGCGCACACCCGGCCGATCTCTTTCTCGCTGGGGTCGCAGAGGTGGATCCAGGCGCCGGGGCAGATCTGGTCCTGTTCCAGCATGCGCCCGCCGTCGCTCAGGTAAATCGTGATCATGGGTAACACCTGCTTTCATTTGGTGGCGGCGCACAAAGGCCCGCCCCCCCGCAGGCGCTCTAAAAGGCGCTGAAGCGAAGGGCAGGGACGCCGCATTGGTTTTCATTGCACATTCGACTGCTGGGGTCGCCGTCCATGCCTTTCATCTCCTTGCCGTGCTTTTTATCTGGTGCGGCCGGCGCCGCACCCTAAATAAGTTTATGCCCTGCCCCCCGCATTTGTCAAGCAAAATCGGCACAAAAAAGCGCGCCCCGGCTTTTACCGGGGCGCGCGGCCTGTAAATGGTTTTTGCGCTCAGCCCACCACGTACATATTTACCTGCTGCACGCCGTTCATCAGCGATTCCGAGTAGGTTTCGTAGAACAGGTCCACCAGGCAGGTGCCGTTCAGCAGCGAGGTTCCGGTGTCGGTGGCAATAGCATACCCGTACACAAAACGCCCGTCGGTGCTGGTGATATACAGCTTTGTGCCGTAAGGGATCAGGTTCGGGTTCACTGCAACGGTGCCGTATCCCAGCCCCAGGCCGGAGGCGCCCCGCCCGCGGCTGGCGGAATAGCCGGTGGCCCGGCCGGTGTACACCGCCGAGTAGCTGGCCGGCACGCCGTTCACCACCTCGGGGCCTGCCAGGCTGGAAACCGGCGCCCCCGCCTTGTAGGCCTTGATGATGGTGTTCACGGGCGGGTCGGTCATCACCACACTCACCACCTGGCTGGACTCCACTTCCCCGTCCACCACGCGCTCGCGGTGGGTGATCTCGTTGGTGCCCTCGTGGCCCTGCTGCAGGGTCACGGTGCGGTTCCGGTTGCGGTAAAACAAGCTGGTATAAACGTATTCGGTCTCAAAGGGGATGGATTCATAGCTCAGGGTATCGCGGTATTCCACCCGGTGCACCGTGATGGGTTCCCCCTGCGAAACCTCGGTGTGCAGGCTGGGCTCGGTGTAATCGTGCTCGCCCAGCTCCACACCGCACGCCTCCAGCGCCTGCTGCACGGTGCCGCCCACCATCTCGGCCACATGCTCCTGCCCATCCGCGTTCACGGTAATAGGCACCGCCCGCTGAATGCTCAGGCTGGCCAGGTTTCCGTTATACGCGGTGTAGTGCACCGCGTCCGCCTCGCCGGCCACGATGCCGGAAAGGTTCATCAGTTCGTCCGGGTCGCTGGCGCGGGTGATCAGCATCCTGCTGTTGCCGTGCGAGTCCGAAACATACACCACGTTCAGCGTGGTAAAAAGCGCAAATACGGTCAGTGACAGGCAGCACAGGGTGAGCAGCGTGGCAGGAAGCCGTGCCGGGGTGGCAAGGATGCGCCGCCGCAGATGTTCTGTGAATTTTGTCATACACTCTCCTAACGTTTCCATGTTGAAGGGCAATGCCGCACCGCGGGGTGCCGGGTGCGGGCGGGCGGCTGTAACATGGTTCAGCCGCGCCCTGCAAAGAATGTGTGCCGCAAAAGGGCACTTGAGGCATTGTACCAGATGGTTTCGGGTGCGTCAAACCTGCCCCGCAAGCCGATTTCAGCCAAATTTTGTTTATTTCCGTGGATTCTCCGTTTTGTCCCATCCAAGCTTTCTATCACTCACGGTTGCTCTCGTTTTCTCTCGATCCCTCGAATTTTGTCCTCAATTTTAACCGTTTTGTCATAATTCGCGCCGGTTTGCGCCTCGTTTTTTTGCCCAAATACACCCCTAAAAAAATATAAACAATGCACAATTCATATGAGCAAATTGTAAATTATCCCATATTTCAGAAAGCGCATCCTTCGGTGCCGCCGCTTTTTCCGCAAGCGGGCGAAGGCTTTGTCTGCGGCACAGCCGGCGTTAAAGCGCCAACAAAAAACCAGGCAGCCCTGGGCCGCCTGGTTGAAACCCTTCTTCTGAATCCAGCCTTGCAAACTCTTCTCAAATAGCCGGCCCCCTCCCCGGCAACTGTTGCAGCCGCTTCGCCGCCGGGCCTTCCCATTCCCATTTTTGCAGCCCGCCAAATCCGGAATTTATATCTTTTTCAGTTCAGCAATCGCACCATAATGCAAAATGCTGAATTCAGCGGGGGCAATTTCCGCAAGCAGTTCCCTATGCTCCTGCTCCCATGCCGCAATTTCCGTACCGGTAAGCGAAACGCCAATCCCGCGGCAGGCTTTCATCCTTCCATTCCAGCTTTCGCGGGTAAAGGGGACTTCCAGTGGATATTCCTCATGATAAACCAGTTCAAACTTTTCGCTGTAGCAATCCGGGATCCATATCGGGTGCATCGTTTCCCCCGCGCCGCTCCACGCAGGGTTATACCGCAGCACAAGCTCTTCGCTGGCTCCCGCAATTTTATCCTCAAAGGGCAGCCAGGCCATATACAATACAAGAATGCGTCCATTTGGTTTCAACATGCGAAAAAGCTTTGGCATGATCCGCTCGTGGTCAAAATACCAGAAGCACTGGCAGGCAGTGATCACGTCAAAGGAATGATCCGGAAAGTCTATAGCTTCCGCAGAGAATGCGCAATAGTGGATGTCCATGCCTTGTGAAAGGATTTTCGCCTGTTCGATCTGTTCTTCCGAAATATCCGTTCCTGTCCATTTCGCCCCATACCGATACATATTTCGGGGCAATACTCCCGTCCCCGTGCCCATATCAAGCACACTTTGACCGCTCACACATAATTTGCGGCTCAGGATTTTGTCATAAAATTCTTGTGGGTAAATATCGCGGTATTTTGCGTAGTCCTCCGAAGTTTTGCCCCAGTCAAAGGCTTTCCCGCCGTCTATCGTTCGGTTTGTGATGCTCATGCTTTTACGCCTCCAAATTCTTGCTGATGGAGTATCCCTTTCCCGGCAAAGGCCCTCCTTTTAGATCTGGCCGCCATGCGTCAGTTCTTCCTTTAACCTTCCAAGCTGCTCCCCTTATCCCGCCGGGCCCCCTCCTCTGTAAAGGCTTCTTTTAACACTTTCTCTGTTTGAAATACGCAGCCCGCTAAAACAACAATTTGAAGCGTCGCCAAAACCCCGCCAACAATTGCAACGGCACCGTCCGAAGCGCCATAAAAGGGGATGTGAATGGCAACTGATGGAAGCAAGGCAATCCACCCTGCTTTCCACCAAAGCTTACCGCTGTAATGGTGCGCAAATTCCCAGGTGTCCCTGTTCATCATGGACCGTGACGTGCGGTATCCGATCACATCGTTTATGGCTTTGGGCGGGTGTTTCCACATCCTTCGCCCCAATGCGATCATCAACACTGGGATCAGTATATCACAGCAAAGCATAAACCACCAGAACCACATGATATTTCTCCTTTATAGCTTTGTCGGGCGCGGCGTCTCTTCCCCGGCACGAAATGCGCAGCTTTGGGGATGTAAGCAATGAGGAGACAGAGCGGCTGCTCTGCTCCCTTGCGGCACCGGCAAAAAAGCGGCCGCCTGGATCTTTTTTCCCGGGTGGCCGCCCTCATTTACACACACCCGCGCGGCGGGGGGAAGGGCGCTGTATTTGATCCGGCTTAAAATAGATTGCGGCAAACGGTAACGGTTTGTCCTTTCCAATTGCAGCTTTAAATTTATCGTATACAGGTATTCAGCATTTTTCAATTCTATTTTCACGGTTTCTTCAACCTTGAATTCTTCCAAAGAAATACCAGCAAAACAGCCGCATACACAATCAATCCCAGCATCCCGATCAGTCCAGTGAGGTTCGGCCCAAGAAGTCCGCTCTGCCCGCTGAGGGAGAGAAAAACCGGGACTTCGGCCGCAATATTCACAATGCCATGGATAATGCCTGCGTACATACAGTTTTTACTCTTGATCGTTACGTAGGACAGGATCACGCCCAGCACCATGCACATGAGCATCATCACAAGCATATTGCTCCATGGCGCCAGCCAATTTCCCAGGCTGTAGTTGAAGCCGAAGTAAATCAGCGGCATATGCGCCATTCCCCACCAGAAGCCGTTAAGCAGCATGGCCTTCATCGTCCCATACAATGCGATCTGCTTTGGCAATATGTAGCCCCTCCAACCGACTTCCTCCCCTAATTCCAGAAGCTGCAAAGGAATGAAGAGCGCGGAGATCAGGACGACGATCAGCCAAAACATAAGCGGGTTTTGGACCACGAGCGTTCCCTCTGCCGGCGTCCCCATCAGAGCGGCCAGTTCCCCATAGCGGTAAACGCTTTCTGCAAAAAATCAAACGCAGGGTTCCTTTCTCTTCCAGCGGCTAGCAGCCCCATCATGCCCAACAAATAGCAAACGCCAAGGACCAGGAGCAGGTATGTCCGCTCCTGTTTTTTTAATGCTTTTGTCGCATTCATAGCATAGACCGCCTCGATGCAAATCCCCCAAAAAAACTTAAAACTCGTGCCTGGTTCCATGTGAGAGCAACAGCCCGCTTGTTAATTCCACACATAAAATCACGGTGTTCTCATCATCAAAATTATTATGACCGTTATCAATCCAATCCGCAAAAACCTTTTTCAATTTTCCAGCTATCACATGATTATCTTCTTTCCCAAAATAACCTAAATTGACACCTCTTCCATGCGCTGTGAACCACTCTCCAGCAATCGCAACGGCGGAATTATTCTCTATGTGCTTCATTTTATTAGAAAGCGCGTGTGTAATCATATAGAATGCGCCATTCTCATAATAAGCATTGACATATCGCACATAAGGAACTTCATTTTCTACTGTCGCCAATGCAATAACCACATCTTTTCCAAAACGTTCCGTCATTATTTTTTCAGCTTCTTCGCTCAATTTTTTCATAGGGTTATCTCCTTTACAATTTTCGCTTTATCTCACACACGCATTTACAAACCTCATCATGCTTTCAATTTATCCCCCAATACAACTTCCGATTCTTAATATATAAGTGAGGGTTTAAACAGCCTTCACTTTTCTTTTATAATAGAGGTGATTGGCTGACGTACTTCCCGATTGGGACACCACGCCCGTGCACATACCAAAGCATACGCCTTCCGTCATGTAATTCCCGGCCGGCTGCTTCTGATCTTTGAACAGCCCCAGTAAAAACGGACAATAGACAAACGGCCCCCTGATGTAGGAAAATAAGACTACATGAGGGGGCAATTTTATGAAAAAACGGAAGTACACAAAAGTGGAAACAATGGAAGCGGAAATTATGGAGATGCGGGGGGCGGGAAAGACACGGCGCGAGATAGGCGAGCGGTTAGGGTTAACACTCAAACAGGTTGAAACATGGATTACACGGTATAACCGAAAACAGGCAAAGCTGGCGGCGGGAATCATACCTCGTCCTAAGGGAAGGCCGAGGAGTGATGCCACACCAAGAAATGTGGAGGCAGAGCAGGCCTACGAGATCAACCGTCTGCGGATGGAAAACAAGCTACTGCGGGATTTTCTGCAATTGACAGGGAGGAAGTGAGAGTAAGGGTAAAGTATCATATAATTTATCGCCACAGAAAGGAATATCCAGTATTCGTTATGTGTCAGTTCTTTTCTGTGTCCAGAAGTGGCTATTACGATTTTGTTCATCGTCTTGACAGCACAGAAAAGGATGCTGAGCTTGCCGAGATGATCGCCAAGCAGCGTGAGCAATGTTTCCGAACCTATGGCTATCGCAGGATGTGGTTATGGCTGGAAAGGCAAAACATTCATCGTAATCCCAAGACAGTCTTGAGAATCATGAAGAAGTATGATCTGCTGTCTGAAATTCGCCGGCGCAGAAAGTGGGTTCAGATGGGCCAGCAGGTTCACAAATATGAAAATCTGCTCAATCGGGAGTTTCGCGCAGAACATCCCAAGCAGAAATGGGTGACGGATATCTCTTATATTTTTACAAAACAAGGGGTGCTCTATCTGTCTATGATCCGCGATCTCTATGACAACAGTATTGTGGCATACAAGACTGGCACCCAGCAGACGGTAAACCTTGTCTTAGATACAATTCACCTTGCTATGAAGCGAAAAAGAGCCGCTGCAGAGTTACAGCTCCACAGCGACCAGGGATTTCAGTACACCTCGCAAGCATACTTCAACCTGACTCAAGAATACGGCATAACGCCCTCTATGTCAAGGCGTGGAAACTGCTACGACAATGCTATGGCGGAGAACTTCTTTTCTATCCTCAAGGTGGAGTGTATCTACCGCTATAAACCAAATACATTCGCCGAAGCCAATGATATGATTGATCGTTTTATCTATTTCTACAATCACGAGCGCATCCAGACAAAGACCGGAGAGGCGCCGCTTGCGCGCCGCCTCTCCTCTTAAAATTTCGTTTTCCTACTTAGGGCCCCGCTTTTTTGTGCTGTCTGCATAATCTGGGGCTGTTCACTTCGTCTGCATGGGAGGTCTTGTTTTTTCTGTTCTTCGAGTAATTTTCAAACACCAAAGCGAGGGAAATTCCGATGACGATCCACGGAAGCGCGGCGAGTAAAAATCCTTTCATATAGCCGCTCTCTTTAAGCCCAGCGGTCCATCCGGCACGGCAACGGAAAACCGCTGGCAGGGATAACCATACACAGTCAGTTCCTCGCCGGGCACAAAGCCCATGCCCCCATACCCGATTTGCCGGACAGAAAAACAATCTGTATAATGGAAAGGGGTAATGAAAAATGTCAACCAAAGAACGAAAGCACCCAGCGCCGCCGCGTTACGATGAGGCCTTCAAGGCGGGGGCAGTGCGGATGGTCACCGAGCAGGGGCGGCCCAGCCGGGAGGTGGCCGCGGAACTCGGCATCTGCATCGACACGCTGCGCAGCTGGCTGAAAGCGGCGGGCGCACCATCGCCGGGGCAAGCTGACCGCCAAAACCGCGACGCCAGACGCCTGCGCGAACTGGAGACGGAGATTCGAGCACTGCGCAAGAAGCTTGAAGAGAAAGACGGGGTCATTGACATCCTAAAAAAATCCGTCGGCATACTTTCCAAACCATAGAGGACAAGTACCGGTACATCCGTACGGCCCGCGCGGGGGCCTCTGTGGAACTTGTATGCCGACTGCTGGAGGTCTCCCGCAGCGGGTACTACGAATGGCTGGGCCGCAAACCCTCTTTGCGCCGGCAGAAGGATCAGGAACTGAAACGCCGGCTGCTGAGCCTGCACCAGCGTTATCCCGCCCTTGGGCTGGACAGCCTGTATCACCTGATCCGCCCGCAGCTTTCCTGCTCGCGCAAGCGCATCCACCGCCTGATGAACGAGATGAACATCTCCTCCACGCGCAGGCGTGCCTACAAAGCCACGACCAACTCAAGACACGCGCACCCCATCGCGCCCAATCTCCTTGCGCGCCGCTTCTCCTTTGACAAGCCAGACACCGCATGGGTCGGCGATATTACCTATATCCCCACCGGCGAGGGCTGGCTCTACTGCGCTGTTGTGAAAGACCTTTGCACAAAGCAGATCGTCGGCTACGCCTTCTCCGACCGCATCGACACAAATCTCACTCTCGCCGCCCTCGGCATGGCCGTCCGGCGCCGCAAGCCTCTGCCCGGCCTCATCTTCCACTCCGACCGCGGCGTCCAATACGCCGCCTACGCTTACCGTCAGCGTCTCGCCAGCCTCGGCATCCGGCAAAGCATGTCCCGCAAGGGCGATCCCTATGACAACGCCGTGGCCGAAAACTTCTTCAGCTGCCTCAAGTGCGAGTGCGTCCATCTGCGCCATTTCGCCTCAAGGGCACAAGCCATGGCAGACGTCTTCGCTTATATCGAGACCTTTTACAACCCAGTGCGCCCGCATTCCTCTATTGGCTGGCGTCCTCCGGATGCCTTTGCGCGTGCCTTGTCTGAGCATCCCGCCGCCTGAGTGTGATACGACAAGATATCCTGCGTTTCTTTCTGTTTTTTCTTCATTTTTACTGTCCACGAAACCGGGAAGGGCACAATTTTGTTATTCTTCCACCAGCCGGCCGTCCACCGTGACGGTGACCACCTGCCACGGGATGAACTTCCCACTCTGCCGGAGTGCCTTTTTCGCCGCCAGCTCCAGCCCGCCGCAGCAGGGCACCTCCATGCGGACGACGGTGACGCTCTTGATGTCGTTATTCTGGATGATCTCCGTCAGCTTTTCGGAATAGTCCACGCCGTCCAGCTTGGGGCAGCCCACCAGCGTGATGTGTCCCTTGATGAACCTCTCGTGAAAAGCGGCGTAGGCGTAGGCGGTGCAGTCGGCGGCGATGAGCAGCCGCGCGCCGTCGAAATACGGCGCGTTCACCGGCACCAGCTTGATCTGCACCGGCCACTGGGAAAGGCGGCTCGTCTGCTGGGCTTGCGGCGTTTCCACGGCGGGCGCGGCCGCGCGCTGAATATTCCGGGACTGGCTGCCGGGGCAGCCGCAGGGCAGGGTCATGTCCGCTTTCTGCATTTTACGCTGTTTGTTTTCCATGACGGCCTGCTCGTCATAGGCCGCCGCCTCCCGCTCTACAAAGGTGATGGCCCCGGTGGGGCAGGTGGGCAGGCAGTCGCCCAAACCGTCGCAGTAATCGTCCCGCATGAGCCGCGCCTTGCCGTCCACCATGGCGATGGCGCTCTCGTGACAGGCGGCGGCGCAGGCGCCGCAGCCGTTGCATTTTTCCTGATTGATCTGGATGATCCTTCGAATCATTTTGATACCCCCTTGCGGTTTCTCTTGACTTTGTGATTTTATTCTACTATCATAATTTATGAAAGTCCGTTGGCACACCAACACGGAGGCAAAAAAATATGCAGATCAATTTAGCAAACACACGGCTTTTTCGCGGAATGGAGCCGTCGGACATTGAGGAAATGCTCGGTTGCCTGCACGCGAAGGAGCACGCCTTTCAAAAGGGCGAGATTATTTTCCCGGAGGGGACTGCCACGGAGCAGATCGGCGTGGTGCTCTCCGGCCGGGTCATCATTGAAATGGGAGACGTGTGGGGCAATAACAGCGTCCTGAGCAGCATCGGCCCCGGCGGCGTCTTTGCGGAGGCGTACGCCTGCGTGCCGGGCGAGCCGCTGATGGTCAACGTGACCGCCGCCGAGGATACGCGAGCGCTGCTGCTGAATATCAGGCGAGTACTGGAACCCTGCGCCAATGTCTGCCCGCGCCATGTACGGCTTGTGCGGAACCTGCTGACGCTTTGCTCGGAGAAAAATTTGCAGCTCTCCCGCCGGGTGCTGCACACCGGCCCCAAGTCCATTCGAAAGCGGCTGCTGTCCTACTTTTCGGAGTGTATCAAGCGCACCGGCAGCTATTCCTTTGATATTCCCTACAACCGCCAGCAGCTGGCGGACTATCTCAGCGTAGAGCGCAGCGCGCTTTCCAACGAGCTGTCCCTCATGCAGCGGGACGGGCTCATCCGGTATGAGAAAAACCATTTTGATGTTATGGAGCAAATTGATAGTTGATGTAAAGGAGGTCGCCGATGAATATCAGAAAACGAACGGGCGAAGTTGTCCCGTTCCAAGAAGAAAAGATCCTGAACGCCATGAAAAAGGCATTTTTCAGCCAAGGGCAGGAGATAGACGACCGGGTGCTCGATGAAATGCTGTCGGTTGTCCTTAAGCGCCTGCCGGAAAACGGTGGACTGACCGTAGAGCGTGTACAGGATGAGGTGGAGCGCGTACTCATGGAGTGCGGACACTATGAGGTGGCAAAGGCATATATTTTGTACCGTGAAAAGCGCGCCGCCCTGCGCCGCGTCCGCGCAGACCTCGCCCGCGAGGTGGGGGATGATGCCCTTGAGGACGTCCTACGGCAGATCCAGAAGGATTTCGAGGAAGAGGTTTATCCCCTCAGCGCCTTGCAGCTGAAATTTGAGAGCTTCTGCAAGCCCGCCATGACCATGGAAGCGAAAATGGAAGCCCTTACCAAGGCGGCGGTGGAGCTGACCACGGTGGAGGCGCCCAAATGGGAGTTCATCGCGGCACGGCTTTTGAATCACACCTTTTCCAAGCGCAATGCCTCGCGGTGGACAGAGCGCGGTGTGAAAGGCCTGTATGAAAAGCTCCGCTATCTGACGGATAAGGGGCTGTACGGCGACTATATCCTCGCCCGCTATTCCCGTGAGGAGATCGATGCGGCGGAGGGCTTTCTATGCCCGAAGCGGGACACACTGTTCACCTATTCCGGCCTTGACCTGCTGCTCAAGAGATACGTCATCCAGTCCCGCAGCCGTGAGCCGTTGGAAACGCCGCAGGAGATGTTCCTGGGCATCGCGCTCCACCTTGCCATGAACGAGGCCTCCGGCCGCATGGACTGGGTCAGGCGGTTTTACGATATGCTCAGCCGCATGGAGGTCACCATGGCCACCCCCACCATGTCCAACGCACGAAAGCCCCATCACCAGCTTTCCAGCTGCTTTATCGACACGGTGCCGGACAGTCTGGACGGCATCTACCGCTCCGTTGACAATTTTGCCAAGGTGTCCAAGTTCGGTGGAGGCATGGGGTTGTACTTCGGCAAGGTACGGGCCACCGGCAGCTCCATCCGGGGCTTTCAGGGGGCGGCGGGCGGCGTCATCCGCTGGATCCGGCTGGTGAACGACACTGCCGTCGCCGTGGATCAGCTGGGTATGCGGCAGGGCGCAGTGGCGGTCTACTTAGATGCGTGGCACAAGGATCTCCCTGAGTTTTTGCAGCTGCGCACCAACAACGGCGACGATCGCATGAAGGCGCACGACGTGTTTCCTGCCGTGTGCTATCCCGATCTGTTCTGGAAATTGGCGGAGAAAAATCTTGACGCGCCGTGGCATCTCATGTGTCCCCACGATATCCTCACCATCAAGGGCTACGCGCTGGAGGACTATTGGGGCGAGGAGTGGGAGAAACGGTATCTGGACTGCGTCAGTGACCCGCGCATCGAAAAGCGCACCGTCACTGTCAAGGATATCGTGCGGCTGGTGCTTCGCTCGGCGGTGGAGACCGGCACGCCCTTCGCATTTTACCGCGACGCCGTCAACCGCATGAACCCCAACGGCCATGCGGGCATGATCTACTGCTCCAACCTCTGCACGGAGATCGCCCAGAATATGGCGCCCATCGAGCATATCAGCACCTCGGTGCGGACGGAGAACGGCGATACGGTGGTGGTGACGGTCACCCGCCCCGGCGAGTTCGTGGTCTGCAATCTGGCCAGCCTCTCCCTCGGAAATCTTCCCGTGGAGGACGATGCCTACTTGGAGCGCACGGTGGAGACGGCGGTGCGGGCACTGGACAACGTCATCGACCTGAACTTCTACCCACTGGAATACGCCCGGCTCACGAACCACAAATACCGCAGCATTGGACTTGGCGTCAGCGGCTATCACCACATGCTGGCAAAGCGCGGCATCCGCTGGGAGAGCGAGGAGCATCTTGCCTTCGCCGACGCGGTGTTTGAGCGCATCAATTATGCCGCCATCCGGGCGGACACGGCACTGGCACGGGAAAAGGGATGCTATGCGCTCTTTGAGGGCAGCGACTGGCAGACCGGCGCGTATTTTGAGAAGAGGGGCTACACCTCCGATAAGTGGCGGGCACTGGCGGACACGGTGGCAGCGCAGGGGATGCGCAACGCCTACCTGCTGGCCGTCGCCCCGACCTCCAGCACCTCCATCCTCTCCGGCACTACGGCTGGGATCGACCCGGTCATGAGGCGCTTCTTTTTAGAGGAGAAGAAGGGCAGCATCCTGCCTCGCGTGGCCCCGGAGCTGTCGCTGGATACCTGGTGGTACTATAAGGCGGCTCACCTCATCGACCAAAGCTGGTCGGTACGAGCCGCAGGCGTGCGCCAGCGGCACATCGATCAGGCGCAGAGTATGAACCTGTATATCACCAACGACTACACCATGCGGCAGGTACTGGCACTGTATCTGGATGCATGGCGCAGCGGCGTCAAGACGATCTACTACATCCGCAGCAAGTCCCTTGAGGTGGAGGACTGCGAAAGCTGCGCGTCATAGGGAGGAGCAGTACCATGGCAGAACTGAAGAAAAAGCCACTTTTTAATCCGGAGGGTGACATCGACGTGCGCCTGCGGCGTATGATCGGCGGCAACACAACAAACCTCAACGATTTCAACAACATGAAGTATCCGTGGGTCAGCGACTGGTACCGGCAGGCCATGAACAACTTCTGGATTCCGGAGGAGATCAATCTCTCGCAGGATGTGAAGGACTATCCCCGCCTGCTGGCGGCCGAGCGCATGGCCTACGACAAAATTTTAAGCTTTCTCGTCTTTCTGGACTCCATCCAGACGGCGAATCTGCCCAACATCGGCGCGTATGTCACCGCCAACGAGGTCAATCTCTGCCTGTCCATTCAGGCGTTTCAGGAGTGCGTCCACTCCCAGAGCTATAGCTATATGCTGGACACCATCTGCTCCCCCGTGGAGCGCAACGACATCCTCTACCAGTGGCGAACGGACGAGCATCTGCTGCGCCGCAACACCTTTATCGGGAACTGCTACAATGAGTTTCAAGTGAAGAGGGATTCCTTCACGCTTGTTGCTTTTCAAAAAGAATGAGAAAACTTTTCATAAAGAATGAGAAAAGCGTGTTGCGATTTTGCAACAAAAGTTCAAAAACAAAAAGGGCGTTTACGAAGGTTTTAATGCCTTGTAAACGCCCTTTTTAATGCCTAAAAATTAGGCTTTTTGTGCCTGTTGCCGTGCTCTTCGACAATCAGGTCTGCGCCCGTTTTGCGCTGTGGATTTGGGACATACTCTAAAACATCTGAAACGTTACACTCGAGCACCTCGCAAATACGATCAAGATGCTCCAAGTTTACCCGGTCCGTTAGTTCATTGTAAAGTTCATTGATTGTGGCTCTTCGTATGCCCGTCTTTCTAGCAAGATCCGCTTGTGTCCACCGACGCTCACCGAGCAATTTTGACAGATGGTTTTTGATCATCTGATCGCCCCGCGTATTATAATACGCGATTTCGTTCTTATTATCCGATATACGGACTAAAAGTACGAATATCGTACAAGGCGATGTTAATAATTACGGATGATTATTTCCTTAAAGAAACCTTGGTTTTTCCCAACTCCGGACAATATTTCCCTTCGTGCAGTGGCTTTTATATCACACCAGTCATATAACTCCCGAATACGCGGATCGTCGTTGTACGAAAGCACAAACCGGCCCTTGAGCTCTTTAAGATTTGCGGCCAGCCGCAAGTGGTCTTTCCATCCGAACGTACCTTCATAGTTTTTCTCAGTTCCAAGATATGGAGGGTCCAGATAAAATAAGGCATCCGGCCGATCATAGGTTTTCAAAATGGGTTCAAAATCACGGTTTTCAATTTTGACGCCTTTCAGCCGGAGCTGCACTTGCTTCAGATAGTCAATAGAACATCCGACTCCCTTGCCCGAAGTTGCAAAGGTTTTTTGGTTATTTCCAAACGAATTTTTGAGCACGTAGAAAAACCGTGCCGCCCGCTGAATATCTGTGAGCCCATCAGTATTCAACTGATCCATGGCAGTGAAGAATATCTCACGCGCGGAAACAAGCCACTCCAGCTCTTCCTGGAGGGCAGCTCTGTGATATTTGATGCACCGGAATAAATTGACCAGCTGCCCGTTTCTGTCATTGATGACTTCGAGCTGGCCGGGACGTTTTTCACGTCCGAAAAACACCCATCCAGCACCAAAAAACACCTCGATATAACGGCCCACACCGTCCTGCGGGAAGAGCGCAATAATCTCTTGACGTAGGGCGCGTTTGCCGCCGATCCAACCGATTGGACTATTCATAGCAATCCACCTTATATAATTGTGGGCGATCAGATGAATCACTACATTTTCACTTGTATCCTCTGTCACGCATTGGGAGGAACGCTGCTGGTATGTGTCGATACTTTGGCCGATTCGTCAACGGTATCCACTACATCTTCCAGCACAATTTCTCCGAAGTCGGGATTCTGAATTCTCTTGATGAAGTCACTTGTATAGTTTGCGCCGCGCGAAATCACAATGCCGGTGAGCAACGTCCCCAGCCAGGAGACTGCGAACGAAATGCCGACGAGGGAATACACATCCACGCCCGCCGCAAAGCTTATGAAGACAGCGATCAAGATGGCCGCCACCTGCGTGGCAAAGGTTTTGTACTGCTTGTCTTCCAGCATTTTAATAATAGTCTTCACATACTGGATGAGCGCCTCAACAGTGATCGCCAGTATAAGAATAAGTACGATTGTCTGCATAAACTACCTCCGAAATAAAAATATTCAAACTTTAGAACAGGCCACGCCGATCTCCTGGGCCAAAGCCTGCAGGCGTGCGGCGTCGCCGCCGGAAATGGGGCCAACTGTGAAAGAACCCATGCAGCGCACGCCCATATCTTTTGCCAGGGCGAGCACGCGCTCAGCATCGCCGCGGGAGACCGAACCGAGCTTATAAGACGGAAGGCCAGCCATAGGATCAGCAGCGGTCAGGCCGTAGTGCTCCGCAATCACCTGCGCTTCAGCCACAGCCAGCTCCGCCCGTCGGGCCGAGTTGTCCAAAAACGCGCAGTCTTTGGGGTTAGTATGGAAGCCATGCTCCAGCAGGAAAACATCTTGCACATTGCCGGAAGCCACAGCTGCACGAATCACACCGTAATAGTCCAGTGAGCTGTAGCCCGGATATTTGCGGGTCCAAACGCCGCCAGACGCGCCGGAATAGCTGGACAGCTTCGTACCCATAAGCCCGGCCACTGTAGATGCCAGCTTCCGGCCCAGGACTGCGGAATTAGGGCGTTTAAGGCTGCGAATCACAGTCACCCAGGAAGTCCCAGCGTTGCCGCTTGCGTCACTGTGCAGGCTCAGAAAGAGCGTTGCACCCTTCGTTATCGCCAGTCTACCGCGGGCGTCCAGAGAGGGGTTCTGCGTGGCGGTGGTACGTGTCAGATACACCTCTGCACCGTATTTTTCCAGTTCCACCTTGAGACGCTGTGCAAGGTCGAGGGTCATGTTGCCCTCGTAATAGTCTGCAGCGGCGCCTTTGTTATAGTTTTGGGTATGCCCTGGATCGAGCACAACGACAAGTTTACTCATTCTTCAGCCCCTCCAGTTCTTCTTTTAGCAGCGCGCCCATCTCTTCGGATGCGCCCTCTTCGTCGATTAATACTTTTTCAGCATCCATCTTTCAATAAACCTCCAAAACAAAAGTTTAAGCAGCCGGGACGGACTGCAAGGGTTTTCGGCGCTGCATCCAGCGCAGCGCCTTGCGTAATTCGTGTAATTCATTGTGTACATAGATGCGGGCTGTGACTTCCACGTCCTTATGCCCGAGAACTTTTGCGATGCTATAAATATCCACGCCATGGCGGCGCAGATAGGTCCCATGTGTGTGCCGCAGCTCGTGGGCTGTAAGGCGCGGCATGTTTTCATGCCTTTGTGCCATCCGGTCCATTTCCGTCTTGAGCCTGCGGCTCCAGGTGTCCGGGCGCATCAGCCCGCCATCCGGGCCCGGAATCAGATATGGGCTGTCTGGATATCTCTGCCGCAGCAGTTCCACAGCTTGCAGAGCGCGGTTTGACAGAGGATTTGTGCGATAGCTCAAAGACTTCGGTGCGGCTGTCTCCGGGGCTTGTCCGCGAGGTTTTCGCACGGTGCGGGCGACGCTGTAAACATGCCGTCGGGTGTCGAAATCCGACTTGAAAAAACCCAGTAGTTCGCCCCGGCGCACGCCGGTTTCCAGCGCCAGGACCACCTCCGGCATGGTCTGAAGGAACCAGGCGGAGGCGATCTCGATTTCTGCATTTGAAAACACCTCCTTGACACGCGGTGTAGCTGTGCTCTCGATTTTTACCTTGTGGGCCGGATTATGCTCGCACAGGCCATTCTCGACCGCTGTATCAAATATCCCGTTGAGGCACATTTTAATTTTGCTGCAGACAGACTTTGACAGGTGAGATACACTGTTATAGAACGCCTTGATGTCCATGGGGGTTATATCCATCATGACGCAGCTCCCCAGTGCCGGGAGAATGTGCCGCCGCACTGTTATTTCATAAGTGGTCGTATAAGCGGTGGGCGTGACGTCCGGCTTCTTGTACACGTTCAGCCAGCGGGCGGCCCAACCGCCCAGGGTGAGTATGTCGGCCTGCTTCTCCGGCGTGCCATGGCTTTCCAGCCATCGCTCTGCGCGGTTTTTTGCCTGGGCCGTTGAACGGCCATAAAATGCCTTTTTAATAGGGGTATTATCGGCTTTAAAACCGATGGTTACAGCAATCTTTTTTAGCTTTTTTGCACTCATAGCTTCGCCCTCCATAACATTTTTTCATAATTATAGAGAACGTTTTTTTGCATGTCAGGATTTTGGAATTGAGCTTGCTTACGGTGCTAATTTTCAGCGCGGGGCTACAGGTGGCAGCTTCAAGCATCTCATGACTTTAAATGAACTCGTTGCGCACAACCATCCGGTAACGAATGGAAATGGAGTGTACACCTGGGACGCAAGCTCTGGTGCCTCAACAGTGTCCGTGCTCATAGAGCCAACTACTAACAACACAAAGCCTGTGAATATTTCTGTAGGGAATCGTGGTGGCGGTCAAGCGATGGATATTACAAACCCCTACCTTGCTCAGAACATCATTGTGCGGGCCTTATAAGGCCCGTATGCTTACGGTGCTAATTTTCCCTTGAGGTCAATTGGTGGAGAAGCTGCCCATATGCTGACACTTCAGGAACTCCCCGTGCATCAATTCGGTACGCAAAACGGCGACCGCTTCATTGTCCTCAGCGATTCCGGTGCAGAAGTATTGCTCGGCGGTGAAAACGGATATCGTGTCACCTTTGAATGGGCCACACGTACTCTAGGCGGAGGCGAACCGCATAATAACATGCCGCCCTACTTTGCACAAAATATCATCGTGCGAGCTTTGTAAGACCCGCACGCTTACGGTGCTAATTTTGCGCTGCGCAGCTGGGGTGGCAGCGCAACACACAATCACGGCGGTAATACTGGCGAAACAGGACTTACCAGCTCACAAAATGGCCCGCATGTGCACTACTATGCAACGAACCCGAACAGCCAAGGTAATTCTTACTTCGGACCCGGTATTGCAGGCTCAAGTGAACATGGGCCTAATGCGAGTACAGATTCATCTGGCGAGGGAGAACCGCATCACCATACTATAAGCGCTGCCGGCCATATGCCGCCCTACCTTGCGCAAAACATCGTGGTGCGGGCTTTGTAAGGCTCGCACGCTTACGGTGCTAATTTTCAGCGCGGGGCTGTGGGAGGTGAAAAAGATCATAAACTCAGTATTGGTGAGCTTCCTGTAATCTCTGGAACGATCACGCCACATTGGTCTGAAGAGGGCACGACTATTGCTTCGGTTGGCGGCGTGTTTTCTGCTACAGGGAACAATGCAGCATATCGCGACGGTGGCTCGAAGGTCTCTGGCACAAGTTCGGTAAAAGTAATCAAACTTGCTTTTGGAGAAGGGAAAAGTCACAACACCTTACCGCCCTACCTTGCGCAAAACATCGTAGTGCGAGCCTTGTAAAGACCACATGCTTACGGTGCTAATTTTGCGCTGCGCAGCTGGGGCGGTACGGCGCAAGCAACAATACACGCTCACAATCTGCCAGCAAGCGCAATTACGTTTGTATCCCGCACCGCTGAGCAATGGTCTATTGGGGTTTGGGATTCCCACGGTGCGGGCTACGGTGGAGTACCGTTGGATCAGCAGGGCGATGATCTATACGGACAGGCAATATCAACACTGCCTCCATATTTCGCACAGAATATCATAGTGCGCGCACTATGATATTTTGGCCTATATACGGATTCATAATGTCCATAGGCTTGGCCGCAGAAGTACGCTTGATTCCTGTCCCTCCTTCATAAGTCGGCCAACTTCCGCTGACTGTGTCCCAACCGTCACCTTTAAACCCTCCAAGCCCCGTATATGTACCTCCCGAACTGCTGGAACCAGCCCAGCCCACCCACTCATGCCCGTGTGCCGCCACCTCATTTTCTGCTTGTGTATGCGTGGTGTTTCCGCCCGTTCTGAGGAGTAAAAAATTAGCACCGTAAGCTAACGGGAAGCGTTCAGCCAATTTTTTGCAGTTAAAAAAGCCGTCTGCCGCGCCGGAACTGAGTGAATCACCGATTTTAGCATAGAGCACTGCGTATACGGTTTTACTGAGATCATCATTGAAATTGACGCGGGCGAAGGCCTTGCTGTTTACTCCGCCCGTGTAGGTGATAACATTCGGCGAGTACCACCACTCCCCGATGCCCGGCATGCTTTCTTCCAGCGCAGAGAGCCGGTTCCTCATGCTTGCCAGCATGGTCATCAGAGCCTCCAGCGTTGCCGGAGAAGACGGCAATGCAGGGAGTGACGCCGGAGCGGTGAAGGGAACCGTTACCGCCGCGCCATCGCCATTTTTCTGCAGGTAATTGGACATATCAACAGTTTCGGCAGCGTCCTCCGCCCGCTGCGCGGCAGCTTCAGCTGCTGCCTCGGACTGTGCGGCAGCGGCGGCGCTATTTGCCGCTGCGGTCTTGCTGGAGGCTGCATTGGTCTCAGAGGTCTTTGCCGCAGCTGCACTGTTTGCTGCGGCGGACTTGCTGGAGGCCGCGTTCGTTTCCGACGTGGCGGCAGCGGCAGCGCTGTTCGCCGCCGCGGTTTTACTGGATGCAGCATTGGTTTCTGAAGTCTTTGCTTCAGACGCGCTGCTTGCCGCAGCGTTCTTGCTGGCGGCCGCGGCATTCTCAGACGCCTTTGCCGCTGCAGCGCTCGCAGCTGCCGCTTCGGCATCGCCCTCGATCTGCTCCACCAGTACAGCAGCCTGTTCCACATCCCCAGCCACCGCCTGCTGTGCCTGCTGCGCCTGCTGTGCACTCTGTGCGGCGGCATCCTGTGCATCTTCTGCGCGCGATGCATCCGCAGCGCTCTGCGCGGCGGCATTTTCGGCGTTGTCTAGAAGCCCCTGCATTTGTTCCAGCGTATTCTCAAACACATTTTTCGGAGGCACAGCAGTACCCTCGACGCTGGCGGCAAACTGCAAGCCGTTCGACTGCAGCTTGATGATTTCCTCACCCGTGGAGGACTTGGCCACAAACTGCACATCCAACTGTCCGGCATACGCAGTGAAATCCGCCTCCACAGGCCAGGTAATAATAATCTGCCCTTCATTGTCGGGATCTACGGAAACCCCCAGCTGCTTGTTTATAAGGGTCATATAGTCCGGATGGGAAGCGCGCACATACCAGGTCATCGCGGACAGGTCGTGCCCGTCGTGATAGCGTGGGCCGGTGACATCGTAGACCTCCGCGCGTGCTTCGCCTTGTGTATGCAGGCCAGCCTCCGGCCCAAAGTACACATATTTGTCTTTGAACTCAATCGAAATAGCCATAAGAACCTCCAAGAAATTGTTCAGACAACGGAGCCGGTGAGTTTGGTCCATTGGCTGTCCCTTGTAGTCCGGACAAGCAAAGTCCCCTGGGTGCTGTAGGAAAACACAAGGTCCGCATAGTTTCCCGCAAGGTTGTCCACTTGTCCGGCCCGTGTTGCAAAATCTGCGTTTTTAGCCGTTTCAGCTGCGGCTGCATTCTCAGCTTGAGCCGCAGTCTCTGCGCTCTCCGCGCTCTTTGCAGTTTCGGCAGTCTCAGCGCTTTTCGCCGTATCCGCCGAACCCGCGCTAGCGGCGGTGTCTGCCTTTGTGGCCGTCGCTGCTTTTCCGGCGGATTCCGCATATCCCGCCTCGGATGCATAGGCGGCCCGTGCGGCGCTGTCCGCGTAGATGCTCTGCGCAGGCGCGCCCACCGGATATTCCACCACATAGGTGCCGCTGTCCTCAATGATCCGCACACGCTGGCCGGCAGCGAACCGCACGGCCGTGTTGCACTTGTAATGCTTCAGACTTTCCGTTTCCGCCCCGTTGAAGATGAGCGCGATGCCGTCCTCGTATACAGTACCCACCGTGGCGAAGGACTGGCCGGGCGGGTCTGGCTGTACGATGGCTTGCTGCTCCTGATACGTCTCCAGGATCATAGATACACCACTCTCTTTCCTGTATGGGTCATTTTGTACGGCTGTTCCAGCTCCAACCGCCAGCCTGTCTCTTCGTACAGCGTGCTCTCACTATCCCGCACCAGCTCCACCAGGTCAAAAACAGCGTGCCGCCCGCTGGGGCCGGTGTAAAATGTGCGGGTCTCCGTGGACTGCAGGCTTTTAAACCGCTTGTTGTCCGCATATGCCTGCAGCTCCGCCTGAGATGCAATGTTGTCCAGCTTCTCATAGGACACGACCCGCCGTCCCAGGTTCACGGTGGAGAAAACGCTGTCCGGCCTGTCGTTGACCGATACGGCCCGCATGGACGTCTCCAGATCCGGGTTATCCACTTCCGCGATAAAGACGTTTGGATGGTCGAACAGATCCACCGCCTGCGTCCACTCAGGGTATTGGATGGAATACTCACCATCCCGATACGTCACGGATATCGCATCCGCGGACGGCATGCGGAACGCACTGCAGTGTACTGTGCCGCCGCCGTCCATCCAGATGCTGTTGTAGTTGATCTCCGCCGCCAGGGCGTTGATGATCGTGAGGCGGTCTGTGCCCGGCTCCCAGTCCTCCCGGTCCGCCTGCAGCGTGGCGGTGTTTGCCTCCACGAAAAAATCCATGATGCCGGATTCGACCAGCAGTGCCTGGATGGCTGCCGTGTACAGCGTACCCTTTGCCAGATGCAGCCGCGTCTCTATCTTCGAGGACATGGCAAGATAGGTCAGGTCATAGGCTGTAAGGCTCACCACAGGCCGCATGCCGTCGTGTTCCGTGTATGCATCGGTAGGGATATACTTGCCAAGCGGCCGTCGCACGCCGTCGATGGTGAGGACCGGCTGGATCACGTCCGTGAGGTAGTTGACGGCGCTGTTTTGCGCAAACTTGCCGCTGAGCGCCCATTTCACCGCAGCGTCCGCCGTCACTGAAATGGCCGCGCCGCCGCCTTTGAACGCGGTAAGCCGTGAAAACTCCACGTTATCCCGCAGCACAAGATATTCCACCGATACGTTACTCATAGCTGATCTCCTGCCTGTGATCTGTCTCGACAACCGTGAACTGTACATCCCGTGCGCGGCCATGGGCCGCCTGGATGTTTCCCAGCACCCCGATCACAACATCGCCCCAGCAGTCTTTGTAAACTACGGCAGAGCCCAGCAGGCCGCGCAGGGCATCCATCTGTGCGGCGTCCCGGAGCGTGAAAGCGAAGTCGTGGCTGGCGTCTTCCATGCCGCATGTATACGGCTCGGGTTTTGTACGGCCGTAGTAGTGTACGTAGTCCACCTGTGCGCTGTAGCTTCCGTCATGTGCGGGGCGTTCGCCCCGGCGCAGCCGCAGCTTCAGCCAGGGCGCGCCATCCTCAACGGCCCCCAATACGGCGTTTTCGATTGCCAGAAAGGCGTGGATGGGCGCGCTGTCGCCGTAGTATCCCTCCGGCGTGACGCCACGCACAGTATACACATGCTTTCCGGTGCACAGGCGGTCTGTGATCCCGCTGCCCGCTGAGCGTGCAATGGGGACACCGTCCCGCAGTATGAAGTATTCGGCGTATTCGGTGGCCGTTTCCCAGGATATTTCAATGGCGCTTAAACGGGCATTGAAAGCTGCTTCAATAGTTGGCCCGGGAACGTTCAGAACGGTAATGGAGCCGACAGCCGGAGCGGATTCCACGCCGAACACTGTCTTTATCGCCAGCTGCACAGGGTATGTCCCGTCCTGCAGAAAATACGGCATGCGGAACTCCTTGGCCGTGCTGTGCATCCAGCCGGTGTCGTAGTCCCCAATCTGGATACGCACGCCTTGCTGGTCCGAAGACTGCCAGCGGATGGTGGGGCGCGGTTTTGTGTCCGTGTATACGATGACGGGCACAGCCGGAGCCCGGCGGATGATGATGGTCGCCGCGGCGCTGTAGGAGCCCCACACACCATCGCCGTTTTTGGTACGGACACGCCACATGAGCGTACCCTGTGCAAACTGCCCGACGGGTGTTGCGAAGCTGGAGGCGTCGGTCTCTGCGGTGCTGAGTGTGGTGTACTGTCCGCCCATGTTGGAGCTGGTCTGCAGCTCGTAGGCGGTCTGCGCCGTGCCGGTGGATATCTCATGCCGCCACACGAAGGTGACGCCCTGAGTATCTTCCACAATAGCGCCCACAGGGGAGACGCACACAGGCGTGCTCAGCGCGTCCTGGGTGTTGACATGTATCCACTCGCTGACTCCTGCAGCGCCGGTGTTGGCTGTCACCTCTACCTGCCACTCAATATCGTCCGCAGTGAATGTATTTGCCGGGAAGTCGTGCCAGGTCTGCGCACCGCTGATGGTGACACTCTTGACGTCCTGCTGTCCCTGTGTGCGGTAGCGCAGCACGGCCGAAGTCTGGACGATCTCGCCGGGCGCATCCTCGGCTCCCTCCGCTGTGACAGACCAGCCGAAGCGGTTGACCTGGTGCTTCAGCACGCGGCCGCCGTCCGCCGGATACAAGTCTGCGGGCGTGACCGGCAGTTCCTTGTTGTTGAAGGTGGTCCAGCTGCTTGCAGTGGTCCCGCCGCTGGTATCCGTTACCTCGACCTGCCAGTCGATGTCCCCGGCGGGAAGCACACCCGCGGGGATCGTGTAGCCTTGTGTGGCGTTGTTGATGGCATATTCTGTGTACGCCGGAGCACCGTTTTTCCTCCAGCGCAGCTTTGCCGATACTTGCCGGATGGAGCCGGACAGGTCGTCCGGCTTCGTGTAGCTCAGGCCCCACGAAAAGTTGACGGCAAAGCCCTTGTAGGTCGTGGCCCGGCTGGAAGGAGTCAGATCTGTCAGCCGGACAGCCGTGCTTTGGAACTGCACCGTGGCATACCCGCCGCTCGCCTGTGCGCCGGAACTGGACGTGACCACGACCTCCCACTCCATGCCGGGGTCGGCAGCGTTGGGAACAAGCCCTGTGTCGAAGTCAATGTATGTGTTGGGTCCGGGCACACGGACGGAAGTCCATGCGCCGGAGCCTTTTGCCCGATACTTGAAGTCCGAATACGCTATGGTGAGCGTTCCATTGATGGGTTTCTCCGCCGTGACATTCCAGGAAAAACGATGGTAAAATCCTTTTTTGATCGTCGTGTTGGCTGGGGAATAGCCGGATGGCGTTATCTTGCCCGCATGGGTCTGGATCGTCGCATAGGGCACATGGTCCGAGCCGTCCACCCAAAATTGGGCAGCGCCTGTCTGGTTCTCGGTCGTAATGCCGATCTGGCACGAGAGATTGCCAGCGCCCCTTACCCCGCCGGAGGTAATCTTCCATTCGGGGCCGTTCCAGCTCGGGCCTGCAATTTGACCAAGGATCAGGCTGAGGGGGTACGGCGCATGGCAGTACACTGCAAGTACGGATGCGGAATCAAGGACCTCGCCGGAAGGCACCGGAGACTTATCAAAAAACAGCCAGCCCCAGTCCGCCTTGTCTGCACCCAGGTTGTCGATGCGCAGCTCACCCACACCGCCGGACAGATTCTTCAGATTTTGTGAACTGTTGCAGTATACGGTATACTGTCCCATGTATCAACGCCTTCTTTCTACCGCCGTGCCAGTCCCATGCGGACGGTCATTTTCTCGTTTTCGAGCATTCGTTTGATGGCCACATACGTTTCAATGTCATCCACCTTGAAGATGTTCTGGCTGTTGTCCACGAAAGTGGTGCCGCCGCCCTGCGCGGATATTAAGGCGCGGGACTGTTCGGCGGTATAGACCGCCTCGCCGCCCGCAAAGCGCATCAGCTCCGGCCCGTTTTCGCCAACCCAGCGCCAGCCGGGAGTGGCGGAACGAGTGCCGCGGGCGTAGCCCGCGCCGCCGACCTGCGCCTGCAGCTCGCCCATGCTGGGCACCTGTATCGTACCTGTGTTGATCATGGGCACGCCGCGGATCGCGCTGATCAGCATGGCGATACCGGAAGTCACCAGGAATACAGCAGCGCCCACCATCAGCAGGTCCGCCGCCAGCATGACGAACTGGGAGCCGGCCGCGGCTGCCGTTGGCCCTGCGGCGGCCAGCGCTTTCGTGGCTGAAGCAGTGCCCGTGGCCACGATACGCATGCCCAGGGCCGTTCCCGTCGCCTTTACAGCGATCAGCGCAAGCCCGCCGCTGACGAGCACCACCGCCGGATTCAGCTCCGACAGAAACCCGATGACGTCCGCACCTACGCCGATGATGTCGCCTGCCGCGTCCACGATGGCCAGGATCTGGTCTTCGTGGTCCAGCAGCACCTGAGCGAACGTCGTCTTAATTTTCGTCTCGATGGGCTCGATGCTTTTCGCCAGCTCCACATATCGCAGCTGCAGGTTGTAGTTGGCCTTCTCGGCCTCGATCATATCGGAGTTCCCGGCCTTGTAGCTTTCCCACAGTTCGTCCAGCCCTTCCTTGCGCAGCGTCTGCAAAGCAAGGTTCTGGCGGCTGGCCTCGGAGCGTGTCCGGCCCAGACGTTCGTTGAATTTCTCCACATCCACGCCCAGGCGGCCGAGCAGCTCGGAGAACTGGCCCGCGGCCTCGCCGGTGGCGATGGTTTCCTGCAGGGAATCGGCCAGGGATTCAATTTTCATAGTTTCCGGGAACTTGACCACCGCGCCCGCCAGCATGTCGATGACCTCATACGCCTTGTCCGCGTCATTGAAGCCGGTGGCAAGGATGTTGGACAGCGCCTCCACCACTTCATTGGTGTCGCCTGTGATGGCATAGAGCTCACCGGCCTTGTTGTGCAGCTGTTCCATGCCCATGCCAGCATCCCTGGCGTTTTGCTCCAGGAAAGAAAGGTCGCGCCGCAGCTCCTTGGTCTGCTCCATCAGTTCGCCGCACTTGCTGATCACCGCGCTCAGCGCATTGCCGGCCAGCGTGCCCAGGGCCACATCGAATGTCTTTGCGCCCTTGCCGCCGTCCTCCATGCCCTTGCCCGCGCCTTTGGCGTTTTTCTCAAGGTCTTCAGCGGAACCGGATGCAGCGTCCATAACGTCCTGTGCGTCAGACAGCGCCGCGCCGAAATCATCGGATTTTTTTGTGTTTTTCTCAATCGAGGCCTGAAGGCTCAGCATGCGTTTTTCCAGCTTCAGAGCCTGGCTGCTGGTCTCGCCGTATTTATCGGCCAGGCGCTCGTGCTCCCGCTCGCAGTTGGAAAGCTCATTCTGCTGATTCACGATCGTGGCGTTAAGGATATCCAGCTCTTTCTGCGCCTCCTCGATGCCCTTTGTGGTCGGTTCAATCTTCCACTTTTCAGCATTTTTCCGCGCTTTTTCCAGTGCGTCATCTGTTTTGGCCACGGCTTTCGCGGAATCTTCAGCCATGCCCTGCACCATGTTTTTGACCTGTTCCAGCGTCTGCTTCACGCGGCTGATGTCAAATTTCAGGCCGAGGATGACGCCGTCATCCGAAGCTGTTGTCGGCACACATATCCCTCCTTGCCATGGCCGCGTCGTATTCGGCCTCGTAATCTACGGGGTCCAGCGCCACAGCGCGTTTGATGTCCGCATACCGCTCCCGCTCTTTGGGGTCGGATATTCCGCGCATGTCCACGCTGCGGTAATAGATCGCATTCTTGATCTGGCTCTCGGGCGGCAGGCTGCGGAAAATGGACATGAACTGCCACCAGTGCATCCGTGCTGTGAAAAGGTCGATGCCCGCGTATACGCGAAAATCCCCCCATATGCGCAGCGCGTCTTTTTTCCAGTCCAGGAGCCGTTCCGGCGGGGCCGGTTCATCCCCGCGGGGCGGATCGCCGCAAAAATAGAAGTCGAGCACTCCCTGGAAGTGCCCGGCTTCGTTCTGTGGTATTTCACGGAATGTATTGAGCAGGATAACGTCGAACTGTTCTTCCGGCGTCAGGTCAGACGCCAGCACCGTTCCCACATACTTCATCCACCAGGCCCAGTCCGTCGGCACCTTTCGGCCCAGGATCTGGTCCGGCAGCTCCAGAATCGCCGGATACATTCGCAACCGCCTCCTTCAGCTCCGGGACCAGGAACTGGTCCACGATCTCCCGGCGTCCTTCCATGACCTCGCCGTAAATGTACGCACAGAGGCTGATGTGTTCGTTGATGTTCTCCGGGCGGCCGTCAAAGATCTCCCGGTATTCTTCAACGCCCAGCGTGCCTTCGATGAAAGCGCGGCACATGGACACGGCGTCCGAAAATTTTTCCAGCGCCTCCTGCGCCATGGAGGAAGCGCTCCGGCCGTCCGGTCCGCCCGGCTTCAGCTTGGCGTCCATCGCGCAGAATGCCTGCGCAGCCTGAAGCACGCGGGGAAAATCCCGCGTGACGCCCTCCAGCATCCGTTTGTCCGAGATATCGCACGGGTATGCGCGGCCGCAAATGGTGATCTCGTGCTTTTTGGCAAACTCGAACCCCGCGCTCATTTCGCAGCCACCTCGGTGGAAGCCGCAGCCGCTTCGGGTTGAAACGTGGGCGTGCCGTCCTCACCGATGGTGACGGTCCCTTTTTTCGGGGTGCCAAGGATCTTGAGGCCGAAGCTGATGTTTTCACGGTTTTGGGCGTCGCCGGAGCCATCGTCCGTGATGGACAGCACGCCCTCGCCCTGCCGGCCGTTGGGCTTGCCGCTGCCCATATTGTCATAGCACTCAATGAACTTGACTTTCCGCTTGTCGAGATCGTACAGGCGGTCCATGACAGCGTCCTGCGCGGCGTCGCCAAACCTGCGGAAACCGGTGAAGGTACGGGACACGCTCACGCCTGTGACCTCGCTTTCGGCCACGCCGCGCCCGGCCATGTCGTAGTATTCCTGGCTCTGTTCGTTGATGCTGTTGCCGCGGGATGTGATGCCGGAGGCAACCTCCGCCCATTGGGGCGAATCGTTTGCGCTGAGGTCGATCCACCAGCGGCGGTTGAATGTCTTTGGGGTTATATATGTTCCAGGCATGCTTCGTCACTCCTTTTCGTAAATGAGGGCGCCTTGAATTTTGTAGACGCCATATTGGAAATTTTCGTCCCAATCTGTAAAGGCTCCGTTTGAGGCGGAAATTGAGACAAAAGAAAGGCCGTTCCCGGAAAGAGGGACGCCCTTGCGGTTTTGCAGCTGGACCCAATCCTGCAGCTCTTCCATAAAGTTGCAGTTGTCCAGCCGCATGATATCATCAGCAGTCATGCGGGTGGCGGCAATGATAAAGTTGTATTGCCATGTGGTCGCTCCACGCATATCCTGTTCGATGATGGCAGAACCGGCCGGGAAGATCCCGTACCCCTCGGCATCCGTCTCCAGCTGGTCGGTGCGCGCCTCCAGATCCTTCAGCGCGGGACACTGCGCGAACAGCGCGCGGATGTCGTTTAAAACAGCCATTATGGTCCTCCTAAAATGTTCCGGCGTTCATCCTCAATGATCCGGTCCTTTTCGGCGGCCATGAGGCGCTCAAGCCAGAAAGGACCGGCAAGACGATTGAACGTGGTAGTGTACCGGATATCTTTGTTTGTAACGTGTTTCGGCTTGCGCCCGGCCATGACTTTTCCGAAATACAGATACTTGACATGCGGGCCGCGGATGACGATGCGGCCGTTGGCCGGTTCCTGGCCCTGGGCGATGGCGTTCTCAATGCTGTTGTATGTGCGTTTGGGCACATACTTGGTGATGCGCCGCGCAACATTTTTCACAAGATGCTGCTGGGCGCGTCCGCCTTCTTCAAGCCCCAGGTCTTTCACGAGGCCGTCCAGCTCCGGCAGCTTGACGTCAAGTTCCAGCATGCTCATTCCGTCGTCACCTCACAATGAGGCAGGCCGCCGAATGCACAGTGCACAAGGCTTTTGACGGTCAGGGGCTTGTCTGCAAGCAGCTCACGCTTGCTCTGTGTGTCCGTGACCTCGCCCATACGCTCGCCTTGCACCACGTAGTCCTTTTCCCGTTTTTCGCCCTTGTACTGCTCCGGCAGTTCACCGGGGATGACGATGCTCACGCCGTCCTCTCCGTCCTGCCAGAAGCAGGCGGGGACATACACCCGCGTGTATGCCCCCGGCCCCGTCTGCAGATACAGCGTGCAGCTTGCGTTCGGCGTCAGCATCCGCTCACCCCCCGGTACAGCAGCCCGCTGCGGATGGGGATATATTGGGCGGCGATACGCAGGCAGCGGCGCTCGAAGCTGCCGGATTGCTCGTCATCCTGCTGGATGCTGCGGCTCCATTTGCCCACGCTCTCACTGGTCACTTTGCCGCCCGCCAGAACGGCCGTGTCCTGGGCGTGCTGGGCGTCCGCCAGCGCGCAGTGCGCCATGCGCACGCATTTCGCCAGCGTTTCGTCCTGCTCCCAGGCTCCGTCCTGCAGGCGGTCCAGCGTCAGACTGTGCAGCATGTACTGCCCCCATACCCGATTTGCCGGACAGAAAAACAATCTGTATAATGGAAAGGGGTAATGAAAAATGTCAACCAAAGAACGAAAGCACCCAGCGCCGCCGCGTTACGATGAGGCCTTCAAGGCGGGGGCAGTGCGGATGGTCACCGAGCAGGGGCGGCCCAGCCGGGAGGTGGCCGCGGAACTCGGCATCTGCATCGACACGCTGCGCAGCTGGCTGAAAGCGGCGGGCGCACCATCGCCGGGGCAAGCTGACCGCCAAAACCGCGACGCCAGACGCCTGCGCGAACTGGAGACGGAGATTCGAGCACTGCGCAAGAAGCTTGAAGAGAAAGACGGGGTCATTGACATCCTAAAAAAATCCGTCGGCATACTTTCCAAACCATAGAGGACAAGTACCGGTACATCCGTACGGCCCGCGCGGGGGCCTCTGTGGAACTTGTATGCCGACTGCTGGAGGTCTCCCGCAGCGGGTACTACGAATGGCTGGGCCGCAAACCCTCTTTGCGCCGGCAGAAGGATCAGGAACTGAAACGCCGGCTGCTGAGCCTGCACCAGCGTTATCCCGCCCTTGGGCTGGACAGCCTGTATCACCTGATCCGCCCGCAGCTTTCCTGCTCGCGCAAGCGCATCCACCGCCTGATGAACGAGATGAACATCTCCTCCACGCGCAGGCGTGCCTACAAAGCCACGACCAACTCAAGACACGCGCACCCCATCGCGCCCAATCTCCTTGCGCGCCGCTTCTCCTTTGACAAGCCAGACACCGCATGGGTCGGCGATATTACCTATATCCCCACCGGCGAGGGCTGGCTCTACTGCGCTGTTGTGAAAGACCTTTGCACAAAGCAGATCGTCGGCTACGCCTTCTCCGACCGCATCGACACAAATCTCACTCTCGCCGCCCTCGGCATGGCCGTCCGGCGCCGCAAGCCTCTGCCCGGCCTCATCTTCCACTCCGACCGCGGCGTCCAATACGCCGCCTACGCTTACCGTCAGCGTCTCGCCAGCCTCGGCATCCGGCAAAGCATGTCCCGCAAGGGCGATCCCTATGACAACGCCGTGGCCGAAAACTTCTTCAGCTGCCTCAAGTGCGAGTGCGTCCATCTGCGCCATTTCGCCTCAAGGGCACAAGCCATGGCAGACGTCTTCGCTTATATCGAGACCTTTTACAACCCAGTGCGCCCGCATTCCTCTATTGGCTGGCGTCCTCCGGATGCCTTTGCGCGTGCCTTGTCTGAGCATCCCGCCGCCTGAGTGTGATACGACAAGATATCCTGCGTTTCTTTCTGTTTTTTCTTCATTTTTACTGTCCACGAAACCGGGAAGGGCACACTGCTCGCGCTCGCAGCTCGCACGGCTGGAAAGCGGCGTATCCTGCCGCCCTTCCTATCAGATCGTGGCCGACATTGCCCGGGCGCTGGGCGTTACCACCCAGCAGCTCGAGCAGGGCGGCTCTGACCGGCAACGGGCCTGAAAGGGGGAAGCTTCGCCATGTCTCAGATCGACCAGCTCAAGCAGCTCGTCCGCACCCTTTTGGACGACGGCCGCCCCCACACGCTCGACGAGATCAAGGCCGCCGTGCAGGCGCGGCACATCGTTCTGCCGCCCCAGAGCAGCGCGCTGCGCACCGCCATTTATAACCTGCGCAAATTCGACGGCTACCTCGAGCGCGTAGCACCCGGGGTGTATCAGCGGATCGACGCCGGCTGCGGGCCGGCCCCCGGCCAGCCCCTTACCCTCAAAGAACTGCGCGCGCTGCCCTCGCGCATCGAGGCCACAAAAAGCAGCCTGCAGGCCTTCGATTGGATCACCTGCTCCGATGAGGAGCTGGCCGCCGCCCGGGAAAAGGCGGCGCTGCTGGCCAAGCTCGGCTTCTTTTCCCCCACTCCGGAACCCTAAAAGCCGCCGCCCGCGGCCCGCCCCGCTCATATCCGCCCGCCTGCCCGCATAGTTTGTAACAAACGCTGAGCGGGGAGGAATGACCATGAAGGGCAACCCGGAAGAACGGGCGGTGCGCCTGGGCGAATACATCGTGGCTACCGGCGCGACCGTGCGCACGGCGGCCGAGCGGTTCGGCATTTCCAAGTCAACGGTGCACAAGGACGTGACCACCCGGCTGCGCTGCCAAAACCAGGAGCTGTTCCGCGAGGTACAGCAGGTGCTGGACCGCAACAAGGCAGAACGGCATTTGCGGGGGGGCGCGGCCACCAAAGAAAAATACAACGGGATACAAAAACAGCGGGGGTGAGCGCAGCTCACCCCCTTTTTTGTGACAAAAGTCACACCCCGCCCGGCCGCCCCGTGTTATAATGGAAAAAACGCAAGGCGCGGCCAAGGCCCGCGGCGCAAAAAAAGGAGATACGATCCATGGAACAAAAAATGCTCGACTGCGCGGTGGTGGGCGGCGGTCCGGCCGGCCTTTCGGCGGCCATCAACCTGCATCAGCGGGGCAAAAGCGTGCGGGTGCTGGGCGCGGCGCCCGGCTTTTTGGAAAAAGCGGAGCGGGTGGACAATTACCTTGGCCTGCCCGGCCTTTCCGGCGGCGGGATGCTGCGCGCCTTTGCGGACCACGCGGCGCAGCTGGGCATCCGCCCGGAACCGGGGCGGGTGGCGAATATCCTGCCCATGGGCGACCACTTCATGCTGAATTTCAGCGGCGATATTCTGGAGGCGCGCACGGTGGTGCTGGCGTGCGGCGTGGCCAAGGCAAAGCCCGTGGAGGGCGAAACCGAGTTTTTGGGGCGGGGCGTTTCGTACTGCGCCACCTGCGACGGCATGCTCTACCGGGGCAAGGCTGTGCTGGTGTGGGGCCTTTCCCCCGAGGCCGCCGGCGAGGCGAACTTCCTTGCCTCCATCGGCTGCCGGGTGCGGTTTGTGGCGGCCAAACGCCCCGAAACGCTGGATGCGGCCATTGAATTTTTGCCCGGCAGCCTGCAGGGCGTGGGCGGCGGCATGAAGCTGGAATGGGCCCGGGTGGCCGGGCAGCAGCATGCCGCCGACGGCGTGTTTATCCTGCGCGCCGCCATTGCGCCCGACACCTTGCTGCCCGGCCTCAGCCTGGCGAACGGTTTTGTAACGGTGAACCGCTCCATGGCCACCAACCTGCCCGGGGTGTTTGCCGCAGGCGACGTGACCGGCGCGCCCCTGCAGGTGGCAAAGGCCGTGGGCGAGGGGCTGATCGCGGGCCTTTCCGCGGCCGATTACCTTTCCGCTTCCGGCGCTTAACAAAACAGGGAAAACCATCCTTCGCCCCCAGTGGCTCCTTCCGCAGGCACAACAAAAAGCTGAGCGCCCCGCACGCTGCGGGGCGCTCAGCTTTTTGCCTATAGGTAGTATAGTTGTTTATCTATAGGATCTTGTGGCCCAGGCCATTTCCTTCTATATCCCCCTCAGCCGATCATGTCCAAAAACGCGTGGATCGCTTTGGAAATGTATCGGTTCCGTTTATAGTAAAGGTTCACCTCGCGCACGGCGTCCCTGTTGTCCAGTTTGTAAAACAGCAGGTTTGCGGCCTCGGGCACATTGGGGATCAGCGAGTCGCCGATAAACGAGATGCCCATGCCGTAGCAGGACAGGTTATAGGCCGTGATCTGCTGCTCCAGCTCCAGCTTGATCCGGGGGGTAAAATGGCTGCCGCGGCAGATATTCATGGCGCGCTCCCGCGTGTCGTTCCCCTCCCGCAGCAGAAGAAACGGTTCCTCTTTAAAATACTGCAGCGGCACAGGGGTGATGCGCGTGTTCAGGTGCAGCCCGGCCTTGATGTCGGCAGCCGTGAGCGCATAGTTTTTCGCGGCGGCGTTGGATGCAAAACCGGCGGGCACCGCCATCAGCAGATGCTCCTGCTGCAGCGTTTTCCGGCCATAAAGCCCCTGGTCCAGCACGTTGTTGTCGATCAGCAGGTCCAGCGTTCCCGCCCCCAGCCTTTCGGTCAGCTCCGCCGTGGTGGCCTCGATCAGCTGCACATGCACCAGGGGGTACTGCGCGGTAAACCGGCTGAGCAGGGGCGGCAGAACGTAAGAAACAAAAAAGTTGGTGCCGCCGATCACCAGGGAGCCGCTCTTCATCTCGGCCAGATCGCTCACGTAGTTCTCAAACCCATTTTCCACATCCATAATGATCTCCACCGCGCGGATGTATTCTTTCCCAAGCTCGGTGAGCTGGATGGGGTTGGTGCTGCGGTCAAAAATGGGGAACCCGATCTGTTCCTCCGCCTTTTTCACAGCCGCGCTCAGGGAGGGCTGGCTGATAAACAAATTCCTGGCGGCGCGGGAAAAGCTCATCTCCCGGTAGACCTCGTACACATAGCGCATGGACTGAAACATGAGCGCCCTCCTGATATAGTCTGTTATCTATCTCACAAACAATAATATTGGTATTTGAAAATATCATAACACCGCAGTACACTTTAATCAAGCCCAAAACAAGCGGCTGGGCGGCCGTTCACAATTTATAAAAAAGCTGCGTGAGGTTACTTATGAAAACAGACAAGCAATTCCGTGTGGAACACGACTCCATCGGCGAGCGCACCCTCCCCCGCGACGTCTACTACGGCGTGCAGTCCCTGCGCGCCTCGGAGAACTTTCACATCACCGGCCTGACCATGCACCCGGAGATTGTAAACTCCATTGCCGAGATCAAAAAAGCTTCCGCCATCGCCAACTACGAGATCGGCCTGCTGGACAAAAAGGTGGCGGACGCCATCGTGGAGGCCTGCGGCGAGATCGCCGCAGGCAAGCTGCACGACGCCTTTATCGTGGACCCGATCCAGGGCGGCGCGGGCACCAGCCTGAACATGAACGCCAACGAGGTCATTGCCAACCGCGCCATCGAGCTGCTGGGCGGCGAAAAGGGCGATTATTCGCTGGTCAACCCCAACGACCATGTGAACTGCGGCCAGTCCACCAACGACGTTTTCCCCTCTGCGGGCAAAATGGCAGTGCTCAAGCTCCTCATCAAGGCCCAGATCCAGTTGGAGCGTCTCTACGACGCTTTGACGCAAAAGGCCGCCGAGTTTGACGACGTGATCAAGATGGGCCGCACCCAATTGCAGGACGCGGTGCCCATCCGCCTGGGGCAGGAATTCCGCGCCTACCGCGAGGCCGTGCGCCGCGACATTGCGCGCCTGGAGCGCGCGCAGGACGAGATGCGCTGCTTAAACCTGGGCGGTACCGCCATCGGCACCGGCATCAATGCCGACGAGATGTACCTGCGCCGGGTCGTGCCCACCCTGTCCAAGGTGTCGGGCCTGCGGCTTGTCCAGGCCTTCGACCTCATCGACGCCACCCAAAACCTGGACGGGTTCGTGGCGGTGTCCGGCGCGGTAAAAACCTGCGCGGTGAACCTTTCCAAAATGTGCAACGACCTGCGGCTGCTCTCCTCGGGCCCCCGGTGCGGCCTGGGTGAGATCAACCTGCCCCCCAAACAGAACGGTTCCTCCATCATGCCGGGCAAGGTAAACCCCGTCATCCCGGAGGTGGTCAACCAGGTGGCCTTCAACATCATGGGCAACGACCTCACCATCACCATGGCCGCCGAGGCGGGGCAGCTGGAACTCAACGCCTTTGAGCCCATCATCTTCTGGAATCTCACCCACGCGGTGGAATTTTTGACCTACGCCGTGAACACCCTCACAGACAACTGCGTGTCGGGCATCACCGCCAACCGGGAGCGGTGCAAGGCAATGGTGGACGGCAGCGTGGGCGTCATCACCGCCCTCACCCCCCACCTGGGCTACGAGGCGGCGGCCAACATTGCCAAAGAGGCCATCCGCACCGGCGCTTCGGTGGAAGACCTGATCGTGAGCAAGGGCGTGCTGGACCGGCCGACCCTGGAAAAAATCCTGGACCCCTATTCCATGACCACCCCCGGCATCTCCGCCAAAGAACTGCTCGAGCGGTAAACGGCCATGAAAACGCTGGGTATCATCGGCGGCATGGGTCCCCTGGCCGCGGCCGACCTGCTGGAAAAGATCGTTCAGAACACACAGGCGAAAAAGGATCAGGACAACATCCACGTCATTCTCGACAGCAACACCCATATCCCCGACCGCACCGCCGCCATCCTGCACGGCGGCAGCGACCCCCGCCCCCAGCTCCAGGCCAGCGCCTGCCGGCTGGAAGCGGCGGGCGCCGGGGTGCTGGCCATCTCCTGCAACACCGCCCATTATTTTTACAAGGACGTTTCCGCCGCCGTGTCCGTGCCGGTGCTCCACATGCCCCGGCTCACGGCAGGCTGGCTGTGCCGCACCGGGCTTACCCGGGCGGCCCTCTTGGCCACCGACGGCACGGTTCAGAGCGGTATCTACCAGGCCGCGTTCGCGGGCAGCGGGGTGGACCTGCTTATGCCGGACGGCGAGGGGCAGCAGGCGGTGATGTCCCTGATCTACGACGGGGTCAAGGCCGGCAAGGCCCACTTCAACACCGCGGCCATCCGCGCCGCCCTGGCCCGGCTCCAGGCCGCGGGGGCCGGGGCCTTCATTCTGGGCTGCACCGAATTGCCCCTTGCCTTTTCCATGTACGGCCTGCCCGGCCGCACCATCGACCCCACCACGGTGCTTGCCCGGGCCGCGGTGGCGGCCTGCGGCGGCCTGCTGACCGCGGGCTGAAAAAGCGCGGCAGGTCCCGCCCGCCGCACACACAATCACAATCGTTGAGGTGCTTTTTATGAACTACGCAGAAGAATCCCTGAAGCTGCACTACGAACTCAAAGGAAAGCTGGAAATCACCGCCCGCGCCCCGGTGGACACCCAGGACACCCTGGCCCTGGCCTATACCCCCGGCGTGGCGCAGCCCTGCCTGGAGATTCAAAAGGATGTGAACAAAAGTTACGAGTTGACCCGCCGGTGGAACACGGTGGCCGTGGTCACCGACGGCACCGCCGTGCTGGGCCTGGGCGACATCGGCCCCGAGGCGGGCATGCCGGTCATGGAGGGCAAGTGCGTGCTCTTTAAGCAGTTCGGCGGCGTGGACGCCATCCCCCTGTGCGTGCGCAGCAAGGAGGTGGACGACATTGTAAAAACGGTCTCCCTGCTGGCCGGCTCCTTCGGCGGGGTGAACCTGGAGGACATCTCGGCTCCCCGCTGCTTCGAGATTGAGGAAAAGCTCAAGCGCTGCTGCGACATCCCCGTTTTCCACGACGACCAGCACGGCACCGCCGTGGTCGTGGCCGCCGCCGTGATCAATGCCCTCAAGCTGGTAAAAAAGGACCTGGGCGAAGTGCGGGCGGTGTTCTCGGGCGCGGGCGCGGCGGGCACCGCGATCTTCAAGCTGCTGCACACCATGGGCCTGCGAAAGGCCACCCTATGCGACATCAAGGGCATTGTATACCCGGGCCGGCCCGACCTTGCGGGCGATCCCTACCTTGCCGAACTGGCCGCCATGACCCGTCCCGGGGTCACCACGGGCGGCCTGGCCGCCGCCCTGGAAGGGGCCGACCTGTTCATCGGGGTCTCCGCGCCAAACCTCGTCACCCCCGCCATGGTCCGGGCCATGGCCCCCGATCCCATCCTTTTTGCCATGGCAAACCCCGTGCCCGAGATCATGCCCCAGCTCGCCCGGGCCGCCGGGGCGGCGGTGGTGGGCACCGGCCGCAGCGATTTTTCGAACCAGGTCAACAACGTGCTCTGCTTCCCCGGCATTTTCCGGGGCGCTTTGGACGTGCGGGCCAGCCAGATCACCGAAAACATGAAGATCGCGGCCGCCCGCGCCATCGCGGGGCTGGTGAGCGGCGATGAGCTGAGCGCCGACTATATCCTTCCCAAGGCGTTCGATCCCCGCGTGCGCGGCGCCGTGGCCGCAGCAGTGGCCGCCGCCGCCCGCCGGGACGGCGTGGCCCGGGTGTGAGGTGCCAACCATGGAATACCGCATCGAACACGACTCCATGGGGGAAGTAAGGGTCCCCGCAGACAAATATTGGGGGGCGCAGACCCAGCGCTCCCGCCAGAACTTTGCCATCGGCGCAGGGCTTGAAACCATGCCCGGCGAGATCATTCACGCCTTCGGCATTTTAAAAAAGGCTGCGGCCCGGGCCAACCGCACCCTGCTGCCCCAGCGCATGACCAAAGAAAAGCTTCTGGCCATCACCCGCGCCTGTGACGAGGTCATCGCCGGGGCGCTGAACGATCACTTTCCGCTGGTGGTCTGGCAGACCGGTTCCGGCACCCAGAGCAACATGAACGCCAACGAGGTGGTGGCGGGCCGGGGCAACGCCCTTGCGGGCAAAAAGCTCCTTCACCCCAACGACGACGTAAATATGAGCCAGTCCTCCAACGACACCTTTCCCACCGCCATGCACATTGCCGCCGTGCTTGCGGTCGAGGACCGGGTCCTGCCCGCCATCGACGCGCTGGTGGCCACCTTCCGGCGTTTGGAGGCGGAACACGAGGGGATCATCAAAATAGGGCGCACCCACCTGCAGGACGCCACCCCCATCCAATTCTCGCAGGAAATCTCGGGCTGGCGCGCCAGCCTAGAGCGGGACCGGGAGTTGCTTTTGCTCTCGCTGGAGCCCCTGAAGGAGCTGGCGCTGGGCGGCACGGCGGTGGGCACCGGGCTCAACGCCCCCCCGGGCTTTGCCGGGCTTGCCGCCGAAAAGGTGTCCGAGCTCACGGGCAAGAACTTTTGCACGGCTCCCAACAAATTCCACGCCCTCACCTCCAAGGATGAGCTGGTCTTTGCCCACGGGGCGCTGAAGGCCCTGGCCGCCGACCTGATGAAAATCGCCAACGACGTGCGCTGGCTGGCCTCCGGCCCGCGGGACGGCCTTGCCGAGATCACCATCCCCGAAAACGAGCCCGGCTCCTCCATCATGCCCGGCAAGGTCAACCCCACCCAGTGCGAGGCGGTTACCATGGTGGCGGTGCAGGTCATGGGCAACGACACGGCGGTGGGCCTGGCGGCCAGCCAGGGCAATTTCGAGCTCAATGTGTTCATGCCGGTGCTGGCCTACAACTTTCTCCAATCCGCCCGGCTGCTGGCCGAGGCCATGCTGTCCTTCAACGCCAACTGCGCGGCCGGCATCCAGGCAAGGCCGGGCAAGATGAAGCAGGACCTTGCCCGCAGCCTGATGCTGGTCACCGCCCTCAACCCCCTCATCGGATACGAAAACGCCGCCCGCATCGCCAAAAAGGCCCACGCCGAGGACCTGACCCTCCGGCAGGCGGCAGTGGAGCTGGGCCTGCTCACCGGCGAGCAGTTCGATCAGGCCGTTCGCCCGGAGGCCATGGTATAACGGCGTTTTCCTTTGGATCTTTCCCTGTTTTTTCCAAATGCTCAAAAAAAACGCCTGCGCGGCGTCCCAAACCTTCGCGCGGCTCCGCCAAATCCGGCGGGGCCGCTGTTTTTTTTGCTGCAAATCCGGCCGCATGATTTATTTTTGTGCAAATTTCTTCTATAATAAGAAAAGCTTTTGCGGCCGCGTCCTGCCAGGGGGCCCCGGCGCGCAGGAATATTTTTTACAGAACGAGGTGCTTCGCACTTGAAAAAGCTCACATCGAACCTGCGGGGGCATTATAAGGAATTGATCCTCGGCCCCCTTTTTAAGCTGCTGGAAGCTATTTTTGAGCTGTGCGTGCCGCTCATCATGGCGGCCATCATCGACAACGGCATCCAAAACGCCAACGCAGCCTACGTGCTGAAAGGCGGCGCGCTACTGGTGGTGCTGGCGGTGCTGGGCGGGCTGGCAGGCTGCACCTGCCAGTACTTTGCCAGCGTGGCCGCATTCGGCTTCGGCGCCAGCCTGCGCAGCCAGGTGTTCAGCCAGGTGCTGCGCTTTTCGGGCCGCGAGCTGGACCAGCTGGGCACGGGCAGCCTTGTAACCCGCATCACCAACGATGTGAACCAGGTGCAGAACGGGGTGAACATGTTTATCCGGCTTGCCACCCGCAGCCCGTTTCTGGCCATCGGCTCCATCGTGATGGCCTTTACCATCAACGCCCGCATCGCGCTGGTGTTTCTGCTCTCCACCCCGTTGATCGTGCTGGTGCTCTATGGGATCATGCGCGCCACCCTGCCCCGCTATTCCGAGATTCAGCAAGGGCAGGACACCCTCAGTGCCCTTGCCGGCGAAAACCTGGAGGGGGCGCGGGTGATCCGCGCCTTCTCCCGCCAGGCCAGCGAAAAGCAGGGGTTCAGCGCGGCCGGCCGTGCCCTCAGCGCCGTCACCGTGGCCGTGGGCCGGGTGAGCGGCGCTTTGAACCCCATCACCTATGTGATCGCAAACCTGGGCGTTCTGCTTATCCTATGGCTGGGCGCCCGCTCGGCCCAGGCCGGCCTGATCGCCAGCGGCGAGATCATTGCCCTTGTAAACTACATGACCCAGACCCTGCTGGCCCTGATCGTGCTGGCAAACCTGATCGTGCAGTTCACCCGGGCCATCGCCAGCGCCAGGCGGCTGGCCGCCCTGCTCGATATGGAACCCGCGGTGAGCGGCCCTGTGGAGGGCCTCCCGGCCCAAAGCGCCCCGGCGGGCGGCGCCTGGCTGGCCTTTGAAAATGTGAACTTTGCCTACACCCCCGGCCGCAACGCGCTCACCGGCGTGAGCTTTTGCGCGCAGAAGGGGCAGACCATCGGGGTGATCGGCGGCACCGGCAGCGGAAAGTCCACCCTGGCGGGTCTGATCCTGCGTTTTTACGACGTGACCGGCGGGCGCATCCTGCTGAACGGGCAGGACATCCGCGCCTGCGACCCCGCGGCGCTGCGCGCCAAGGTAGGGTATGTGCCCCAGGCGGTGCAGCTCTTTTCCGGCACCATCCGCTCAAACCTGGCCCTGGGTTGCCGGAACGCCGGCGAGGAAGAGCTGTGGGCGGCCCTGAAACTGGCCCAAGGGGAAGAATTCGTGCGGCAAAAGCCCCAGGGGCTGGACAGCCCGGTGGAAGAGGGCGGCAAAAACTTTTCGGGTGGGCAGCGCCAGCGGCTCACCATCGCCCGGGCCCTGGCAAGCCGGCCGGAGCTGCTCATTCTCGACGACGCCTCCAGCGCGCTGGATTTCGCCACCGACGCGGCCCTGCGCCGCGCGCTGCGCCGGCACGCGGCGGGCATGACCGTGATGATGATCAGCCAGCGGGCCTCCAGCATCAAAAACGCCGACCTGATTCTGGTGCTGGACGACGGCGTGCTGGCCGCCCAGGGAACTCACGAGCAGCTGCTGCAGACCTGCCCGGTCTACCGGGAGATCTGCATCTCGCAAAAATTGGTGGACGCGCCCACCGCGGAAAGGCAGGTGAAGCCCCTGTGAAAAAGCATGTTTTCCGGCGCCTGGTGCCCTATCTGCGGCCCTACGCGGGCACCCTTCTGCTGGGGTGCCTGGCAGCCGTTTTACAGGTCGCGTTCACCCTGGCCGCCCCCGTGCTGGTGGGCAAAGGGGTGGACTGTGTGCTGGGCCCCGGCCGGGTGGATTTTGACGCCCTCATTCCCCTTCTGGTCCAGCTGGCCGCGGTGATCCTGCTGGCGGCGGCGTTTCAGTGGGCGATGAACGTGTGCACCCGGCGCGCCAGCGCCCTGGCCGCCCAGGACCTGCGCCAAAAAGCCTTTGACCGCCTGAACGAGGTTCCCCTTTCCACCATCGACTCCACGCCCCACGGCGACCTTGTGAGCCGCCTTGTCAACGACGCGGATGCGGTTTCCGAGGGCCTTTTGCAGGGGCTCACCCAGCTGCTGCCCGGGGCGGCCACCATTGTGGGGGTGCTGGGCATCATGCTGCGGCTGAACTGGGGCATTGCCCTGCTGGTGGCGCTGGTCACGCCGCTGTCCATCTTTTTTGCCAAATTCGTGGCGGGCCGCACCCACGCGCTGTTCCAGCGGCAGGCCGCCGCCCAGGGCCGGCTCTCGGGCTACGTCAGCGAGATGGTGAACGGCCAGCCGCTGGTCAAAGCCTTTGGGTACGAGGCGCCCTGCACCGAGCAGTTCGAGGCCATCAACCAGGAGCTGCGCCACGCAAGCCTGTGGGCGGTGTTCTATTCGGCCGTGGCAAACCCCGGCACCCGGCTGGTGAACAATTTTGTGTATGCGGCGGTGGGGGTATTCGGCGCGCTAGCGGCCATTTCGGGCCGGCTGACCGTGGGCACCCTCTCGGCCTTCCTGACCTACGCGAACCAGTACACCAAGCCCTTCAACGAGGTCACCGGCGTGCTGACCCAGCTGCAGACCGCCATGGCCAGCGCCTGGCGGCTGTTCCAGGTGATCGACCTGGAGCCCGAGCCGCCGGACCCTGCCGGCGCCCTGGCGCCGGCCGCCTGCCAGGGCCGGGTCGAGGCCCTGCACGTGGACTTCAGCTACCGGCCTGAAACGCCGCTGATCCGCGATTTCTGCCTGGAGGTGCAGCCGGGCCGGCGGGTGGCCATCGTGGGCCCCACCGGCTGCGGCAAAACCACCTTCATCAACCTGCTCATGCGCTTTTATGATGTGACCGGCGGCGAGATCCGGGTCGACGGCGTGCCCATCCGCCGGCTCACCCGCGCCTCGCTGCGGGGCATGTACGGCATGGTGCTGCAGGAAACCTGGCTCAAAAGCGCCACCGTGCGGGAAAACATTGCCTACGGCAAGCCCGGCGCCCCGCTGGAAGAGGTGGTCGCCGCCGCCAGGGCCGCCCACGCCCACGGCTTCATCCAGCGCCTGCCCCAGGGGTACGACACGGTGCTGGCCGCCGGCGGCAGCAACCTTTCGGCCGGGCAAAAGCAGCTGCTCTGCATTGCCCGCATCCTGCTGTGCCGGCCTCAGATGCTGATCCTGGACGAAGCCACCAGCAACATCGACACCCGCACCGAAATGCTGGTGCAGGCAGCCTTTGAGCGCCTGATGGAGGGCCGCACCAGCTTTGTGGTGGCGCACCGGCTCTCCACCATCCAAACGGCCGACACCATTCTTGTAATGGATGCCGGCCGCATTGTGGAGCAGGGCACCCACGCGGAGCTGCTGGCAAGGGGCGGCTTTTACGCAAAACTTTACAACAGCCAGTTTGCCGTGCAATAACTCTTCCAACCCGCGCCGCGCCGTGATATAATAATAGAAAACGCACACAGAAAAGCAGGAGGCGCGCATGGACATTATGGTATTGGGCGTTGCCGGCGGCACCGGCAGCGGAAAGACCACCCTCACCCGCACCCTCAAAGAGCGTTTTGGCGGCCAGATCAGCGTGATCAGCCACGACAACTACTACAAGCGCCAGGACCATCTGACCTACGAGGAGCGCTGCAAGACCAACTACGACCACCCGGACGCCTTCGACACCGACCTGATGGTGCAGCACCTTGCCCAGCTGAAAAGCGGCAGCCCCGTGCTCTGCCCTGTATACGACTTTTCACAGCACAACCGCTCGGCCGACCTGCTCGAAATCCGGCCCGCGCCGGTGATCCTGGTGGAGGGCATCCTGATCTTCGCCAGCCCCGAACTGTGCAATTTGATGGACATCAAGGTCTTTGTGGACACCGACGCCGACGTGCGCATTCTCCGCCGGATCGTGCGGGACGTAAAAAAGCGCGGCCGCACGCTGGACAGTGTGGTGACCCAATACCTCACCACCGTAAAGCCCATGCACGAGCAATTTGTGGAGCCCTCCAAGCGCCGGGCCGACCTGATCATCCCCGAGGGGGGCAAAAACGCGGTGGCGGTGGAAATGCTGATCCACCGGCTGGAAAGCCATCTGAACGCGCAGAGCTGAGCGTTTAATCTGAAAAAAAGCAAGGCCCGCAGGACAAATTCGTCCTGCGGGCCTTGCTTTTTCTCTCAATCGTCCGCGCCCATGGCCTGGGCCGCCAGGTGCCCCAGCTGCTGCATCATCTCCACGCCCTCGGGCGGAAAGTCCACATCGGCGCTGCCCCAGTTCGTGAACACCGACAGGATATAAGGCTCATCGGCGTACACAATGGCCATATCGTGCAGCACCTGGTCCCAGCTGCCGTACTTTTTGGCCGCGGGGGCCGGCGCCCACAGCAGCTCGTGATCCGCCGCCAGCAGCGCGGCTTTCAGCGCCCCGGCGTTCTCGGTTTCCTGCTGGGTGTAATCGTAAATGGCCTGCATGGCCTTGCCGCCGTCCGCGGCGGTGACCCAGCCGTGAATGCCCTCCTCAGTCACGTCGCAGCCATCCGGCGAGGCAAAACCCAGCCCCCGCAAAAATTCCGAAAAGCCGGTTTCCACCGTGCCGGGGTAAGCCGCCCCCAAAGCGTGCGCCGCCCCGTTGGAGCTTTTCGAGAGCATGGCGTGGATGCGCTGCCAGCCGGTGGCGCCGCCCACGTCCGCGTCCAGGTCGATCTCGCCCGCATCGTCCCTTTGGCACAGCCACAGCGCATAGGGCGCTTTCAGGGTGCTGGCGCAGTAAAAGCCCGCCGAGGGGTTATAACTGTAAGAAGCGCCGGTCACAAGGTTCTGCATCCACACCGAAACGCTTCCGGGCTGGGCATTCAAAAAGTCGTCCAGCATCTGGCGCGCCTCGCCGCCCAAGCCCTGGGCCGCCACCGCGGGCGCAGGGGTCGGCTCTGGGGTAATCCGGGGGGTGGGCGCGGCGGTGGGCGCAGGCGTGGCGGTGGGGGCCGCGCTCTGCGCGGCAGGCGCCTCGGCGGGCACGGTGGCAAGGCCGCTGTAACGCCACAAAAAGATGAGAATCAGCGCCACAAACACCACCAGAGCCGCCAGCGCTCCCTTAAAGCTCCGCGGCCCCCCGTGCTGTTTTTGTTTTGCCATACGCTTCCCCCCGCTGCAAAAGCCCGGCAGGCTGCCGGGCAGGTCTTTTCCTGCCTATTATAGCTTTCAGCCGGCGAAAATGCAATGTTTTTGGCACAATTCGCCAAACCGGGGCGGCATAAAGGCCGGGGCAGCTTTGCGCTGCCCCGGCCCCGGTTGGCAGAGGATTCAAGCAATGTCCAGAAAATCCTTTACACGTTCCATCAGCGTGGGCCGATAGATGCCAAGCTGCTTGTGGTAGGCGATCTCGGCCCTGCGCATTGCCCGGGCGGCTTCTTTTTCCTCGGGGGTGAAAAAGATCATGCCGCTGGAGTTCACCTCCACGTCAATGGATGTATTTTCCTGCTCGGCACGAGCTGCCACAAAGAACATAAACGCGCACTCCTTTCCTACAAACTCTGCCAACCGTTCACAGGCCCCCGGCCTGCGGGGAAACAAAGAATGCAAAAAAGCTCCGCCTTTGCTCCTAGCGCTTTGCAAACAGCGCCCGGATCCGTTCGCCCAGGGTGGGCTTATAAATCCCCAGTTCCTTTTGGTAGGCGATCTCAGCGGCGCGCATGGCCTTGCGGGCGTCCTTGCTGCCCTGCGGGCCCATTTTGCCCCGCTCTCCGTAGCGAAGTTCCATATTCATGTTGAACCGGATGTTGCTCATTGCACCCTGTCAGGCAAACATGCCTGCCTCCTGCCCTGCGCTTTACCACAAATTCATCATCTGCTCATACATGTCGATGTAAGAGCGGCTGGAGTTGTTCCAACTGAAATCACACTGCATGGCCCGCCGCACCAGCACCGGCCAGCCTTCCTTTTTCCAGTAGCCCTCCTTGGCACGCCAGCAGGCCTCGTACAGATCGTGGGCGTTGTATTGCTGGAAGGTGAAGCCATTGCCGGCCCCGTCGCCGGAATCGTGGATCGAGTCCTTCAGGCCGCCGGTTTCCCGCACAATGGGAATGGTGCCGTAGCGGCAGGCCACCATCTGGGCCAGGCCGCAGGGCTCGGATTTCGAGGGCATCAGGAACAGGTCCGCGCCGGCGTAGATCTTGCGGGCCAGGGGCGGCACAAACCCGATGTATACCCCCACCCGGCCGGGGTGGCGGGCCGCCAGATCGCCGAAAAACGCCTCGTAGGCGTGTTCGCCGTTGCCCAGGATCACAAGCTGGATGCCCTGGTCCAGCAAGCCCTCGGCCACGCTGCGCACCAGGTCCACCCCCTTGTGCCCCACCAGCCGGGTCACCATGCCCATCACCGGGCTGCCGTCCTGCTGCAGGCCGAACTGCTCCTGCAGGTCCTTTTTGCAGGCCGCCTTGCCCTCCGGGAAGGTGTCGGCATTGTAGTGGGCGGCAAGGTTCGGGTCGGTTTCGGGGCTGTAAACGTCGGTGTCAATGCCGTTCAAAATGCCGCATAGCTTATATTGCTTTTGCCGCAAAAGGCCGTCCAGCCCATGGCTGAACCAGGGGTCCAGGATCTCGCCCGCGTAGGTGGGGCTCACGGTGCTCACCTTGTCGGCCGTTTCCACCGCGCCCTTCATAAAGTTGGCGCAGCCATCGTACTCCACAATATGGGCGTCCCGCTTGCCAATGCCGCAGGTGTCCTCCAGAATATCCAGCCCGTATTTGCCCTGGTACTGGATATTATGGATGGTGAACACCGTCTTAATGCGGCTGTATTTGTCCAGATGCCGATAGTAAAGGTTCAGATACACCGGCACCAGCGCCGTCTGCCAGTCGTTGGCGTGCAGCACGTCCGGCATAAAATCGGTGTAAAACAGCATTTCCAAAATAGCCCGGCTGAAAAACGCAAACCGCTCGCCATCGTCGTAAAAGCCGTACAGGCCGCTGCGCTTAAAATAATATTCGTTGTCGAGAAAATAGAACGACACGCCGTCGCGCTTGGCGGTAAACAGGCCGCAGTACTGGCTGCGCCAGCCCACCGGCACGCTGAAGCTGGTCACATATTCCAGCTCATCCCGGTATTTCAAATCGCCGTAGAGCGGCAGCACCACCCGGCAGTCCACCCCGTTTCTCACAAGGGCCTTGGGCAGGCTTCCGGCAACGTCGCCAAGGCCGCCGGACGCGGCGTAGGGGTTTGCCTCGCTGGCACAAAAAAGAACGTTCATAGCTTTCCTCCTTAAGATGTGTGGCACAAGGGAAGGGGCGGGAGCCCGGCTCAGGGGCCCCCGCCCCTGGGGAGAGAGACAGAGGACCTTTCAGCCCTCGTAAGGCTTTTTACACGGTATGGCCCTTGGCCACATAGATCGGGAAGGTATCGGTGCCGGAAAGCTTGCGGTCGGTGGTCAGCTTCACATTTTTGTCGGTGACCACATACTCCGCCTGGGCGCCGGGCTCCACAATGGTGTTCTGCATCAGCACGCAGTTTTTCACCTTGGCGCCCTTTTTCACCCGCACGCCCCGGAACAGCACGCAGTTCTCCACCTCGCCCTCAATGATGCAGCCGTCGGCCACCAGGCTGTTCTTGATCCGGCTGTCCATCGCGTAGCGGGTGGGGGCGTTGTCGTGCACCTTGGTATACACGGGCAGCGCCTCGGGGAACAGCGCGTCCAGGTTCGCCTGCTCCAACAGGCGCATGTTCTCGTCAAAATAGGTTTTGCGGTCGGCGATGCGGGCGGTGTAGCCGGTGTATTCGTAGCCCTGCACGTTCAGCAGCTCCAGGTTGCGGGCCAGGATGTCCTTCTCAAAATACACAAGCCCCCGGATGCTGGCGTCGCGGATCATGGTGATCAGCGCCTCGCGCTGGATGATGTACACATTCATCGAGAGGTTCTGCACGCCGGGGCGGTAATCGTTCGAGAGCAGCTCGCTGACCCGGCCCTCCTGCATGCGCAGGGTAAAGTTGTCGTTCACCAGCCCCTGGGGAATGGGCCGTTTTTCATACATCACGGTCACGTCCGCCCCGGTGGAGATGTGCGCCTCAATCAGCTGGTTGAAGTCGAAGTTGAACACAATGTTGGAGTCGCACATGATCACGAACTCCTCTTTCTGATCCTCCAAAAAGTCCACGATGCTGGCCAAAGCCTCCACGCGGCCCCGGTACATCTTCACGCCCGCCTCGGCATAGGGCGGCACCAGGTTCAGCCCGCCCCGCTTGCGGGAGAGATCCCACTCACGGCCGGTGCCCAGGTGATCCATCAGGGAATGATAATTCTGCTTGACCACCAGCGAAACATTGCTGATGCCGGAGTTCACCATGCTGGAAAGCATAAAATCCACCAGGCGGTAGCGCCCGCCAAAGGGGATGGAGGCCATGGTGCGGTCGGTCACCATCTCGGGCACCAGGCTGTCGCTCGCATTGGGGAAAATGATGCCCAGGGCATCGGTATTCGATTTTACCATTGCTCCTCACCGTCCTTCACGTCTTTGACCACCATGGCCTTGGGCCCCACCTTGGCGCCCTGGCCAATGGTAACGCCCTCGCCCACAACGGCGATGCCCCACTTGGTAAGGTCCTCCATGTCCTCGGGGCGCTCGCCCACCACCGCGCCGGTGCGGATCACCGTATTCTCGGCAATGATGGAATATTTGACCGTGGCGCCCGGTTCGATCACCGCGCCGGGCATGATGATGGAATCCTGCACTACAGCGCCCTCGCCCACCTTGACCCCGGCAAACAGCACGCTCTGCACCAGCTTGCCCTCTACGCGGCAGCCCTCGGTGATCATGGAGTTGTCTATGCTGGCCTCGGCGCCCACCCACTGGCCGGGCATGCCCGAGTTGCGGGAGTAGATCTTCCACTCGTCGCTCCACACATCCAGCGGCATTTTGGGGTTCAGCAGATCCATGTTGGCCTCCCACAGGCTGTCGATGGTGCCCACGTCCTTCCAGTAGCCCTCAAACGGGAACGCCGCCATCCGCTCGCCCGCGGCCAGCATGCCGGGGATGATGTTTTTGCCGAAGTCGTTGTCCGAAGCGGGGTTCGCCTCGTCCTCCACCAGGAACTTGCGCAGCTTCTCCCAGGTGAAGATATAAATGCCCATGGAGGCCAGGTTGGACTTTGGCTCCTGGGGTTTTTCCTCAAACTTGGTAACGGCGCCGTTTTCGTCGGCGGTCATAATGCCGAACCGGCTTGCCTCCTCCCAGGGAACCTCCATCACAGCGATGGTGCAGTCCGCCTGTTTTTCCTTGTGGAAGTCCAGCATTTTGCCGTAATCCATCTTGTAAATGTGGTCGCCCGAAAGAATGACCACATACTTGGGCTCATACCGGTCGATGAAGTTGATGTTCTGGTAAATGGCGTTGGCCGTGCCCTTGTACCAGTCCGAGCCGGTGGCGGTCTGGTAGGGCGGCAGCACATGCACCCCGCCGTACAGCCGGTCCAGGTCCCAGGGCTGGCCGTTGCCGATATACTCGTTGAGCACCAGCGGCTGGTATTGGGTCAGGATGCCCACCGTGTCGATGCCCGAATTAACGCAGTTGGAAAGCGGGAAATCAATGATGCGGTACTTCCCGCCAAAGGGCACCGCCGGTTTGGCCAGCCGCTGGGTCAGCGCGTAAAGGCGCGACCCCTGGCCGCCTGCCAGCAGCATTGCAATACATTCTTTCATATTTCTTCTCCCCTTTTCGGCCCGGCCTTTCGGCCGCGCCGTTTTTACATGTGCAGAGCCCCCGGCGCCTCTATTTTTCGGCGGGCGCCTTGTTTGCCGCGGGCTGTTTGGCCCCGGTGCGTTTTGCAGCCGGCTTCTTTTTTGCAGCCGGCTTTTCCGGCGCGGGCACGGCAAGATACACGGTGCTCATGGCCGGCAGGGTGAGCGAGATGCTCTGTTCAAAGCCGTGCAGGGGCACCTTGCGGCTGCGGACCGTTTTGTTATGTACCCCGCTGCCGCCGTAAGCCGCATCGTCGCTGGAGAGCAGCTCTTTGTAATAGCCCGGCGCGGGCACGCCCATCTCATAACCGCTTCGCTGAACGGGGTTGAAGTTGCAGACCACCAGCACCATTCTGCCCGCCGCATCCCGCCGCAGGAACGCAATGACCGATTGCTGGTTGTCGTCCGGCACGATCCACTGGAACCCCTCCCAGCTGTAATCCACCTGCCAGAACGCGGGGGTCTCGGTATAAAAATGGTTCAGCGCCTTCACATAGGCCGCAAGCTGGCGGTGCTCCTGGTAGTCCAGCAGCCCCCAGTCCAGCGGCTTTGCCTCGTTCCACTCGATGAACTGGCCGAACTCCTGCCCCATAAACAACAGCTTTTTGCCCGGGTGGGCCATCATGTACCCGTAAAACGTGCGCAGGTTCGCAAACTTCGCCTCGTAGTCGCCCGGCATTTTATTGATCAGGCTGCACTTGCCGTGCACCACCTCGTCGTGGCTGATGGGCAGCACAAAATTTTCGCTGAACGCATAAAAGAAGCTGAACGTGACCTTGTTGTGGCTGCCGGCCCGGAACAGCGGGTCGGTGCTCATGTAGGCCAGCATGTCGTTCATCCAGCCCATGTTCCACTTGAAGTTGAAGCCCAGGCCCCCATCCGCCGCCGGGCGCGACACCATGGGCCAGGCCGTGGATTCCTCGGCGATCATGAGCTTGTGGGGGTGGCGGCCCAGAATGGCCTCGTTGAGCTTGCGCAGAAAGGCGATGGCCTCCAGGTTTTCCTTGCCGCCGTGGCAGTTGGGCTCCCACTCGCCGTCCCTGCGGTTGTAATCCAGGTACAGCATGGAGGCCACGGCGTCCACCCGCAAACCGTCGATGTGGTACTGCTCCACCCAGAACAGCGCGCTGGACACCAAAAACGATTCCACCTCCGGCATACCGTAGTTGAATACCATGGTGCCCCATTCTTTGTGTTCCCCGCGGCGGGGGTTCGGGTCCTCGTAGCAGGGCGCGCCGTCAAACATGTACAGCCCGAACCCGTCTTTTGGAAAATGCGCGGGCACCCAGTCCATAATCACCCCAATGCCGCCCTGGTGGCACTTGTCCACAAACGTCATAAAATCCTTGGGGGTGCCGTAGCGGCTGGTGGGCGCAAAGTAGCCGGTAACCTGGTAGCCCCAGCTGCCGTCGAAGGGGTGTTCGGTAATGGGCAGCAGCTCCAGGTGGGTGTAGCCCATCTCTTGTAAGTACGGCACCAGCTGGTCGGCCAGTTCGGCGTAATTGTAGGGCGAGCCGTCCTCCTTCATGCGCCAGCTGCCCGCGTGCAGTTCGTAAATGTTCATGGGGCCGTTCACCGGGTCGGCTTTTTTCTGCGCTTTTTCCCAGGCCCCGTCGCCCCAGACATAGCCGCCGATGTCGTATACCTTGCTCCCGTTGGAGGGGCGGGTTTCGGTGTGCAGCGCGTAGGGGTCGGCTTTGAACAGCAGCTCATCGCCGGCAGAGGTAATGCAGTACTTGTACACATCGTATTCCTGAATCCCCGGGATAAACGCCTCCCACACACCGTCTTCCAGCTTTTGCATAGGGTGGCTGCCGGGCACCCAACGGTTAAAATCCCCCACCACGCTCACAGCCCTGGCATGGGGGGCCCAGGTGCGGAACACCACGCCCCGCTCGCCGCCCTGCTCTTCAAAATGGGCGCCAAAAAAGCGATATGCCTCAAAATTGTTGCCCTGCTTGAACAGATATACGGGCAGCTCCGCCTGTTTATGTTGGTTTTTCAAGCTGTCTCCCTCCCGGGGGCGCAAACGCCCCATTCGTTATCTCTATCTTACTCATTTTAAGGGCATTTTTCAAGGGTTTTCTGTCATAAACAGCTAAAAATGTAAAATCAAACTTTTGTGTTTTATACACTTTTAACAATGTTGTTGAATGTTCCTTGGAGATTCTTTCAGTTTTGCGCCGAAGAATGGTTTCACTGTCGTTTTATTGCCCCGCCATCAAAACTTTTCCAAACGCGCCCGCCGCCCCTGGCAGGCCCGCCGCTGCAGCGCGGCAAAAAGGGCGGGGGACGCACCGCGTCCCCCGCCCACAGCGGTTCAGCATGCCGGGCCGCCCTGCAGCGCAAGCCAGCCCGCGCCCAGCAGCCCCGCCCGGTTGCCTAGCTCCGCCGCCAGCAGCCTGAGCTCCCGAAAACTGGGTTTTGTGTTGGGCGCACACAGCGCCTGAAGCTGCTCCAGCACCCAGGGCTGCTCCATCACGCCGCCCCCCAGCACCAGCGCCTCCGGGTTCAAAAGGTGGTTCAGGCTGATGAGCCCCGCCGCCACCTCGGCCAGCCAGGCGCGCACCACAGCCTTTACCTGCGGCTCGGCCAGCCGCGCAAAAATGGCCCGCCCGTCCGCGAGGGCCGGGTCGGCGGCTTTTGCCCGGGCCACAAGCGCGGTGGCGCTGGCATACCGCTCGTAGGTGCCGGTGCCCACCTGCCCGGGCCGAAGCGCCTCAGGGTGGGTCACAAGGCCGCCCACCTCGCCGGCGGAAAACCGGCTGCCCCGGTAAAGCCCGCCCGAAAGGATCAACGCGCCGCCCACGCCGGTGCCGTAGCTCACGAACACAAAATGCTCCAAACCGCGGCCCGCGCCGAATTGCGCCTCGCCCACGGCGGCGGCGTTGGCGTCGTTTTCCACGGTGACCGGCAGGCCAGTGAGCTGCCGCAGGATCTCCCGCACGGGCAGGCCGGTGTAGCCGGGAATGTTGTCGGCCAGGCGGATTGCGCCCGCGTCGGTGTCCACCTCGCCGCAGGTGCAAACGCCCAGCGCCCCGATGCCCTGCATGCCCGCCGCAATCTGTGCGGCCTGCTCCAGCACGGCGCGGCCGCCCTCGGCGGCCCTGGTGGGCGCGCTGGCAAGGTCCGTGAGCGCGCCGTTTTCCAGCACGCCGCTCTTGATGGCGGTCCCGCCGATGTCGATACAGCCAACCCGCATTGGTGTTTTCCTCCTTTTTAAAGCCGGTCCGGGCGCCGGCCGTTTTTCAAACACACCCGCTCAGCGGGCCAGGATCTGGCTGATGGTCTGGTCCACCATCACCAGCATGCGGGGCAGGTGGAACGGCCCCTTGAAGGTGGAGCCCTTGCAGGGGGGCTCGGTGGGCTTGCCGTCCCGCCGCAGGTAGCCGTACCACTCGCCGTATTCAGGGTCGCTGAACACCTTTTTGCAGTAATCCAGCGCCTTGTCAAAGATCGCCAGGTACTTGTCGTCGCCCAGGTCCCGGTACAGCATCATGCTGGCAATGAGCAACTCGTCGTGGGGCCACCACAGCTTCATGTCGTGCTCGTAGGCCTCGGGGGGCAGGCCCTTGCAGTCGATGAAGTACAAAAGGCCGCCGTACTCGCTGTCCCAGCCGGCCTCATAGGCGTAATCGAACACGTTCTGGGCTTTTTTGTGCAGCGCGGCGTTCTGCTCGTAGTTCGCCTGTTCCATCAAAAACCAGCTGCACTCGATGTCGTGCCCCGGGTTCACCACCCGCCCCGCGGTAAAGTCCATCTGCAATTCGCCGTTCATGCCCACGGTTTCCAGCGTGCACTTCATCTCCGGCTTGTGATGGTATTTAAAAATGGTCTCGCAGCACTCCCTGGCCCGCGCGTCGTACAGCGCGGTGCGCTCGGGGTCGCAGCGGCGCATCACAGCGGTAATGTTCAGGTAGATCATGGGGTCGGCCAGCGCGCGGCCGGTCCGGGTCTCCGGGATGGTCTTGGGGCCAAGGCCGGTGGGGTCCTGGATCAGGCCGTTGTTGAGCTGGTAGATCAGCTCATAGGCCGCGCGGGCCCGCTCAAGGCAGGCCGCATCGCCGGTCACCCCGTAATACTCGGCGTTGGCCATGGCGTAAAAGCCCTCGGAAAAACAGTAGCGGCGCTGGCGCAGGGGCCTGCCGTCCGCCGTAACGGTAAAATACAGCCGGCCGCCCGCCGCCCGGTTCACACAGTGCTCTTCCAAAAAGTCGATGCAGCTTTTGCTGGCGTCCAGCCACTCCTGCTTTTTGCCGTAAACACGGCATAGGTAGGCAAAAATCCAGCCGCAGCGGCCCTGCATCCACACGCTCTTGTCGGTGGAAAAGACCTTTCCCGTGCGGTCCAGGCAGGTATAAACACCGCCGTGCTCGTGGTCCATGCCGTTTTTGAGCCAGAACTCAAGGCAGCGGTCCAGCTCCTGCCGCACCCAGGCCTGGGTGGCTTTTAGTTCCTGTGCGTGTTTGTCCATGGTACTTCTCTCCTTTGGGGGCTTTGCCCGCAAAATCTCCAAACGCCAGGGCTCCGCAGCGGGGCCCTGGCGGGGGTGCGTTTTCAGCAGTATTTTTCGATCGCGGCGCTGATCATGCCGGCGCATTTCTGCACCTTTGGCATATCCTCGGGGAAAAGGTTCGGCATAGGTTTGCGCACCCCGCCGATGTCGATCCCCTCCCGCAGGCGAAGGATCTCCTTCATCACGGCGTACAGGTTGCCCCGGCACTCGCACATGGCGTAAATGATCTCGTCAATGGCGTACTGCACCGCCAGGGCCTCGTCCATTTTCTGTTCGCGCAGCAGGGCGTCGGCCTTTAAAAACAGCTCGGGCATCACGCCGTAGGTGCCGCCAATGCCGCCGTCCGCGCCAATGGCCCGGCCCGCAATGAACTGCTCGTCCGGGCCGTTGAACACCACAAAGTCCGGCCCGCCCTCCATCTTGAACATCTGGATATCCTGCACCGGCATGCTGCTGTTCTTCACAGCCACCACCCGGGGGTTTTTGCGCATCTCGCGGAACAGGGGCATGGTAAGCGCCACCCCCGCCAACTGCGGAATGTTATAAATCACAAAGTCGGTGTTCGGGGCCGCGCTGGAAATATCGTTCCAATATTGGGCGATGGCGTGCTCGGGCAGATGGAAATAAATGGGTGGAATGGAAGCAATGGCGTCCACGCCCTGGCTCTCGGCATAGGCGGCCAGCTCCATGCTGTCGGCCGTGTTGTTGCAGCCCACATGGGCGATCACTGTGAGCTTGCCCTTCGCCTCGCTCATCACCGCTTCAATAATGGTCTTTTTCTCTGCAACGCTCTGGTAGATCCCCTCGCCGGAAGAGCCGCAGATATAGACCCCCCTGACCCCTTTGGCAATAAAATGGCGGGTCAGCAGCTTCACCCGCTCGGCGCTCACGGCCCCCTGCTGGTCGTAACAGGCGTAGAAGGCAGGAATAACGCCCTGGTACTTGGAACTGTCTTTCATGACTGATTCTCTCCTTTATAGTAACATCAATAAAAACTTTTTTCAATTCAAGTTCTCTGCAAAAAATATATTTTTTCGCAGCGCCTCTGTTTTTTGCCGCAAACCCGCAGCCCCCGCTTGTCTGTTGGCGGGCGGGCAGGCAGAAATTTTGCCCGTTTTTCTTGCCACCGCCCGCCCTTTCCCCTATAATGGAACTATAGGGAACGCCCCCGAAAGAGCTTCCTCTGCAAAAAATTCTGGAACAGGCCGGGTTTCCGGTCGGCAAGGACATTCGTTATGAACGATCTGACCTTTCGAATCACACAAAATTACGATAACCTGACCCCCTCGGCCCGCAAGATCGCCGACCACCTGCGCATCCACTACGCGCAGGCGCAGTACCTGTCGATCTCGGAGCTTGCCACCGAGTGCGGCGTGGCCGAGGCCACCATCTTCCGCTTTTGCCGGTCACTGGGTTTTTCCGGCTACAACGAGCTGCGGCTGGCCATGGCAAAAGCAAGCCTGGGCGATACCAGCCAGCCCTATGCGGCCTACACCTCTTACGGTGAGATCACCGCGGCCGACACGGTGGAAACCATGGCCCACCGGCTGTACACCGCCAACATGGAGGCTCTGGCCCAGACCCTGGCGCGCACCGACGAGGCGGCCGTGCTGAAGGCGGGCGACCTGCTGGAAAAAGCCGGCAAGGTATATTGTTTTGGCAGCGGGGGCAGCCAGATCATCGCCATGGAGGCCTGGAGCCGCTTTCTGACCATATCGGCCAAATTCTTCACCATCCAGGACGGGCATGCCCAGGTCATGGCCGCCAGCCTGCTGGCGCCGGATGACGTGGTGCTGTATGTTTCGTACTCCGGCTCCACCCGGGAGGCGGCAGACGTGCTGGGGCCCGCCCGCGCCCGCGGCGCGAAGGTGCTGCTCGTGACCCACGACGCCGATTCGCCCGCCACCGGGCTGGCCGATGTGGTGCTGCTGTGCGGCGGCCACGAGGGGCCGCTGCAGGCGGGCAGCATCGCCGCAAAAATGGCGCTGCTGTTTGTGGTGGATCTGCTGGTAAACGAGTACTGCCGCCGCAACAAGCAGGCCACCATGCATAATAAGGACCTGACCACCACCGCCCTGGCGTGCCGCCACTTGTAAAGCATCCGCTCCCTCCCGCCGCAGCACAGCGCGGCGGGAGTTTTTGTTGCTTTATTCCGCCAAAAAGCTTAATTCAAAAGGCCCCTCAAGGGGTTTGGCCGCCGGCTGCCCATTCCAGCAGCCAGAGCAGGATCTCCTGCCAGGCGCCGGGCAGCAGCTCGTGGCCGTAGTCCGGGTAGATCACCTGCCGCTTGGGCGCGGTGATCCGGTTGTACACCGCGAACTGGCAGGAGGGCGGGCAGATCATGTCCGCCAGGCCGGTGTAGAACAGAACCGGCGCGGTGAGTTTTTCCGCCATCCATTGGGTGTCCAGATAGCCCAGCCTCTCAAAAAACCCGTTCTCCTTTTCGTGGCGGGGGTCCCTCAGCCGGAAATAGAGCTTCAACTCGTCGTAGGCGGGGTTCGGGTAGTCCAGCTCGCGCACCCTGCAAAAGTCCGCCAAAAAAGGGTAGCCCGCCACCGTGCGCCCCATCTGCCCGGAAAGGGCGGCGCAGGCAATCGCCAGCGCCCCGCCCTGCGAAAAGCCCACGCTGGCCATGCGGCTCTCGTCCACAAACTCCAGGCCCGCCACAATGCGCGCCAGCTGCACCGTGTCCAGGTAAACATTGCGGAAGAACAGCTTGTCGGGGTCCTTTTCGTCCACCCCGCGAACGATATGCCCGCGGAAGGTGCTTCCTGTGATCTGCAGCGTATCCTGCGAAAGGCCCGCCTGGCCCCGCACGTCCAGCGCCGCCACCGCAATGCCGCTCTGGGCAAAGGGCAGCTTTTCATACCAATCGTGCGAGTGGCCCTCGTACCCGTGAAACAAAAGCACGGCCGGGCGCGGCCCGGCAAAGCCGGTGGGGCGCATGAGCTGCGCATGCACCCGCGCGCCTCCCACGCCGGTGAACCACAGGTGGCCGCATTCCACCCCGGGCACCGTGACCGGGTCCTTTTCGTAGGTGCAGGCGGGATCCGCTGCTTCAAGTTCTTTTAAAGCCCGGTCCCAATAGGCCTGCCAGTCGGCGGGCTTGGGGCTTTTTCCCCGGTAGGTCTTAAGCTGTTCCAAGGGCCAGTCGATCTGCGGCATAAAAGCACGCCCCTTTCCACTCAAAATGCGGGCCGCCCTGGTGGGCGGCCCGGTTTCTTTGATTCCGTTCCGGTGCTGCCGGCGGGCGGCGGCTCAGCCCTTTACCGCGCCCATTGTAATTCCCTGTGTAAAATATTTCTGGAAGCAGAGGAACACCGTTACAATCGGCACCGCCCCCAGCGCCGCGCCCGCCATCAGCAGGCCGTAGTTCGTGGCGAATTCCGCCTGCAGGGTGGCAATGCCCAGTGCAATGGTGAGCTTGGAGCGGGAGCGCAGCATGATGAGCTGCAGGAAATAGTCGTTCCAGGTGTTGATAAACGTAAAGATGGCCAGGGCGCCGAACCCGGGTTTGATGATGGGGCACACCACGCTCAGGAAGGTGCGCAGCTCCCCCGCGCCGTCGATCCGGGCGGCCTCCAGCATTTCCGTGGGGATGGTTTCGGAGAACTGCTTCATCAAAAAGATGCCGAACGGCCAGCCCACCGTGGGCAGGATCACCGCCCACAACGTATCGGACAGATGAATGGTCGACATAATCCGCACCAGCGGCACCAGCACCACCTGCTTGGGCAGGGCCATGGCGCAGATAATCAGGCTGAACATGACCTTTTGGCCCCAAAACCGCTTTTTGGCGAGCACATAACCGGCCAGCGAGGCGGTGATGCACACCAGCGCCATGCTGCCCAGCGAGGTGATCACGCTGTTCATAAACCAGTTGAGCGCCGGGTTTTTGAACAGCTTTATAAAATTGTCCAGCGTGGGCTCGGTGGGAAACCACTGGGGCGGCAGCTGAATGGCCACGGTCTGGCTTTTGAACGCGCCGGTGATGATCCAGTAGAACGGGAAGATGAACGTAAACGCCACGACTGCCAATATCACCAGCGAAAACACCGAGTAAGGCGTGATTTTCTTTTTCAGCATCGCTCTGTCCTCCTTAATATTCCACGTCTTTGCTCATCACCTTGAACTGGATTGCGCTCAGGATGGCAATGATGATGGCAAGGACCACGCCCATGGAGTTCGCGTAACCGTATTTGTAAAGGCTGAACGCATTGGTGTACAGGTAATACATGACCGTGTCGGTGGAGTGCTGCGGCCCGCCCGAGGTGAGCAGCTGCACCAGCGAGAAGCACTGGAAGGTATTGATGGTGGTGATGACTAGCACATAAAGCGTGGTGGGCATGATGCTGGGCCACTTGATCCTCCAGAAGGTCTGCAGTTTGGTGGCGCCGTCCACCTCGGCCGCCTCCACAAGCGACTGGTCCACGTTCCCCAAAGCCGCCACATACAGCACGATGGGCTGGCCCACGCTGGTGGTAAACAGGATCAGGATAATGCACCCCAGGGCAAACCGGGTGTCGCCCAGCCACATGATGTTCTGGTCGATCAGGCCGATCGCCTTCAGGATGTAGTTGAAAATGCCGTTGTAGCTGTCGAACATCCAGCGCCAGACCACCACCACGGCCACCGTGCCGGTGACCACAGGCAGGTAGAACACACACCGGAAAAACGAGCGCAGCCCGCCGTGCATCTCGTAGATCGAGGAGCCCACCCAGAGCGAAAACAGGGTAACTGCGGGCACGGCCACGATCACCAGAATAAAGGTGTTCACCAGCGCTTTTAAAAAGACGGGGTCCTGAAAAAGGGTGATATAATTTTTCAGCCCCACAAAGGTATCGGCGGATACCGGTGATTTCATGGTATAATTAAACAGGCTCGTGACGATTCCCATGCCCATGGGCAGCACCACAAAGCACACAAAGAACAGCAGCGCCGGTGCCAGGAACAGGTACGAAACAATGTTCTCCCTGCGCTGCAGAGCATGGCTTCTGCCGTCCTGATTTTTCCTATTTTTCGCCATTGCGATCCCTCCATGCGATGTTGGATAAGCAAAAGCCGCCCCGTCCTCCCTCATGGGAGGGCGGGACGGCCTCACACATTGCGGTCTAACCGAAACGTCTTAAAATGCGGGGATCAACCGGCCATGCCGGCGTTGGAGGCCTCCACAGCCTTGTTCACAGCCTCGGTCACATCGCCGCCGCCGGTAACAACCTGCAGCATGTTCCACCACTCGGTGCGCATGTTGGCAAACCCATCCATGGTGTTGTAGTAAGGGCCGTACATGGTGGTGAACTTCGCCAGCAGCTCACGCTCGGCGTCGTTGGGATACAGGTTGCCGAAGGAGGTGCGCACGGGGAACGCGCCGGTGCGGATCACATTCTGCGGGCCCCATTCGCTGTCGTCGCAGATGAACTTGATAAAGGTCTTGGCGGCTTCGGCCTTGTCGGCGTCGCCGTTGTCAAACACACAGAAACCGTTCACCAGGTATTCCAGGCTGGCCTTGCCGTCGTCGGAGGGGAAGGGCAGCGAAATGGGGGTCACGCCGTTGGCTTCCATGGTGGCGGCGTTGTTGCCCGCCGCAGAGGTGCCCCAGCAGAACTCAAACGAGGTGGTGCCGGCCACAAACAGCTCGATGGACTGCCCGCCGTTGTAGGCAACGCCGTTGCCCAGCCAGCCCTTTTTGATCCATTCCTGGGCTTTGGTCAGGGCCTTGATGCCCTCTTCGCTGTTAAAGGTATACTGGGTGCGGTCCGCGTTCGCGGTGCTGCCGCCGTAAAGGTTGTTGATAAAAGCGCGGGTGCCCTGGTCGCCGCCCTGGCCGGAGCAGAACAGAACGCCGGGGTTGTAGCCGGCCGCGGCCAGCTTTTCAATGGCTTTCTCAAAATTCTCGGTGGTCCAGCTGCGGTCGCCTTCCAGGTTCACAAACTCCATGGCGCCGGCGTCGGTCCACATCTTCTCGTTGATCGCCATATAGAACGGCGAGGCAGAGATGGGGTACATATAATAGGTGCCGTTGCCCTGGCAGGAGCTCAGCAGGTCGTTGTTGTTCACGTCTTTTACAAAGTCGTCGGTGAACATGTCGTCCAGGCTGACCAGCTTGCCGTTCTTGCCGTACTCAATGATGCGGCCCGGGGCGTCGAACAGAACGTCGGCGGCGGTGCCGCCCTCGATCGCGGCGGTGATCTTCTCGCCCGCGTTGGTAAAGTCGATGGTTTCCAGCGTCACCTTGATGTTGGGGTATTTTGCCTCGAACGCCTCAATGATGGTCTGCTCGTAAGTACCGGCAGCATCGTCGCCATCCTGAATGAACGTGGGGGGAGCCCACCAGGTGATCTCCACAGTTTTGTCCGCGGTGGACGCCGGGGCGCCCGTCGAACCCGGTGCCGCGCTAGAGGGGGTTTTACCGCCGCAGGCGGTAAACGCGCTGGCTGCCAGCGCAGCGGCCAGGCAAATTGCAAGAGCCTTCTTTTTCATGCTTTTCTCCTCCTGATATCTCACTGTCATGTTCGGAACAAGGCCCATGTGCCCTGTTCCATTGCAGTCTTATGGTACCACTTGCGAAAAAAATTTTCAATCCTCCAATCTGATGAAAAATTTCTTCATTTTTTGTACAGTGCTACAAAATTTGTTTACAAATTAATTTTTGATTGCTTTTGCGCTTTTGGCTACTATATAATAAAAACCGCTGAAACACTGGATAATCATCCATATTTTGCAGATAAAAAGCGCGTTTTCCGCTTTGCAAATTTTTTTCACAGTGCACGTTCACACCAAAGTTTTCAGAGGTACGCAGGGAGGAGGAGCGCCAAAATGCAGGGGGATGTGATCGAAGAACTGGCCCGCCGCTACGAAAAGCTGACAAAGTCTGAAAAAAAAGTTGCGGATTATGTGTTTGCCCATCATCGAAACCCTCAATTCATGTCCATCACTTCTCTTGCAGAGGAGTGCCGCGTGGCCGAGGCCACGATCTTTCGCTTTTGCAAAACGCTCGGCTTCAAGGGCTACAATGAATTCAAGCTGGCGCTGGCCAAGGCCCAGGGCCAGGCGGGCGGCAGCCAGCCCGGCGGCGCCTATGGCGCGGTGGGGCCGGGTGACGCCATGGAGGAGGTCTACCAAAAGGTATATTCCTCCCACATGGAGGTCCTGGAGCAAACCCTCGCCACCCTGCGCCCCGGCGAGGTGGAAAAGGCGTCCGCCTTGCTGCTGGCGGCGGACCGGGTGTTCTGCTTTGGGCAGGGGGGCTCGCTGATCCTGGCAATGGAAGCATGGGCGCGCTTTTCCACCATCGCCCCCAATTTTTACTGCATCGAGGACGCCCACATGCAGGCGATCGCCGCCGCCCTTCTCACCGGGCGGGACGTGGTGCTGTTCTGCTCCTATTCCGGCGCCACAAAGGATATGGAGGCCGTGCTGGGCGCCGCGAAGGAGCGGGGCGCAAAGGTGATTCTTCTCACCCGTTTTGCCAAATCCCCGGCCGCCGCCTACGCCAGCGCCGTGCTGCAGTGCTGCGCCCGGGAGGGCCCCCTGCAGATGGGCAGCGTGGCCGCCAAGGTGGCGCTGCTGTTCGTGGTGGACGTGCTGTTCAACGATTACTGCCGCCGGGTCCCAGAGCAGGCCATGGCCAATCAGGAGGCCACAGCGGCCGCCCTGGCGGGCAAGATGCTCTGAGCGGCCCGCCCCCGATTTTTTCTCACACGAAAGGAGAGAACCCCATTGTTGTTTGACAGGTTGGAACATGCCGCCCGGTATTCCGATATTCCGGGCGTGGCCGAGGCGCTGGAATTTTTGCAGGGCCTGCCCCCCGGCGCTTTGCCGGAAAGCCCTGCCGGGCTGGGCGGGGGCAGGCTCCAGGCCTCCCCTGTGCGCCTTACCACCCGCCCTGAGGCCGAGTGCAGATACGAAGCGCACCGCCGCTTTATAGATGTGCACTACACCGTGCGCGGCACTGAAAAGATCTCTGTGCGGCCGGTGGCGGGGCTCCCTGCGCTCGAGCCCTTCCGCGAGCAGGAGGACATCGGCTTTTATGCGGGCGGGCCCGGTGTCGACTGCCTGGTCGGCCCCGGGCAGTTCCTGGTATGCTGGCCGGGCGAGGCCCACCGGGTGGGCATGATGGACACGGCCCCCGGCCCTGTGGAAAAGGTCGTGATAAAAATACCGCTGGGTTACCGCCCGGCCGCCAAGCGCCGCATTCTGGCGTTCGGCGATTCCAACACCTACGGTTACGACCCCGCCTCCGGCGGCCGCTACAGCGAGGCCGAGCGCTATCCCCGCCTGCTGCAGGCGCTGCTCGGCCCGCAAACAGACGTGATCGAAGAGGGCCTGCCCGGCCGTACCTGCGTGTTCGGCGACCCCCTCACCGAGGGGCTGTGCGGGCTGGAGGCCATCACTCCTGTCATGAACAGCCACATGCCCATCGACACGCTGGTCGTCATGCTGGGCACCAACGATTGCAAGGAGCGGTTCGGCGCCAACAGCTACCTGATCGGCAAGGGGCTGGCCCGGCTGCTGGAAAAGGCAAAGGCCACCCCGGCCTGGCGCGGGGCGCCGGATATCCTGGTGGTCTGCCCCGCCCCCATCCAGCCCGCCTATGAGGGGCTCATGTTCGCGGAGGAAATGGGCAGGGGCTGCGCCGTGCGCGCCGCCGGCCTTGCCGCCCAATACCAAAAAGTCGCCCGGGCCGCTGGCTGCCGTTTTCTAAACGCAGGGCAGATCCCGGGCGTTCAGGTGCACGGGCTGGACGGCATGCACCTCACAAGCGGGGCGCACGCCGCCCTTGCCGGCGCGCTGGCAGAACTTCTGAAATAAAATGCGCAAACGAAAGCGCCCGCCGGGGAACCTCCCCCGGCGGGCGCTTTCGTTTGTATGAAAAGGCCGTTTCAGACCAGCCTGTCAATGGCCTGCAGTGCGTCTGCGTAGATCTCGATCATGTTGGTGAGCAGCTGGATGCGCACCCCCTCGTTGGGCTGATGCCCGCCCCCGTAAAGGGGCGCCGGGTCCGGCACGCCCGGCCCAAACCCCACGGCATTTTTGAGCTTGCGTGCATAGGTCCCGCCCCCCATCACATAGGGTTCCGCCCCGCCGCCATACACCGCCTCATAGGCCCGCAGCAGCTCCGCAATGGCCGGGTGCTGGGGCGGGGTGTAACAGGGCGGGTCGTTGTGCAGCCGCTCCACCGCAAAGCCGCCCGCGCTGCACCGTGCCTTCAAGCGGCGGATGAGCGCGGCCTGGTCGGCCCGCACACAGTAGCGCACGTTGATGTTCTGGGTGAGCACACCCCCGTCCAGCCGCGCCATACCGCCCACGTGGGTGGTGCGGCCCGAAACTTCATCCCGGAAGTCGATGTCAAGCCCCTCGCCGTACGCGTCGCCAAAAGCGGCGGCCAAAAAGGCCATGGCCCCGGCGGCCGGGCCGGTAACAAGCGCATTTTGGGCCAGAAAGGCCGCCAGCTTCTGAATGGCGCTCTCAGTGCCCTCCGGGAAGGCGGCGTGCCCGGCGATCCCCCGGGCCGTCAGGCGCAGCTTGCCGCCCTCGGCCGCCGCTTCCACACCCGGCGCACCCGCCAGCAGCGGCTCCACCTCTGTGAGCGGCACACCGGCCAGCAGGGCAAACGCCCGGTCCGGCACCGCGTTGGAGGCCACCCCGCCGCCAAAGCCCAGCAGGTTCGAGCCCTCGACCCGGCAGGTAAGATCGGCGGTCAGAATGCCTTTTTCGCCGCAGCACACCGGAAAATTCACGTCCGGCACCAGGCTGAAAACAGGCTGCGGTTCATGCTGCGTGTAATACATAAGGTCTGCCATGCCGGTCTCCTCGCTGCACCCGAGATACAGCTGCACCGAGTGCTCCAGCCCGGCGCCCAGCTCTTTCAGGCAGCGCAGGGCGTACAGCGCCGCCACGGCGGGGCCCTTGTTGTCGCCGCTGCCGCGGCCTATAATATACCCGTTTTCCACCCGCGGCTCAAAGGGCGGCGAAGCCCATCCCCCCCCCGCGGGCACCACATCCAGGTGGCTGAAGATGCCCAGGCTTTCCGCCGTTTTGCCCGGCCACAGGGCCACCCCGCAGCGGCCCGCAAGGTTTCGGGTCGAAAAACCGTGCTCCCGGCACAGCGCAAGGCCCTCGGCCAGCGCCTCGGCACAGGCGGGGCCAAAGGGCGCGGCCCCGCTGCCGGCCGGTTCCGCCACGCTGGGGATGCGCACCAGGCGCATCACGTCCCGCACCATTTCCTCCCTGTGCTCCAGCGCCCAGGCGCGCGCTGCCTGGCGGCTCACCGCGGCGCTCACGCCAGTTCCTCCGCCCGCACGCAGGCCGCCTGGTGCCCCGGTGCCAGCTCACGCAGCGCAGGGGTCTCGCTGCGGCAGCGGTCGGTGGCGTAGGGGCAGCGCGCGGCAAACCGGCAGCCCGCCGGTGGGTCGTAGGCCGAGGAGACATCGCCTTTCAGCAGAACGCGCTCCCGCTTCACCTCCGGGTCCGGAATGGGGATGGCGGAGAGCAGGGCCTTTGTATAGGGGTGCAGCGGCCGCCGGTACAACTCGTCCTTGCTGGTCACCTCCACCAGGCGGCCCAGGTACATCACGCCGATCCGGTCGGAAATGTGCCGCACCACCGACAGATCGTGGGAGATAAACAGGTAGGTCAGCCCGCGCTCAGCCTGGATGCGGCGCATCAGGTTCAGCACCTGCGCCCGCACCGAAACATCCAGCGCGCTCACCGGTTCGTCGCACATAATAAACTCGGGTTCCAGCACCAGCGCGCGGGCAATGCCGATGCGCTGCCGCTGCCCGCCCGAAAACTCGTGGGGATAGCGGTTCAAGTGCTGGCCGCCCAGGCCAACATATTCCAGCATATCCACCACCTTGGCCACCCGCTCCTCGCCCGTGCCGATCCCGAACACATCCAGGGGGGCTTTGACCAGGTCCAGCACGGTCATGCGCGGGTTCAGGCAGGCATAGGGATCCTGGAACACAATCTGCATTTTGCGCTTGAGCAGGCGCAGTTCCTCCCGCCCCAGCGCTTCAATGGGCTGCCCCCGGTACAGCACGCTGCCGCCCGTGGGCTCGATCAGCCGCAGGATCGTGCGCCCCAGGGTGGACTTGCCGCAGCCGGATTCCCCCACCAGGCCGAAGGTCTCGCCCTCCCGGATCGCCAGGTCGATCCCGTCCACCGCGCGCACCGCCCGTTTCCGGCCTTTCAGCAGCCCGCCGGAGGAATAAAAGTATTTGGTCAGCTGCCGTGTTTCCAGCAGCGGGCCCTGCGCGCGCGCTTCACTCGCCATATTCCCCGCCTCCCTCGTATTTCCAGCAGCTCACCAGCGTATCTCCCACCTGGTACTGGTCCGGCTGCCTGGCCCGGCAGATTTTTTTTGCATAGGGGCACCGGTCGCAAAAGCGGCAGCCTGCCGGCATGTCGTACTGGTTTGGCACCTGCCCCCGGATCGTATACAGCTCTTCGCTGCCGCCGTCCAGCCGGGGAATGGAGCGCAGCAGCCCCTGGGTGTAGGGGTGCAGGGGCTCCCTGAACAGCCGGCGCACCGGGGCGTATTCCACCCCCTTGCCGGCATACATCACCAGGATGCGGTCCGCCATCTCAGCCACCACGCCCATGTCGTGGGTGATCAGCATCACGGCGGTGCCCAGATCGTCGCGCAGCTCCCGGATCAACTCCAGCACCTGCGCCTGGATGGTCACATCCAGCGCGGTGGTGGGCTCGTCGGCAATGAGCAGCGCCGGGTTGCAGGACAGCGCCATTGCGATCATGATCCGCTGGCGCATCCCGCCGGAAAACTGGTGCGGATATTCCCTCATGCGCCGCTCGGGTGCGGCGATGCCCACCTTTTCCAGCATGGAAACGGCGTGCCGGGCAGCGGCGGCGCGATCCATGCCCTGGTGGATCATGAGCGGCTCCATCATCTGGCGGCCGATGGTCATGACCGGGTTCAGGCTGGTCATGGGATCCTGAAAGATCATGGCAATACGGTTGCCCCGCATTTTGCACATCTGCCCCTCGCTCAGGGCAGTGAGCTCCTGTCCCTCCAGGGCAATGCTGCTGCCGGGGGCCAGCGTGCCGGAACTGGGCAGCAGCCCCATAATGGACAGGGAGGTGACGCTTTTGCCGCAGCCCGACTCTCCCACAATGCCCAGGATCTCGCCCTTGCCCACGCCAAAGCTCACCCCGGCCACTGCGGTCACCGTTCCCTTGCGGGTGGTAAAGCGGGTCTCAAGGTTTTTTACGCTGAGTAGTTCCATGGTAGCACCTCGCTGCACTCATTGGGTCTGCGGGCAGGTTTGCCCTCACCCGGGCGCGCCGCAAAGGCCGTGCGCCCGGGTGAAGGCCGGGGGAGGGCCCTCTGCCTCCCCCGGCCCCACACATGGGGAAATGGTTCGTTCGCTGTGCAAAGGCCCGCCCGGGGCGTCAGTCCACCTTCCACTCCCAGGTGGCCCAGTTCAAAAAGTTCGAGTCGGTGGGCTGCACGTTTTGAATGCGCTTGTTGTAGGCGAACAGGGTGTTGGGCGAATAGAGCATCGAAAGGTTGCAGATCTCGCGGAACTTCACCTGTTCCTCGTCGTAAATGGCCTTGCACGCCTCAAAGCTGGTGGCCTCCAGGCCCTTTTTCATCAGCTCGTAAAGGGTGGGATCGGTGAGCAGCGAAAAGTTGGTGGAGGAGCCGGGCTCCAGCGCGGGCTTGTGGTCGTCCGGGTCTGCCGCGGGGCTGGCCCCCACCAGGCCGAAATCAGTTTCACCGTTCTGCATAGAGGACATCAGTGTCGGGAAGTCTACGCTCTGCAGCTTGATCTTCACCCCCACCTTTTCCAGGTCCTGCTGGATCAGCACAGCGCTGCGCTCGCGCACCTTGTTGCCGGTGGGCACCATCATGAGCAGCTCGCGGCCCGTATCCCAGCCGGCGTCCGCCAGCATCTGCTTTGCGGTCTCGGGGTCATACTCGGGGGGATAAACCTCCTTGTTGCAGTAGGGGTGGTTGGGGCCCCAGGGCGTGGCCAGGATCTGGCCCTCGCCCTTAAGCAGCTGATCCACGATGGTGCTGCGGTTGATGGCCATGTCGATGGCGCGGCGCACCTCGGCGGTCATATATTCGCGCTGGGTGTTGTACACCATGTACTGGTAGGAGTAGTTCTCAATGGAAACACAGTTCAGGTTTTCCTGCGCCTGGGCGGTCTCCCAGTCCTCCAGAGGAATGGCGGCCAGGCCGCTGCCCGCCAGGATGTCGATGTCGCCGCTCATCAGGCCGGCCACCAAATTGGCCGACTGGGTCACCCGGATGACTAGCTTGTCAAAATCGGGTTTGCCCAGGTGATAGCTCTCGTTGCAGTCCAGCTGGATCTCTTCGCCGGCAATCGAGCTGCCGAACTTGAAGGGGCCGCTGCCGATGGGTGCCTCCCACAGGTCGGGTCCGTTCACCTCTTCCACGGTCTTGTCTTCCAGAATGTGCTTGGGCAGCACAAAGAAATTTTTGTTGAACACGCCCAGAATTATCTCCGGGTCCATGGGGCGCTTCAGGTTGAACCGCACCTTGTTGCCCTCCAGCACCTCCACGCCGATGGAATCGGCCGAGAGCTCGGCGCCGCTGTCGTCCACGCCCTCAAAGTAGTTCAGGAACGAGCGCTTGGAGGAGTTGATGGCCGGGTCCGAGACCAGCTGGGCGGTAAAGGCCACGTCCTCGGCGGTCACCGGCTGGCCGTCGTGCCATTTGGCGTTGGGGTCGATGGCAAAGGTGATGGACTTCGCGTCCTCCCCTACCTCCCAGCCGGAGGCAAGGCGGGGCTCAAAGGTGTTGTCGCCCCGGTTGAACACCAGCCGGTCATACAGCTGGTCAAAGATCACGTCGCCATAGTTGCTGGAGGTGTTGAAGGGCATCAGGGTCTCCCAGGTGGAGCTGATGGCCATGGTGACCACCTTTTCGCCGGCAGGCTGCGCCGTGGTGGAAGAGGGGCTTCCGGCCGGGGTGGAGTCGGTGGGCGCCGCCGGGGGCGCGCAGGCGGTGAACATCAGCGCTGCCAGTAACGCTGCGGATATGGCTTTCAGTTTCATGGTCGTTTTTCCTCCTTAAATGTTTGGGGTCATGGTGTATCGTTCAGCCCCCTCCGGGGCGGGTGACAAAGGACAGCTTGCTCAGATCTTCATCTTGGGGTCCAGCGCGTCGCGCACGCCGTCGCCGAAAAAGTTGATGCTGAGCACGGTCAGGATCAGGCAGATGCCAGGCGGCACCCACATCCATGGCCGGCTGGACAAAACGGTGATGGACTGCGCGTCGTACATCATGTTGCCCCAGGACGCCTGCGGCGGCTGTACCCCCATGCCCAGAAAGCTCAGGGCCGATTCCATGATAATTGCCTGCGCGGTGCGAAAGGTCATGGCGATGAGCACCGGGGTAAAGGCGTTGGGTAGGATGTATTTCAAAATGACTCCCGTGCTTTTTGTGCCGATGGCCCGGGCCGATTCCACGTATTCCTTTTCGCGCACGGCCAGCACGTTGCCGTAAATGAGCCGGGCGAACTGGGGCCAGCCCATCACGCCGATCACCAGCGTGACCGACCAGACCGAGGGCCCCACCACCGCCACCAGCACCAGGATCAGGATCATGGCCGGGAACGACATGAACACGTCCGCCACCCGCATGATGATGGTCTCGGGCCATTTGCGGAAATAGCCCGCAATGAGCCCCAGCGGCACCCCAAAGCACAGGCTGATCAGGGTCGAGGCCAGGCCCACCATCAAAGAAACCCGCCCGCCGTATACCAGGCGTGCCAGCAGGTCGCGGCCCACATCGTCGGTTCCCAGCACATGCCCCGGCCCAGGCTGGGCGCCGAAGGCCAAAATGTCCGAGGTGTAGGGGTCCAGATGCAGAAGCGGCGGCAGCACCGTTACCAGTAAAATCTCAAGCCCCAGGATGCACAGGCCCGCCACCGCCAGCTTGTGGGCCGAAAATCGCTCCAGCACGTTGCGGAAATAGGTCGCCTTTGCACTGCCCGCAGGGCTGTTTTTCTCGCTCATTCAAAAGCTCCCCTTTCCTTATTTGTAGCTGATGCGCGGGTCCAGCAGGCCATAGGTCAAATCCACCAGCAGGTTTCCCACCAGCACCACCGCGGCTACCATGACCGTGATGCCCATGATCACAGGGTAATCCCGCGCATTGATGGACTGCACCATCAGCGAGCCGATCCCCGGCCAGTTGAAGATCTGCTCGGTCACAACCGCCCCGCCCACCAGCGCCGGGATGGACATGCCGATCTCGGTGACCACCGGGATGAGCGCATTGCGCAGGCCATGGCGGTAAACCACTGTGTTCCACCGGAGGCCCTTGCTCTTGGCGGTGCGGATGTAATCCTCGCCCAGCACCTCCAGCATGCTGCTGCGGGTAAAGCGGATCCAGCTGCCCATCTGCTGAAACGACAATACTACCGTGGGCATGATCATGTGCCGCGCCAGCATGGCGTAGGTGCGCACGCCGGTGGTGTCGTACATGCCGCCCATGGGCAGGATGCCCAGCTTTACCACGAACCAGTAGATAAAGATGAGCCCCACAAAAAAGTTTGGGGTGGCCGCCGTTAAAAACGACAGGCCCGAGGCGCTGTAATCCCAGAGGGAATAAGGCTTTTTTGCCGCCAGAATGCCCAGCGGCAGCGCCACCGCCAGCGAGAGCACCAGCGAGGAGCAGGTGAGCAGCAGGGTGGGCCCCAGCCGCTCGCCGATCATGGTGAGCACCCCGCGGCCGGTGCGGTAGGAAAAGCCCAGATTGCCCTGCAAAAATTGCCCCAGCCAGGTGAAATACTGCACGATGACCGGCTGGTCCAGCCCCAGGGCCGCCTCCCGGCGGGCGATCTCCTCGGCGGTCATACGCGGGTCGGCCAGCAGCATGTCCAGCGGGCTGCCCGGCGCCATGGAGGAAATGATGTACGCCAGGATCGTGATGCCGAAAAAGGTGGGAATGGCGATCAGCAGGCGTTTTAAAACGTATTTTGTTTTCATGGCAGCTTCCCTTCTTTCCCCGCCTCCGGGCCCGGGGCCCGTGGGCGCGGCTCCCGGTCAGGGGCGGATGATCTCCTCTTCCATGCAGGCAATGTCCTTGCGCAGCAGGGCCACGGCGGTATCGGTGTCACGGGCGCGCAGGGCCTCCAGAATGCCCTCGTGGGAAGTGGTGTCGGTGCGCTTGCTCTTCTCCCAGGAGTTGGTATAGTATTGCAGGGCCCCGCGGGAGAAAAAGCGCAGGATCCCCACCAGCGTTTTATAGAGATACAGGTTCTGGCACTGCCTGCACAAAAGCAGATGAAAGCTCATGTTGTGCCGCCAGTGCTTGAGCACGTCCTTTTCCTCGGCCAGGTACGCCCCGGCCCGCACGTTTTCTTCCAGCTCAGCAAGCTGATCGTCCGTAATAAAGGGCACGGTGCGGCGCAGCGCACTCTCCTCAATGATCAGGCGCAGCTCCTGCATATCGCGGAACTGGCCCGGCGTGATGGGCACCACCTGGTAGCCGAAGCGCGGGATGTTTGTGAGCACCCCCTCGTTGCACAGCTCCACCAGCGCCTCCCGCACGGGTGATTTGCTGGCGCCGTATTTTTCCATGAGCGTGCCCTCGTTGAGCACCGTGCCCGGCGGGTAAATGCCGGTGGTAATATCCTCAAAAATGCTCTCAGAGATCTGCTCCTTGATGGATTTTTTCTCCTCGCGGTCTGGTCGTGAAGCGTACACGCCGCTGCTCCCCTTTCCCATTTATTCCCGCGCCGCTTCCACGGCGGCGCGGATCAGGCTGTAATCAATGCCGGTGGGCAGCGTGCAGTCCGCCCCCAGGATGAACCCGACGCGGCCGGCCTCCGCCATTGCCTGGCGGGCCTGCGCCTTTACCGCCTCTGCCGGGCCGTCTGCCAGCACGGTGCCGGCGTGATTGGCAAAGCCGCCCATCACCGCGCAGCCGCCGAACAGCTCCCTGCCCTGGCGCAGGGAAAACCCGGTCTCATATACGCCCCAGTTCACCACGTCGGCCAGGGGCGCGTAGCCAGCGTACCGCTGCATGTTCAGGTTCTCCTTGCAGATGTGCAGCAGGGTATGCCCCCCCGCCCGCTTTACGGTTTCCAGCACCTGCAAATCCAGCGGTTCAATGTACTCAGCGAACTCCTCGTCGGTAAAAAAATGGCGCTCGCCGCCCAGGCTTGCAAAAAACACGCCGTCCATACCCGCCTCCACATAGGCGCGCGCCAGCTGGCACAATACCTCGTTGATGCGCTTCATGGCGTCCAGCACAGGGGTCTTGTTTTCGCGCAGGTGCTCACACAGCATCTCCCGCACCTCGCGGTACCCATAGCGGTGCTCAATGGGGTGGATGGCCGAGGCGCAGATGCCGTGCAGGGTCCCCACCCGGAAGGCCTCCGCCGGGCTCTCTTCCAGCAGGCGGCGGCACAGCTCCATCTGGCGCACCATAAAGCCGTCCTTCATGGAAAGGGTGCGCACCTGCGCCCAATCGGCGGGGCTGCGGATGGACCCCATATCCGGGATCAGATTCTCGTTCATCAGCTTGAGCACATCCGTGTCGGTCTGCCGAAAAAAGTCAAGATGCTGCCGGATGGCCGCTTCGCCCGCGTTCTGGTCTTTCGGGAAGTGCATGGAAAAGCAGGTGGGCACCGCATCCGGTTGGCGGCCGCCGATCGCCGCAAGCACGCGTTCCTTTTTGGTCATTTGTTTTTTCCTCGCTCTCGATTGATCCGTTACGCCCCCGGAAGGGCGAAAACGATTTTGTTTTTCTAGTGCGCTTTCTAAGCGTATCAGTGATTATACTAGAAATGATAGCACCTCTTCGCCGCGCTTTCAATGGCCTACATCCACAAGCTTTTTCGACAAAATTCGTCCGCTTGCACAAACCTTAGGGCTTTTTACACAGAAAACAGCCCCTTCGGTAAAACATTTTCACCGAAAGGGCTGTTTTAAAAAAGCTTTCCTGCGCCTGTTCCTGCCGCTGCTCCAAGGGGCCGCAGCACACCGGCATTGGGCTGCCGGGCAGCAAGCGCCTTGTTATTTTGCGCGCATAAAGCAGTCGCGGTTCTGCCACAGGTAGATCACGCCGGACAAAAGGGTCACCGCCGCCACCAGCCAGCACAGCGCATATCCCACGATCTGGCTCAGGTAGACGCTCACGCCCATGCTCCCCTGCCAGGCCTCCAGGGCCACGCCGAAGTAAAACACGATGATGGTGAGCATCTGCAGCACGGTCTTTACCTTGCCCCACAGGTTGGCGGCCACCACCCGGTTCTGCGCCGCTGCCAGCATGCGCACGCCGGACACCGCAAACTCCCGCGCCAGAATGACGACCAGGACCACCGGGCTGCAGGCGCTCATGGTCATCATGTACAAAAAGGCTGTGGTGGTGAGCAGCTTGTCGGCCAGGGGGTCGGCAAATTTTCCAAAGTCGGTGACCATGTTCCACCTGCGGGCCAGGTAGCCGTCCAAAAAGTCGGTCAGGCTGGCAAGGGTGAATACCAACGCCGCCGCCAGCATCCAGGCCGGGTGGAAGGGGTGGCTTGCGCAAAGCATAAAAACCGGGACCAGAGCGATGCGGGCCAGGGTAAGCTTGTTGGGCAGATTCATGGCGTTACTCCTCCAAAACCGATCCGTACAGATCGTACAGATCGCTCTCCTCAATATACACTTTGTAAAATTCGCCAGGATATAACGTTTTGTCGCTTTTTACACACACATTTCCGTCGATCTCGGGGGCGTCGGCCGCCGAACGGCACAGGTACAAACCGCTCTCCTCATCCACCCCGTCGCAGATCACCTCGAGGGTGCGGCCCACCTTTTGGGCCAGGGCCCCGGCGCTGATCTCTGCCTGGATACGCATAATGGCGTCGGCCCGGCGCTGCTTTTCCTCTTCCGGCACCTGATCCGGCAGGGCGGCGGCCACCGTGTCCTCTTCGGGGCTGAAGGCAAAGCAGCCAAGCCGATCGAACTTCGTCTGCCGCACAAAGCGGCACAGCTCGTCGAACTCGGCCTCGGTTTCCCCCGGGTAGCCCGCGATCAGGGTGGTGCGCAGGGTGATGCCGGGCACGCCGGCACGCAGCCGGGCAATGGCGCTCTCCACCACCGCCCGGTCCCCCCGGCGGTTCATGGCTTTCAAAATACGGTCGCTGCAATGTTGGATGGGCAGGTCCAGATACGGCACCACCTTTTCATTGCGGCGCAGCGCGGCAATGAATTCATCCGTGACGCGCTCGGGGTAAGCGTACAGGATGCGGATCCAGCGGATTCCCTCCACCCGGTTCAGCTCGTCCAGCAGCTCGCAGATGCTGTTTTTGCCCCAGTCGCTGCCGTAGGCGGTGGGATCCTGCGCCACCAGCACCAGCTCCCTGACCCCTTCGCCTGCCAGCCACCGGGCCTCGGCCACACAGTCGGCCAGCGGGCGGCTGCGCAGCGGGCCCCGGATCAGCGGGATGGCACAGTAATGGCAGCGGTTGTTGCAGCCCTCGGCGATCTTTAAGTAAGCGTAGTGGGCAGGGGTGCTGATGACCCTCTTGCCTCCCAGGGGCAGGTCTGTCTTGGGGCCATAGCATTCCTGCGGGCAGGCGGCAGGCCCCGCAAGCCGCTCCAGGATGGCGGGCAGCGCGGTGTTGGAGCCGATGCCCACCACCGCGTCCACCTCGGGTATTTCCTTCCGGATCTCGGCCTGGTAGCGCTCGGCCAGGCAGCCGGTCACCACTACCTTGAGCGCCGGGTTGTGCTGCTTGTGGGCGCAGGCGTCCAGAATGTTCTCAATGGCCTCGGCCTTTGCACTCTCAATAAAGCCGCAGGTGTTCACGATGATCACGTCCGCCTCGGCCAGATCGGCGGTGGTGGTGTGCCCTGCTTTCAGGAGCGCGTGGCACATCACGTCCGCGTCCACCTGGTTTTTGGGGCACCCCAGCGAGATAAGGGCGATCTTCAAATCCGTTTCTCCTTATGGTAAAGTTGGTAAATTCAAAGCAAAGGGCGGAGGGCCGTTTCCAGCTCTCCGCCCTTTATTGTAGCACGCTTGGGGGGCAAATGTCCAGCGCGGCCCCGCGCCCTCACTCCCCCTCGCCGGGGTTCTCCTGCTGCCAGCGCTCAATGGCCGCCCGCGCGTCCCGCAGCGAAAAGCCCCGCCGCGCCAGGGCGGCCAGCACGTTTTCCCGCTTGCCCTCGGCCAGCCTGCGGCCATAGCTTTTTTCCACAAGCCGCAGGGCCGCCGCCGCGTCGGGCGGCAGCTCCTCCCCGCCGCACACCGCGTCCTCGTAAAATTCAGCCAGCACCGCGTCCACAGTGGCGCGGTCCACGCCTTTTTCCGCCAAATGCCGGGCGATCTGGCTGCGGGACTTGTTCTGCCCCAGCAGATATTTCGCCCTGTGCCGGGCAAAAGCCTCGTCGTTCAACAGGCCCAGCTCGCCCATTTTCGCCACCGCCGCAGCCGCAGAGTGAGGGTCAAATTTCAGGCAGAGCTTGTCGTACAGTTCGCCCGAGGCGTAGTCCCGCAGCGAGAGATACTGCAGCGCCTTATCCTTTGCCTTGCGGGTGTCGCTTTTGGCCCGCAGCTCGTCCAGCTCGGCTGGCTCAAACTCCCGGCCCTCCGCAAGACGCTCCGCAAAAAAGGTCTCGCTGTCCACGCTGAACAAAAATTCTTCCCCGCAGAACAGGGCAAAGCGCCCGCGTTTTGTCTGGCTGATGCGGGTGACCGTGATCGTTTCCACGCCCGGTTAATCTTCCACCATGATGTCCAGATCGTCCTCGCTGGCCTTGGCCGCCTTTGCGGCGGGTGCCGGCGCGGGGGCAGCCACCGGGGCAACGCCGCCCTTGATGGGCTTTTTGCCGGCGGCCAGCAGCTTGTCGGCGTTGGCGCGCACCTGGGCCTCGATCTCCTCCATCAGTTCAGGGTGCTCTTTCAGGTAGATCTTGGCGTTGTCGCGGCCCTGGCCAAGGCGGGTTTCGCCGTAGTTGAACCAGGCGCCGCTCTTCTGCGCAATGCCCAGCTTGACGGCCAAATCCAGCACCTCGCCCACCTTGCTGATGCCCTCGCCGAACATGATGTCGAACTCGCCTTCCTTAAAGGGAGGCGCAACCTTGTTTTTGACCACCTTGGCCCGGGTGCGGTTGCCGATAAACTGGCCGCTGGAATCCTTCAGGCCCTCGATCCGCCGCACGTCGATGCGCACGCTGGAATAATACTTCAGCGCGCGGCCGCCGGCAGTGACCTCCGGGTTGCCATACACAATGCCCACCTTTTCGCGCAGCTGGTTGATGAAAATACACACGGTGCCGGTCTTGCCGATCACGCCGGTGAGCTTGCGCAGGGCCTGGCTCATCAGGCGGGCCTGCAGGCCCACATGGGAGTCGCCCATTTCGCCCTCGATCTCGGCGCGGGGCACCATGGCAGCCACCGAGTCAATGACAATGGCGTCGATGGCGCCGCTGCGCACCAGCGCTTCACAGATCTCCAGCGCCTGTTCGCCGGTGTCCGGCTGGCTCACCAGCAGGCTGTCGATGTCCACACCCAAAGCCCGGGCGTACACCGGGTCCAGCGCGTGCTCCACGTCGATAAAGGCCACCTCGCCGCCGGCCTTCTGCGCCTCTGCCAGCACATGCAGCGCCAGGGTAGTTTTGCCGCTGGATTCAGGGCCGTAAACCTCGATCACGCGGCCGCGGGGCATGCCGCCTACCCCCAGCGCAATATCCAGCGACAGGCTGCCGGTGCTGATGGCGTCCACCTGCATGGCCACGTTGGCGCCCAGCTTCATCACGGCGCCCTTGCCGAACTGCTTTTCGATCTGTGCCAGGGCGGTTTCCAGCGCGTCTTTTTTGTCCCCGGCCGCCTTGCGCTCGGGGGAGGGGATGGGTTTCTTTTCTGCCATAGCTAAACACTGCTCCTTACATGCCGGCGGCAGCCGCGTTGAAGGCCCAGGGGCCCGGCCGCCGCCCAAATGATCTTTCCTGTTTATTATACACGATTTCGCCGCATTTTACAACCTTTAGTTGTAAAAACTTCTTAAAAGACCGTTTTAAAGGTCAATTTCCGTTTTCTGACCCAGAACGACCCGATCGTTTCCGGAAAGATCCTGGCGGCACTTCACGTTTTGGTACCCCGCCGCCAGCAATAGCTGCTGCACCGCCGCACCCTGCTGCCAGCCGATCTCAAAGGCCAGCCAACCGCCGGGCGCCAGCGCGGGCTGGTAGGCAGGCGCGATGTGCCGGTAAAACGCCAGGCCCTCCCCGGGGGCGTACAGCGCCTCCCGCGGCTCAAAGCTGAGTTCCGGCGCAAGGAGGGCAAGCTCGGCTTCTGTGACATAGGGCGGGTTCGCCAGGATCAAATCCAGCCCACCGGGGGCGAGCTGCGCCTCAAAGCCGAACACATCCCCCTGCACCGCACGCAGGGCCGGGGCCCCGGTGCTGCTGCCCGGCAGCGCCGAGGCGGCGTTTTTTTGCAGCCAGTGAAACGCTTCCGGGCTTTTTTCCAGCGCTGTCACCCTTGCGCCGGGCACGAGGCGTTTCAGCCCCAGCCCCACGCAGCCGCTGCCGGCGCACAGGTCCAGCACCGCGGGCTCCGGTTTTCCCGCCAAAAGTCGGGCGCCTGTTTCGCACAGCAGCTCGGTGTCCGCCCGGGGCACAAGCACCCCCGGCCCCACCTGCAGTTCAAAATCCAAAAAGGGCCACCGGCCCGCAAGGTATTGCAGCGGTTCCCGCGCGGCGCGGCGTTGGGCAAGCTCGCTCAGGCGGGCCTGCTCGCCCCCGGTGAGAGGTTCCTCGCGCCAGCGCCAATCCCTGCCCGCGGCAAGTTCCATCAGAACGCCCGCGTCAAACGCGGCGTCGGGCACACCCGCCTGCAAAAGCAGGTCGCGCACGCCGCGAAAAGCCTCCCGGCTCTTCACCATGCGGCCCCTTCGGGGGTTTCGGGCAGCACGGGGGTCACGGCGGCAATGGCCACCTCGATCATCGAGTCGTCCGGTTCAAAGGTGGTAAGCCGCTGAAGCCACAGCCCCGGCGCGCTGATGATCCTTGTAAACAGGTTGTCGTACCGCCCCGCCAGCTTGATGAATTCATAACTGATGCCCATGAGCAGCGGCAGGAGCAAAAGCTTCAGCACCACCCGCAGGCCGGTGCTGGTCCAGGGCAGCACGCTGAACAGCACGATGCTGACAATGAGCACCAGGATCAAAAAGTTGGTGCCGCACCGGGGGTGGAAGCGGCTCTTGGTGCGCACGTTTTCCACCGTGAGCGGCTCGCCCGCCTCGTAGCAGGCAATGGTCTTGTGCTCCGCGCCGTGGTACTCAAACACCCGGTGGATCTCTTTCATGCGGGTGCACAGGAACAGGTACCCCACGAACAGCGCCAGCTTAAGCGCCCCCTCCACCACCACCTTTAAGCCGCCCAGCGGCAAAAAGCGGTCGATCAGCCCCACAATGGCGGTGGGCAGCACCAGAAACAGCACAATGGCCAGCAGGCCGCCGCACACCGCCGCCAGCGCCAGCAAAAAACTCTGCAGGCGGGGGCCAGCGTGCGCCTCCAGCCATTTGTCAAATTTTGATTGCTCGGCCTCGTAATCCTCCCCCATGCTGATCTCGGCCGAGTGCATCAGGTAGCGGTAGCCCAGCACCAGGTTTTCAATCATGTTGGCGGCCCCCCGCACCAGCGGGATTTTTTGCCAGGGGTGGCGTTTCACCTGGTCGTAGCTCAGGTCGATCAAGCCGTCCGGCTTGCGCACCGCCACGCAGATCTTTTCGGGGCCGCGCATCATGATGCCCTCCATGAGAGCCTGCCCGCCCACGCTGGTCTTGAAACATGCCTTTGGTTTTTCCATCTGTTTTTCCTATTCTCCTTGGCCCGGAAGGTCCAGCCTTACCAGGGCGCCGTTTTGAATTTCGTACGCAGCGCCGGGCCGGAGCGCCCGGCCCTCGCTGTCTGTAAAACCGCACTCCGCGAGCAGGCCCCCGGAATCCGGTGCACACCAAACATTAGTATACCGCTGATTTGTGAGCAAATCTTGAAGGGCCGCCGCAAAATCCCCATATTCCACAGGATTTAGGGAAAGGGTTCCCGCCGGTGCAAAAAAATACTTGAACAGCCGGGAGGAATGACCCCAGGCGGGCTGCTCCGTCAAAATGGCCACCCGGTTTTCGCTCCGCCCCAGCACCGCTGCGGCCCCTGCACATTCGGCCTCATACTGCCCGTACTCCGCGTACCAGCCAGGTTGGCTACCGGCCAGCTGTGCAGTATAGCCAACCGGCGTCAGCCGGCTGAAAGCGCCCCAGCCAAAGGTGACTGCCAGCGCCAATGCAGCTGCCGCGCCCTGCCAACAGCGGCCAGGCCGCCACAGGCGCCGCAGCTGCGGCGCCAGAACTGCGGCTGCCAGCATTCCCATGGCCAGCGGCATGGGCATGATATAGCGGTGATAGGCCGAGAGCTCCGCCCCTTCCCAATCCTCGAACAGGTACAGGTAGGAATAGCACAACATGACCGCGTAGGCCAAAAAACAAGCGGTAAGCAGCCCGAACATCGCCAGGATGTGCCCCCGGCGGGCAGGCTGCCAGCGCGCCGCCAGCACCGCCAACAGCCACACTGCCGCCAAAAACACCAGGGCGGAAAGGCCAAAATGGGCCTGATTCATTGCCTCCGTGCAGAAATATTCCAGATAGTGCATCACTACCGGGCGCACCCTGGGTCCAAAGCTGAAAAACTCTTTCAAATTTGCGGCGCTGTACGCACCGGGCGCATCCTGGGTAAAATAAGAACTGGTATGCTTGAGCGCACACAGCAGCCTCCAACTGCCCCAAAACGCAAAGGGTGCGGCCACCGCCACCAGTGCTGTGAGCGCTGTGATCGGCTTGTGCAGCGCCGTCCACAGCGGTTTTGCCCATAAAAGAAGCACCGCGGCCAGTCCAAACACCGCGTACATAGGGCCGGTACTCTTGGCGATCATGAGCAGCGAAAGGGCCATGCTGACCCCTGCGGCGTCCAGCAGCCGGGGCTCGCGCGCCTGCCAGGCCGTGACCAGCGTATACCCCAGCAGCAGGCCCATGACCGCTTCGGCGGAGAGCGAATATGTATAAAATTTTGTGAACCAGGCGGGCAGGCCAAGAAGCAGCAGGCCGCCGCCCACCACCCACAGGGCATTTTCCCACCAGCGGTTTTTCCACTGCGCCTCTTTCAGCAACGGCAGGGCCAGGGCCGCCGCCCACAAAAATTGGGCTGTGAACAGCATGGCATGCCGAAAGGGCACGCCGATCTGCAAAAACACCGCCAACAACTGCACCCCCGGCGGGTAATCGGCAAAATCCGAGGCGCTTTCCAGCACATTTGGAAAATGTTCCAGCCCGCACTGCTGGCGGGTGTAAAGGGCCCAGTGAGCCACATCGTCGAAATTGATCAGCCGCATATGGCCCGCACAGAAAAATGCGGCCGCTGCAGCCGCCAAAAATGCGGCCAGCGCGGGGCCTGCCAGTGCGCGCCAACGCAACGCGCCGCCCTCTTTCGCGCTTTTTATCCCCGCCAGCAGCACCAACGTCAAGGCCGCCGCCCCGACCAGGGGCAGGGCAAGGCTTTTATACCCCGCCCCGGTGCACAGGTAGGTCACAAGCACCGCGGCCAGCACCGTAAGGGGCAGGGTCTCGGCAAAACTGCGGCGCGCAAAGGCGGCCAAGCCAATCGCAGCTGCAAGCAGCAACAAAAGCGGTATCACCGGGTCCCTTCTCCTTTCTTTTTTGTTTGCGGGTTCAGTCCAGGCGCTCCAGCTCAAACCGCCCGTCCTGTGTTACGGCGTACACCGCGCCGGGCTCCAGCGGGGCGCCCAGCGCGTCCTTCATGCCATATGCCTCCAGGGTGGGCCCGCTTTCCGGCGCGCACCACACATAGTTGTAACCGGCTTCCACCAGAGCATTCTGCCAGGCCTCCCCGGCCTTTTCCCGGCTCCCGTACTGCGCCTCGGACCAGTTCAGGGTCTGCACGGGCAGCAAAAAATACTTGCGCAGCTGGTTTGGCCGGTCGGTGGCAAGGCCCTCGGTCACCAGCACCATGCGCGCGCGCTCCGGGGCATTGAGATCTTGCAGCACAGCGCCGCATTGCCGCCCGGCCTCCTCATACTGCTGCCGGTCGATGCCCTTTGCCGCCGCCTCATACCCGGCGGGCGTCCAGTAGGTCAGCGGGCCGGCACACACCAGCAGCGCCGCGGCGCAGCCCGCACAGATTGCTGCGCGCGGCCGTTTTTTCAACCCCTCCACCGTGCCCAGCACCGGTCCTAGGGCCAGCAGCAGCATGGCGGCGGGCAGCGGGGCCATATAACGGCTGAAAGAGTTCAGGCTCTCGGCCTCCCACTCATCGAAAAGATACACATAGGAATAGCATACCGACACCGCATACACCGCAAAGCATCCGGTGAGAGCTCCCAGCGCCGCACAAAAGCGCCGGGGCACGGCCGCGGGCCGGCGGCGGCGCGCCCAAAGCACCGCCAGCCATACCAGCATAACCACTCCCAAGGCGGACAGGCCAATGTGTTTGTTCAGCGGCTGAAGAAACAAACTTTTGATAAAATGGGGGATCACCTCGCCCGCCAGGCCCTCGCCCCGCAAAAACACTTTCACGTGCTGCCAGGTGTAGGCCGCGGGCGCGTCCTCTGTAAAATAGGAAACCGTGCCGTTTTGGGTGCACAGCCATTTCCAGCTGTACCAGAATATCAAAGGCAAGGCTCCAAAGGCGGCCCCCGCCGCCCAGCCACGCCGGCCTGCCTTGTATAGGGCCGGCCCCCACAGAATTGCCGCGCCCACCAGCCCAAAGCACAGATAGGCAAGGCCGGTGTTCTTAGCCAGCGCCAGCAGGCAAAGCGCCATGCAGGCCCCCAGCATCCGCAGCGCCTCCGGCCGCTCCATGCACTCCCAAGCCATGTACAGGGCATAGCCCAGCAGCAGCGCCATCAGCGGCTCGGTCACCAGGCTGATGGTATAATAGCGGTTGTACAGCGCGGGAAACGCCAGCAGCGCGGTCGCTCCGCCCAACACCTGCAAACAATCCGGCAAGAACTTTTTGCGCCACCGCAGCCGCCCCAAGAGGGGCAGCTCCAGCGCAAACAGCAAAAGCAGGTTCGACCAATACAGCAGGGTCTTGGAAAAGGGCCGGCCCAAATGCAGAAAAATCCCCAGCAGCTGGCCGCCGGGCGGGTAATCGCCGTAGGTGCTGGCGATCTCAGCCGCGGTGGGAAAATGCTCCATAAAACAGAGCTGCTTTGCGTTCAGCGCCCAGTGCACCAGATCGTCCAGGATCGCCATGCGCTGCGGCGCCACGCATACCCAGGCAATGGCCAGCGCTGCCGCCAGCGCTGCAAAGGCAGGGCTGAGCACCTCGCCCCAGCGCGCCGCAAGGCTGCCGGCCCGGGCGCGCCAAAGCAGCAGGCACAAAAGCCCGGCGCACACCAGCGCGGCCAGCGGCAGTGCAAGGCTTTTGTGGCGCAGCACCGTGCAGGCATAGGTCAGCAGGGCCGCCGCCAGCGCCGCCGGCGGCAGGGTTTCGGCGAAATCCCGGTGCGCCAGCGCCGCCAGGGCCAGCGCCGCCGCCAAAAGAAGTATAAATGTGATCAAAGAGCGGTGTCCTCGCTTTCTCCCTGCATCGGCGCGCCCTGTGCGCGGCCGGGCAAATCCCTGCGGTAAAGGGGCAGGCGCAGGGTAACCGTGGTCCCCTTGCCCAGCTCGCTGGCCAGATCCACCGAGCCGTCCAGCGCGGTCATGATCTCGTCCACCACCGCCAGGCCGATGCCGCTGCCCCGCACCGCGCCCTTGCCCTTAAAAAATTTCAGCTTAACGTTTTCCAGGTCCTCCGGAGAAATCCCCCTGCCCTGGTCCCGCACCAGAACATACGCGTTCTCGCCATCCTGCAAAAGGTCAATGGCAATGGTGCCGCCGGGGGGCGAATATTTGATGGCATTGTCCAGCACGTTTACGAACACCTGCCGCAGGCGGCCCGGGTCTGCCCAGATGGGCAGGGGCAGCTCCGGCTCCTCGTATTCCAGAGTAAGGCCCTCCTGCTGCATGCGGGCTTCCACAAACAGCGCGGCGTCGGTGAGCTCGGCCACCAAATCCAAAGGCTTGCAGTCCAGCTTGACGCCGCTCTCCAACCGGGAAAAGCTCAGCAGCTCTTCCACCATGCCGTACAGCCGCTCGGTCTCCCGCCCAATGATGGACAGGCCCTTGCGGTAATTCTCGTCCTCAGGGTCGCGGATCTGGGCAATGGTTTCCACCCAGCCCCGGATGCTGGTGAGCGGGGTGCGCAGCTCGTGGCTCACCGAACTGATGAATTCGCTCTGCATCCGCTCGGTCTTGGAGAGCTCTTCCGCCATCTGGTTGATCGTGCCGCACAACCGGCCGATCTCATCGTCGTAGGGGGCCTCCGGCAGGCGGGCCGCCAGATCGCCCCGGGCAATGGCCGTGGCTGCGGCCTCGATCTGGCCCACAGGCTTTACGATCGAGCGCACAAAAAACAGGCCGCTCCACACGCTGAGCAGCACCACCACCGTTCCGAGGCCCAGCGCCAGCAGGTTGCGGCGCGCAAGAGCCTGGTCGATCAGGGTGAGGCTGGTGATCATGCGCATGGCGGCGGCGTCCTCGCTGGCATAAGGCACCAGCGAGGTTACAGCCATAACCCGCTCTCCCTCGCTGGTGGTATAAATCTGCTCCCCGGTGCCGTCGCTACTCTCCAAAGCGCGCACAAAATCCGCCGGGGCCTGGGTGTAGGCCAGGGTCGCGCCCGAAGAGGTGGCCAGCGGCCGGCCGGCCGAATCCAGCAGCATAAATTCAAATTTATCCTTTGCGTCGAACTGCTCCACCATGCGGTAGAGCATCTGGCTGCGGTTCTGTGCCGCCTGGCCCGTGCTGGAACCGCCGGTGAGCTTGAGCTGGCCGGTGATGCTGGAAATACGGCTCATCATCGCCTGCCGTGCCCCGCTGTAATGGCTGGTGTAGCCCGCATAGATATAAATGCCCACCGCCGCCACTACCATAAGAAGGGTGATGAGCAGGCTGCCCCGCAGCCAGCGCTTGGTGATGCTGTTCACAGGGCAGCCCTCCTCCCTTGAGCGTTGAAGCCTCTCAGCCGTTCCAGCGGTAGCCGTAGCCCCAAACCGTGAGGATATGCTCCGGCTTGGAAGGCTCGTCCTCTATTTTCATGCGCAGGCGCCGGATGTTCACATCCACGATCTTCACATCGCCGAAATAGTTGTCGCCCCAAACGCCCTCCAGAATCTTTTCCCGCACCAGGGCCGTGCCCGGATTTTGGAAAAACAGCTCCATGATCTGGAATTCCACCTGGGTCAGGTCGATGGGCTGCCCCGCTTTGTAGAGAACACGGCTTTTTTGATCCAGCACGAACCGGCCGCTTACCATGCGGCTCTCCGGCGCAGGGCTTTCCGGCGCGGCGCCGCGGCTGACCCTGCGGCACAGCGCCTCCACCCTTGCCAGCAGCTCGGACACGCTGAAGGGCTTGGTCATGTAGTCGTCCGCGCCGATGGACAAACCCCGGATCTTGTCCTGCTCCATGCTTTTGGCGCTCAGGATGATAATGCCGATGGCCGCATCGTCCCTCCGGATGGCCTCGCACAGCGAAAAGCCGTTCATGCCCGGCAGCATCACGTCCAGCACTGCCGCGTCACATTTGCCCTCGCTGCCCAGCAATTCCAGGCCCTTCTCCGCGCTGCCCGCCTCCAGGACCTCATACCCCGCCATGCGCAGGTTCAGGGCAATGAGCTCGCGGATGCTCTCCTCGTCTTCCACTACCAGAACTCTTCTCATTGGTTATACCTCCCTTGGGAAGAATTTTTTCTTTTTACAACCGGCCCCAGGGGCCTTGTTCTGTTTGCAGCAAGGGCCGGCCCGGCGCTCACAGCACCACAAAGCCGCCGGCAAGCTGGGCCGGGCGCAGGCTCGCGTGGGCCGAACCGATGCGCGCCTGCACCTTCTGCGCCCCGATGTTCCCCAGGCGGAAATAGCCGGCGCCCTCCACCCCGGGGGCGGTCACCCGCACCGTCAGATACAATGTTTCGCCGTCGGCGCTTCGCACCTGCCAGGAATCCGGCAAATCGCCGTCGGTCACCATCACATCCCCTTTCAGGGCATCGGGCAGTTCCAGATAATAGCCGTACTCCAGGTCGGCCACACCGAAGCTTTTTTCCTGCTCATACTCGCTGGTGTAGTCCATCCAGGCAATAAAGGAAAGGCGATTTACCGTAAGCGCCCCCAACCCCCCCGTGTCGATCTGGCGGGGAATCTCCACCGTGCCGTCGCCGTCGATGTCCTGGCTGCGCAGCAGGGGGGAATACCGCTGGGTAGCGTTGTACAGGTCGGTCTCGGTGATGGCCGCATACTCTCCCAGCTGCTGCAGGCGGGCGTCGTAATACAGGATCGCACTGGCCAGGCTCACGCCGCTGCCGGTCTGCCCATCCAGGATCAGGTAGTAGCTGCCATCCTCGCCAAGGCTGGAATACAGGCCCTCACAGCTGGTAAACTGGGGGTTCAGCGCCAGCTGCTGGGTAGAAATGAACCGCCCGCTCTCGGCGGTGAACAGCTTGAGCTGCATCCCTTCCCCCTGGGAGGAGCTGATGATCACCAGGTCATTTGCACCGCTGCCGGTGATATCCCGCAGCTCATATTGGGAATAGCTTTCATGCAGCACCTCGCTCAGGGTCTGCTGCTGGTAATCGTAGACCGCCAGATATTTTTCGCCCGAGACGCTGGCATAGCCCACCAGCAGCTGGGTGCCGCCGGTAGCCTGGATCGAAGCGGTGGCTATGCTCTCCACCGTGGTTGCCAGGCCCTCCTTTTCCTGGGTCACGGCCCAGGCGCCCTCCTGTTGTTCCAGCACCGCCACATGAACGTTCTGGCCTTTGGCCACGCTCACATAAAACACCGCAGCGTCGGTGCGGCCATCGCCGTTCCAATCACCGAACACAAACGGCGAAAGCGGCCCGCCGGTGGACTGGGTCGGATATTTCAGCTGCGGCGCCTCGCCCAGATACGCCGTAAGCGCTTTCTGCACCTGGCTCTGTTCACCGGTAAGCTGGGGCGCGCGCAGCAGCTCGTCCACCCCCGCGGGCGCCATGGAGCAGCCGGAAAGAAGGCAGGCGGCTGCCAGCGCCAGGCACAAGCGCCGGATCCATCTCATAGGGCCGCCTCCTTTCCGGGAACACGATAAGGGTCCATTCCGTTGCCCGCTGCCTCACAAGGGGCGAGGCCACGCGCCAATAACCATAACGTGGTTATTATATCACGAAAGCACGCTGATTCCAAGTGCCATCACCATCAGGCCCGCGCCAAAGCCCGCGGCCGTCCACCCTTTTTTGTCAAAGCCAAAGCCCGTGGGCAGCAGTTCAAACACGCTTACCCAGCTCATGATGCCCGCCACAAGCACCACCAGGCCGTTCAAAAAGCCGGGGGTCAAAAAGCGGCCCAGCACAAAAAACGCCAGCACCGCCCCCACCGGCTCGGCCAGGCCGGACAAAAAGGCGGCCCCCACCGCCTTTGCACGGCTGCCTGTGGCATAATAAAGAGGCGCCGCCACCGCCAGCCCCTCCGGCAGGTTGTGCAGGCCGATGGCCAGTGCCAGCCGCAGCCCCACCTGGGGGTCCGCCACCCCCGTGAACAGGGTCAGGATGCCCTCCGGCAGGTTGTGCAGCAGCAGGGCCAGGGCGGTGACCAGGGCGCTGCGCAGCACCCTGGCCTTTTGGCTGTCGCCCACGCCCCGGAACGCCTTCTCCTCCGGCAGAACCCCTTCCAGCAGCCCCGCCACCACCATGCCCATACACAGAAGACTCGCCGCGGCAAGGCCCGCCCCCCAGGGCGAAAAGGCCGCCAGATATTCCCCCAGGGCAGCGGGCAGCATATCGGCCAGGCTCACGGTAAGCATCACGCCCGCCGCAAACCCCATGGCCAGCGCCATGATCCGCTTGCCCGGCCGCCGCACCACCGCCGCCATGCCTCCCAGCGTGGTGGCCAATCCCGCCAGCGCTGTAACAATGAGCGCGTGCAACATAAACAACACCCCATATCCTTGTTTTTGTACAAGGATATGGGGTGTCCGCTTCGGTTATGTGGGGCTGCGCGTGCGAAACGCCGCTCAGTAGCCGGCCGCCTCTTCGCCTGCGAGCAGTTTTACCGCGCGGCTGGTGCCCAGCCGCGCGGCTCCCAGCGCAATGAATTTCTCCATATCTTCCACCGTGGAAATGCCGCCCGCCGCCTTGATCTTGCAGCGGCCGCGGCAGCACCGGGCGAACAGTTCAATATCCGCAAAGGTGGCGCCCGCAGTGGAAAAGCCGGTGCTGGTCTTGATGAAATCGGCGCCCGCCTCGCACACCAGGTCACACATTTTTTCTTTTTCCGCGTCGGTGAGCAGGCAGGTTTCGATGATGACCTTGAGCACCTTTGCGCCCACCGCCCGCTTCACGGCGGCGATCTCGTCCCGCACAAAGTCATACTCGCCGTTTTTCAGCCGGCCGATATTGATCACCATATCCACCTCGGCGGCGCCGTTCTCAATGGCGGTGCGCGCCTCGAACACCTTGGTGGCGGTGTCGGTGGCCCCCAGGGGGAAACCCACCACCGTGCACACGGGCACCGCGCCCTGCAGGTACTCCACAGCCTGCTTTACATACCCGGGGTTGATGCAGATCGAGGCGGTGTGGTGCGCCCTGGCCTCGTCGCAGATCGTTTGAATGTCCGGCCAGGTGGCGGCCGCGGTGAGCAGGGTATGGTCCACCCTGGCCAGGATGGCTTGTTTCTCCATTATTTGATGTGTCCCCCCAGCTTGCAGTTTTTGCACTGGCGGGCCTTGCTCATGCCAATGGCGCTGAACACGATGGCGGTGACCGACACGGCTGCGCCGATGATGCCCAGGATCAGCCCGGTGAGGCGAAATGCGAACCCTTTCATAAAAAAGCCTCCTGTCGTTTTTGTGGCCGCAGCGGCCCGCGTTTGGCCGCGGTTCGGCCATATTTCCTGGCTTTAGTATACCACAGACCGGCCCGGCCTGCCACCCCTTTTTATGGGGCCTAGGTTTTCAAACGCCGCTTTTCTCCCGTCGGCGGGCGTACCGGCGCACCAGCAGCGGCGACAGGACCGCCGTGAGCACGGCGGCCATGGCAAGCTGGGCTGTGGCCGCAGCGGCGCCCGCGGCGTACTGCGGCATCAGCTGGGCCGCCATGGCCGGCACGGCGGTGGTCACCCCCGCCACGTTGCACAGCGCAATGCCCGCGGTCCCGTCGCCTCCCAGCGCCAGCCGGTCCAGCAGCAGCATTGCGGGCAGGCTTGCCGCAAGGAACAGCGCCGTCAGCAAAAGGCCGGCCGGCCCGGCCCGCAGCGCCGCGATCAAATTGATCGAACTGCCCAGCCCCAGCCCGAGAAACGGCAGCAGGATCGCGCTGCCCGGCGCCATAAAGGCCGCCAGCTCCCGGTCCAGGTTCCCCAGCAGGATGCCCAGCACAAAGGGTACAAGTGTGACCAACAGGCTTTTGAGGTCCGGCGCAGCGCCTGCGCTGACACACAGTACAAACAAGGGCAGCTGCGGCACCCCCAGCAAATTCAGGGGTCCATAGGCCGCCCGCTGGCTCTCGCCGCCGTACTGCTGCATCAGCGCCAGATACAGGCCCGGGTTGCAGCTGGCAAGCGCGGGCACCAGGGCCAGCTCGGTCAGGCCCCAAAGCCCTCCGCTCTGCCAGCGCCCCAGCGCCCAGCCCGCCAGGCAGGCCAGCCCTATCTTCACAAGGGCCGGCAGCAGGCTGCCGCGCAGCGCCCCGGGGAGCTGCCTCACCCGGATCTGCGCGCCCGTGATAAAAAGCACCATACCGATGCAGGCCATCACCCCGCCGGAGGAACACACCGGCGTGACCGGCCCGCCCGCCAAAAGCGCGCCGGGCCACAGGGTGTTGATCGCCGCAGCCAGCAGCATGGGCAGCAGCAAAAGCCCGCCCGGCACCGCCCGCATCCCCCGGAGCAGTTTCATTGCACCCATTCCTTTCCTGTCAAAAAAGGCCGCCCGGAAAACTCCGGGCGGCCTTTACATATTTTACGAAAATTACTCTTCGCCCTCTTCGGCCTGCTCGTCGTCGTTCAGCAGAGCCTTCATGGACAGGCTGATGCGCTTTTTGTCGAAATCGACGTCCAGCAGCTTCACATTCACCTCGTCGCCGACCTTCAGCACATCGCTGACCTTTTCCACCCGCTCGTTGCTGATCTCACTGATGTGCACCAAACCGTCGATGCCGGGCAGGATGCGCACAAAGGCGCCGAACTTGGTGATGCTCACCACCGGGGCGGTAAAGGTGCTGCCGATGGGGTAATCGGTCTTGAGCTGCTCCCAGGGGTTGTCCTCGGCTTTTTTGAAGCCCAGGCTCACCTTGTGATTCTCGGGATCCAGCGCCTTCACATACACCTCAATGGTATCGCCCACACTCACCACTTCGCTGGGGTGCTTGATGCGGTTCCAGGAAAGCTCGCTGATATGGCACAGGCCATCCACGCCGCCAATGTCCACAAAGGCGCCGTAGGCGGTCAGGCTCTTGACCACGCCGGTGTAGGTCTTGCCAACCTCCACATCGGCCCAGAACGCCTCGCGCTTGGCGGCGTTGGCCTCAGCGGTGACCTTGTTGATGGAGCCCACGATCTTGCGGCCCGCGCACTCGGTGATAACCAGCTTGACGTTCTGTTTCACCAGGGCGTTGATGTCCTCGTCGCGGCGCATGGTGGCCTGGCTGCGGGGCACAAACACCTTTACGCCCTTGACCAGCGCGATCACGCCGCCCTTGTTGGTCTCGGTGACCACGCCTTCCATCACGGTGCCGTCCTCGGCGGCCTTGGCCACTTCTTCCATGCCCTTGCGGGCCTCCAGCTTTTTACGGGACAGGTAGGCAACGCCTTCCTGATCGTTTACTTTTTCCACGACGAGGTCCAGCTTGTCCCCAACCTTGACCATGTCTTCCACGCGGATCGCGGGGTCGTCGGTGAGTTCACTCAGTTTTACAAAACCGGTGTGCTTGGTGCCGATATCCACCTGCACCTCGTTGGGTGTAACGCTGGTAACAGTGCCCTCCACTACCTTGCCTGCAAACACAGGCTTGAGATTCGCTTCGCTTTCGGCGAACATCTCCGCAAAGCTCATCTCGTCACGGATTTCTTCACTCATACTGTTAAGTACCTCCTCAATTATAGACGACGGCGTGGAAGCCCCCGCTGTAACGCCCACCGTATTCACGCCCTGAAACCATTCGGCCTTCAGCTCGCTTGCTGTCTCGACCGTGACGGCCCGGGTGTGCTTTTCGGCGACCCTGACCAGCTTTTGGGTGTTGGAGGAATGATGACCACCAATGACGACCATCAGGTCGCACCGCTGGCTGAGGTCCTCCGCTTCCTGTTGCCTCGCCCACGTCGCACTACATATTGTATCAAAAATTTTGGCGTTTGTATAGCCTTTTTTTATAAAGCTTGTGCATTCTAACCATTTTGTTACCTGAAACGTGGTTTGTGCCACCACAAATATCCCATTTTCGCCATTTTTAGGCCCGGGCCATGCTTCCAATTCAGCCAAATCAGCAAAAATGAATACCTCGCCGGCCGTGTGGCCCGCAATGCCCTGCACCTCCGGGTGGGCCTTGTCGCCCGCCACAAGCAGGGTTCTGCCCTCCTCGCTGGCCTGTTTCGCAATGCGGTGGATCTTGGCCACGAAAGGGCAGGTCGCGTCGTGGCAAACAAGGCCCGCCGCCCGGATCTCATCATAGACCGAAGCGGGCACCCCATGGCTGCGCACCACCACCTCGTATCCGGCGGGCACACCCGCCACCGAAGGGGCGGTCACCACCCCCCGCGCTTCCAGATCCGCCACACACTGGGGGTTATGGATGAGCGGCCCCAGCGTGGCCACCCTGTGGCCCCCCTCCACCAACTCATAAGTGAGCTTTACCGCCCGGTCCACCCCAAAGCAGAATCCGGCGGTCTTGGCCTTGACGATCTGCAAAAGGCAAGCCTCCTTATTGGAACTTGTTTTCCTGGTAAAGCTGCTCCCAGGCGTCCAGCAGCAGCTGCTTGTTCTGCCGCAGCTTTGCAGCAGAGCGCACCTCGCCCAGATCCAGCTCTCCCGCGGGGATGGGCTTGCCGAAGCACACCCGCACCCGGCTGAACAGTTTCATCTGGCCCCGGCTGTAAATGATGCGGCAGGGCACCATATCCGCCCCGGCGGCACTGGCCACCACAAAGGCCCCGCTCTTGAGCCGGCCGGGCTCGCCCGTCTTGGAGCGGGTCCCCTCCGGGAAGATGAGCAGGCCCTGCCCCTCCCGGACCTTTTGGATCACCCCATCAATGGTGGCGGTATCGCCCTTGCCGCGCTCCACACCGAACACGCCCACATGGTTGAAGAACCAGGTGATGAACGGGTTCACGTGCATGAGTTCTTCCTTGGCCATCACCAGCATCCGCCTGCCCCAAAACCGGGCGATGACCACAAACACCGGGTCAATGGCCGAGATGTGATTGGGGGCCAGCACAAACCCCCGCCCGTCTTTCGGCAGGTTTTCCCGGCCCACCACCTTGATGGCAAAGACCAGGTGCCAGATTACCCAGGCCAGGGTGACGACAATCGCATAAAACATGGCGTAAGTACCCCTTTTTACAAATTCAAACGCGGGCCAGAATAATTGCCTTGAGCGCCTGGAAGCTCTGCTCAAAATCCAGCTCGCTGGTATCCACTAAAACCGCATCCGGCGCCTGCCGCAGCGGTGCCGCCGCACGCTCGGTATCCTGCCGGTCGCGCCGGCAGATGTCGGCCAAAACCGTATCGTAATCGGCCGTCTGGCCTTTCTGCAAAAGCTGGGCCAGCCGCCGCGCCGCGCGGGCCTCGGCGCTCGCCGTTAAAAAGATCTTCACCGTGGCGTTCGGCAGGATCACGGTACCGATGTCCCGCCCGTCCATAAGCAGGTCATGGGTGCGGGCCAGCCGGCGCTGCAGCTCCAGCAAAAAGTCGCGCACCCCCTGGTGGGCCGACACTCCGCTGGCCGCCATGCCCACCGCCTCGGTGCGAATCGCCTCGCTCACATCCTCGCCGTTCAAAAACACCCGCTGGGCGCCGCCCACATAGGCAAGCTCGATCCGGATGCCCGGCAAAAGGGCCAGCACCGCGGCGGCGTCCTGCGGGTCCGCCCCGGCGCGCAGCGCGTACAGGCCGATGGCCCGGTACATGGCCCCGGTGTCCACATACAAATACCCAAGCTCCTTTGCCAGCCGCTTGGCCAGGCTGGACTTTCCGGCCCCCGAGGGCCCGTCAATGGCAACAGAAATCATAACAACGCAACTCCTAAAATCGTTTTGGAACGCCGCCCGCAGCGCGCCGCCCCGGCGGGCCCTGGCCTCACAGCGCCCGGGCGGCCGCCTGCGCGGTGCACCAGGCGATCTGCAGGTTGTACCCGCCGGTGTAGGCGTCCAGGTCCAGCACCTCGCCCGCAAAGAAAAGCCCGGGGCAGAGCTTGGACTGCATGGTGCGGGGATCCACTTGCTTCACGCTCACCCCGCCTGCGGTAATTACCGCGTGCGCCAGATCCCCCCTCCGGGCGATGGGCACCTCCCAGCGCTTGATAAGCCGCACCAAGGCCTGCTTTTGCTCTTTTGTGATCTGATTTGCATGGGTGGCGGGATCCACGCCCCAGCGCTCCACCATGACCGGCTGCATGCTGGCAGGCAGTAGCTTTGCAAGCGCGCCCTGGGCGCTCTTGTTTGCCAAAAGCGCAAAATCGTTTGTGATGCGCTGGTAAAGCTGCTCCCCGCTCAGCGCAGGCTTCAGGTCGATTCCGGCGCTCCAGGTGTGCTTTTCCATGTCTTTGATGTAGCTCGAGGCCGAGAGGGCGAGCGGCCCCGAGATGCCGAAGTGGGTAAACAACATTTCCCCCAGCTCGCTGTACACCGGCTTTGCGTCCCGGTAAAGGGTCAGGGTCACGTTGCGCAGCGAAAGGCCCATCATCTTTTTACAGGCGGGGTCCGGGCTCACCAGGCTGCAAAGGCTCGGCACGGGCGGCACAACGGTGTGCCCCGCCTGTTTTGCCAGCTTGTAGCCGTCCCCGGTGGAACCGGTGCCCGGGTAGGAAACGCCCCCCGTGGCCACCAGCACCGCATCCGCCAAAAAGGTCCGGCCCTCTTTGGTGCGAACGCCCGCGCAGCGGCCGCTTTCCAGCAGGAGCTCCCGCGCGCTGCCCGCCTCAAACCGCGCGCCGGCCGCGTAGCGCAAAAGGGCGGCGCGCACATCCTCGGCCCGGTCGCTCACCGGGAACACCCGGCGGCCCCGTTCGGTCTTGAGCGGCACGCCCAGCCGCTCGAACAACTCCATCGCCCTGGCCGGCGGAAAGGCGTACAGCGCCGAGTAGAGAAAGCGGGGGTTGGCGCGCACATTCTGCAAAAAGGTCTCCTCGCCGCAGTTGTTGGTCAGGTTGCAGCGGCCTTTTCCGGTGACCAGGATCTTTTTGCCCGGCAGCCCGCTGTGCTCCAAAAGGGTCACGGCATGGCCGCTTTCCAGCGCGGCGCCGGCGGCCATCAGCCCCGCGGCGCCTGCCCCAACGATCAGCAGGTTCACTGGTTTTTCCTCCAGGCGGTCAGCACCGCCCCCGCGCTGAACAAAAGCAGCAGCGGGTGCACGGTGGAAAGATACATGGCATAGGTGCCAATGTTAAAGCTGGCAACCTCCATGAACGCGATCATAAAACAGCGCAGCAGCGCCATACCCAAAAGCCCGCCCAAAAGCGCCCAGAGCAGCGCTCTGCCCTGGGGCAGGGCTTTTTGCCTTCTTTGGCGCAGCAGCGCCATGCCCTGCCGCACCCACACCAAAAGTGCGGCGGCGAACAGAAGCGGCACAAGGGCGGCATAAACGGCGCGCACCAGTTCCAGGAACAGGTAGACCGCTTTTTGCAGCGGGCTGTAATAGGGCAGGGCCGTGCCCGCCTGGGCCGCCGCGTTGGCCCGTTCCCCGAGATACCCCTCCCACAGGGCCTGATCCTCGGGCAGAAGAAGCGACATATTCTGCGCGTCATACGGCTCGCACCCCCGGAAGGTGAGGCTGTAACCCAGGCTTTTGAAACCCTCGGCCAGCACCGGGCCCACATATTCGGCCCGGATGGGGGGCGCGGTGCCGGTGCGGCGGCCGCCCTGGCTTGCAAGGAAGCCGGAATCGCATAAAGCGTTGATCCTGTCGGCCACCGCCTGCCAATACGCCCTGGCGCCGGGGGCCGAATCGTAGACCCCCTCGTACCAGGCGGCCTTGCGCAGGGCCCAGTAAAAGCTGCCTGACTGATAGTCCCCCAGCGCTTCATTCCGAAAGCTGTTCTGCAGGTCCTCGTCCTCTTCCAGCCAGTATTCCAGCGGCGCCAGCTCCGGCACCTCCGCATAAAGCTTTGCCCGCACGTCGGCCGGCACGCTCACCAGCGGCTGCCATTGCGCGGGCGCGACCCGGGTCATGGCGCCGATCGCCGCGGCAAAACTGCCGGAGGAAAAATCGCTCACCGCAAACACCCCGTACCATGCGTAATTGGCGGCGCTGAATGCCAGCACGCCCGCCGCCAAAAAGCCAAAGGGCACGGCCAGCGCCGCACAGCGGCCCAGCTTCTGCACCCCGCTGCTCTTGTCCCGCAGGGCGGTGATGGCCAAAATCAGGCCGCCCGCCGCCGCAAAGGGCAAAAGCCAGGCGCCGTCCTCGCGGGTGAGCCAGGCAAGGGCCAGCCCCACACCCGAAAGGCACAGCCAGGGAAGCCCTTTTTTAAAAGGTTCGCGGCAGCGCAGCGCGTAGCCGCACAGGCCCGCAAAAAACAGCATGCACAGGGCCGGGAAAATATTGTCGCGGTAGACCCGCAAGGTAAACACAGCGCTTACCGCCGGGCTCATCGCCAGCAAAAGGAACACCAAAAAACGGCTTTTATAGCGCCGCAGCACCGGGGCAAAGGCCAGGGCCGAGGCCAGGGCCGCGCCGCAGGCCAGCAGCTGCCCCGCCGCGAGATACGGCAGATGCAGCGCATTGCACAGGCTGAGCCACACCGCGAAGAACATATGTTTTGACAGGGTAAGCCAGTCATAAGGGCCCAGCCACTGCCCGGCCGTGATGCTCTGGGCCGCCCGGAACATCACCTCATCATCCACCGGGGCGCCGCCCACCCAAACATAGATCATCTGAAACCGGCTCAGCACCACCTTGGCCAGCACCACAAGCGCCACTGCAGCCCAAAAGGCCCGGCGGCTCATATCTGTTTCAACGATTCTTTTCAGTTTCTGCAACGGGCCGCTCCTTTGGGCCGGGCAAGCTTGCCGGTCACTTCTGCAATTTTTCAATGCCTTCGATCAGGTAATTCTGCTTTTTAAAAGTAAGGCGCACCAAAAGGTTCAGGTATTTCACCGCGATGGTGAGAATGAAAAACATGCCGGCCAGCCCGGCCGAGAGCACCAGCATGGTGGTGGTCCAGCCGGTCACGGGCGTGCCTACCACCCAGATCACCACCGTGTACACCAGTGCCAGCAGCGTGAGCGCCAGCATGCCGAGGCTCAGCCCCAGGCTGATCTTGTACCCCGCGTCGGTGTAGAGGGCCAGGCTGTCCATGGCCTTATCAAAGCGGGCGTCGCCCCGGCTGGGGGCGCTGCCGTGAAAGCGCAGGGTGGCGCAGGCCAGGCCGCTGGCGGCATAGGCCGCCTTGCGGTAGGGCAGCTGGTTGCTGATGGCGTACACCCGGTTCACCGCCCGCCGGCTCACCAGCCGGAACACATCGGTTTCCAGCCGGTAAGGGCTGCCGGAAAAGGCGTTGAACAGCCGGTAGAAGGCCCGGCTCAGAAGCTTTTGCCTGTCGGGGCATGCAGTGACCACGTCAAACCCGGAAAGGGCCTTTTGGTAGGCCTGCCAAACAAGATCCGCATCGTACTGCATCTCCAGGCTGTCGAACTCGTACACAAAATCGCCAATGGCCGCGTCCAGCCCGGCGTTCATGGCGGTTTCCAGCCCCTGGCGCAGGCTCATGTTCAAAATGGTGAGCGGTTTTTGCAGGCTCTCGCCCGCCCACTCCCGCAGCAGCTTTACGGTGTCGTCGACGCAGCCGTCGTTCACAGCGATCAGCTCGTAATTCTCAAAGTGGGCCTCCAACTGGGCGCACAGCTGGGCAAAAAACGGAACAACCTTGCCCGCATCGTCCTGCAGGTACACCACCGCCGAGATAAAATTTGTTTCTCTGTTATCCGCCATATTGCAGCACCTCGTCCAGGTCGTAGACCGTGTTGATCTTGCCCGAGAGCACGCTCACGAACGCCGGGTCCTCTGCGTATTGGCGGATGACCGTGGGGCGCGAGTCGTCGATCTCGCTGGCTTTCAGGATGGGCTTCATGCTGAACAGGCTGCCCGCATATGCAAAGCCGTATTCCGGTTTCAGGTATTTGCGGGCCAGCTGGCTCATCATGGGCCAGGCCGAGGCCGGCTTTGCCGGGCACTCGTTGCAGTTGTACAGGCTTTTGGGGCTGCAGCGCCCCCCGCTGCGCTGCTGGCACGCAAAGGCGGGCAGCGATTCATAGCTGGTCACATGGGGGGTGAAGGTAACGCTGGTCAGGCTGTGATACCCCGTTTTTCCAAAGGGCATGATCGAGAAAAACGGTCCGTCCATCACGGTGATGCCGGTGCCCTGCAGCGCCTCGCTCACGGTGCACAGAATGATCTCGCACAGCTCGTACTTGATCTTGAAGGGCTCAAAGCCCAGCATGGCGTGCACCTCGTTCACACCCGCATAGGTGGCGTTCAGCAAAAAGGGCGCCTCGGCGCAGATCTCCCCCGCCGTAATACGCCACGCGCCGCCCACCCGCTCTATTTTTTCCGGGCGGCGGCTGTAGCGCACCTCCACCCTGGGCAGCGCCGCCAGCTCCCGCAGGAAATGCTCCTTGAGCACCTTTGCGTCATAGGTGTACTCGGTGGTCAAAAACGCGCCGTCGCATTGGCCGGGCTGGAAGTACTTTGCCGGGGCCACATCGTCGCACCGGATGCCCGCCGCCGCGCAGAAGCGCCGGAACTCGCCGGCGCTTGTCCAGGAAAAGTGCGCGCTGGTGGCATAGACCTGGTCAAACTCCTGCAAAAGGCAGAATTCGTAATCCCGGCAAAAGCGCTCAAAGTAGCGGGCGCTCTTGATGGCGGTGGAATAGCTGCGGGGGTAATGGTAGCCCATGTGCACCCGGGCCTGGTTGATGTAGGTGGCCCGCATAAAAGGGCCCGGGTCCTTTTCCAGCACCAGCACCCGCTGCCCCGCCGCGCCGCACTTTTGCGCCGCATACAGGCCGTACAGCCCCGCGCCGAGAATGATCTTATCATAGGTCATGGCGGGCTGCCGCCCCCTTTCTTACTGTTTTGGAGCATACCTGCCCGCCAGCGCGGCAAACAGGATCTTCAGCAGGTTTGAATTACCCCTGAACCCCTTGATCTTGGTGGGGGTCGGCTCGGCCTTGGGGTAGGCGCGCTCCACCGGCACCTCGCAGGCTTTCAGCCCCAGCTGGGTGGCCCGCACCGAGAGATAGGCCAGCAGCTCGTACCCGGCAAAAATCTCCCGCAAAGGCTGCACCTCCGGGTGGGTCAGGTAGGCGCGGCTGTAGGCCCGGTACGCGTTGGTGGTGTCGGTGAACCAGTGGCGGGCCGCCAGGCTGATGAGCGGCGCGTGCACAAGCCGCACCGCCAGCCAGCGGCTTGTGGGGGTATTCACCGCCCGGCCGCCTTTTATAAACCGGCTGCCCTGCACCAGGTCAAAGCCCTCGCCGAGCTTTTCCAAAAACAGGGGCACGCTCTCGATCGAATCCTTGTTGTTGCCGTCGATGGTGAGCACGCCCTCGTAGCCGCGCTCCAATGCATAATAGATCCCCATGCGCAGCTGCGCGCCCTGCCGGCCGGCGCCGGTCTTGGTGAGCAGGCCGTTCACCCCCCGGGCGGCAAGGCCCGCGGCCTCCATGCTGCCGTCGGTGCTGCCGCCATCGCAGACCAAAATGTCCGCAAGCTCCGGCACGCCCGCGGCCCTTGCCCGGTCCAGCTCGGCCAAAATGCGTGAGCCCTCGTTGATTACGGGGATCAAAAGGCAGCAGGCGCTGCTCCTTGGCAAAAATTCAACGGCCGTAAAATCCGGCACGCCGGGGATATTTTTATACTCGTTCACGCTGTGCCGAACACCTCCGCCACATAGTCGATGCACCGCTCCACCTCAGCCAGGGGGGCGGCCTTCATTTCCAGCGACACAAAGCCCTGGTAGCCCACCGCGCCCAGCAGCAGCGCCAGTTCTTTGTGCAGCGCCCGCGGCTGGATGGGCGCAAGGCCAGGCTCACTGATGTGCACATGGCTCACATACTGCATTTCGGCCGCAAAATCGCGGGGCCGCTCGCCATTTGCCAGCATAGTCCCCACATCCAGGTTCACCCCGATGCCGGGGCTCGCCAGCCTTTTTGCCAGTGCAAAGGCCTCGGCGGTGGTGTTGAGAAAATTCGTGTTGTAAACGGGCGGGTTTGCCTCCAGGGCGATCACTGTGCCCCTGCGGCCCGCCAGCCAGCCCAGGCGCGCAAAAAACGCTTCCGCCTCGGCCGGCTGCCGGCCGGCCGGCACATTGCGGTTGCGCGGGCAGCCGAACACCAGGCTGCGGCAGCGGCAGGCGGCGGCAAACTCAATCGCCTCTCCGGTATACTCCTCCAGCGCCTTTGCCTCCTCCGGCACAAAAATGCTGCCGGTCCGGCCGAACCAGATGCTCTGCATGCTGGGGATCACAAGGCCGTACTGCTGGTACATCACCCCGGCGAACAAGGCCGCGCCGGGCAGATTGTCATAGGGCCTTCCGGGAAACACACGGGTCGGCGCGATCTCAAGCCCCTGATAGCCATACTCCTTCAGCAGCTGCCATACATGCTGGTCTTCTTCGGCCGCCCAGCCGATGTTGGAGGCGGAACATTTCATCTCAGCTCTCCCAGCCTTTCATAAACGCGCAGATCCCCGCCAGCTCCTGCTCCGGCGTGCACAAATATCCGCCCGCGCCGCCAAAGCCTGCGGCGTAAAGGGTGCGCATATCGTAATCAAAGGGCGGGGCTTCCAGCTGGTTTTCAAAGGGGCGGCCGGTCACGGCCTCGTGCACCCGGGCGGCGCTGAGTGGCGGGGTGGCCAGGTTCAGCACCCGCAGGTCCAGCTCCAGCGCCCGCTGGAGGTGCCCCCACAGCCGGGAAAGATCATAAAATTGGTAGACCGAACGGCTGTCGGTAAAATGGGCGGCATTCCAGCCAGCCTCAAAAAAGGCCCGCAGCGCAGCCGGGTCGGCCGCGCCGCTGAGCTTGTAAAAGCCGTTTCCCGCGTCCGTATAAGCGCCCGCTACCAACCCGCTTTTTTGAGCCAGCTCGGCGTATTTTGCCGGGCGCAGCAGCGCGGGGGTGAGGGCGTGCAGGTCGTACAAAAAGTTTTTCTTCAGCCCCCGGCCATACAAAGCTGGCAGCCGCACGATCAGAGCATCCGGCCAGTCGGCCCGCACCCAGCGCTCCAGCTGAAGCCGGTTCGCCCCATAGGGGGCCAGGCCCTCCATAACAGGCTCATCCGCCTCGGTTTTGCCCCGGCTGTCGGCATAAACGCAGATGGAGGAAACCAGCACCACCTTTTCCGGCGCCAGCCGCTGCAGGTTCCAGCGGGCGCGCTCCATCACGGCCAGGTCGGCGTCCGGGTCCTGGTTTGCCAAAAACATGGCGGCGGGCACCCCCGCATACACCACAAGGCCGTTGGGCTGGCCAAAGCCCTTTTCCACGTCGGTGGAGTGATACGCAGCGTCGAACGTATGGGATGCCAGCAGGTTGCCCCCCACAAAGCCGGTACTGCCCACCAAAACGGTACGCGTCATGGGCGCTGCCCCCTTTCTGCAGCAAAAAGCCACAAAGATACAAAATACATTATACACAAAAAAAACGCCGCGCACAAGGCGCGGCGGCAAACCCGGCAATTTGGCTTTTGCTGCTGAGCAAACCCGCCTGGGCTTTAAAGCGCTCTTATCCTTCCCCTTCGGCTCAGCGGCGAAGGCCCGCGCGGCGGCCCTTCGCGCTGTGCGCCGTAATGATCGTAAAGCTGCGGGCGTTCACTGTTATCTCACAGTCATCCGCCACCGCATACCAGTTTTTTCCTTCCCGTACCACAGTGGTGCCCTTTTGCCGGATCTTTTCCCTGCACCACTCCACCACGTCGGTCTCCTTTTTCAGGGAGAGGTTTTTTCTGATCCGTTCGATCCCAAGCGGGGTGGTGTGCAGGCGCTCCAGATTCTCGGCCAGCGCCTCCGCGCCGCTCTTGATCAGCACGCCCGTCCCATGCTCCTGCAGCTGCTCCTGTTCCCAGCGGCGCAGCACCGCCAGCTCCTCGGGGGTGTGGAACCAGTGTTCCCCGTCCTCCATCACGGTAAGGGCACACCCAAACCGGGCCGCAAAAGCATCTGCGGTGGAACGGTCCGTCAGCTCGTCCCTCCCCGCATACAAGATCCTGGTGGGTGCCCCCCACTCCCGGATGGGGTGCTGCCGTGCCCAGCGCAGGTACTCCCACGACAGGGTCTGCCCAAACGCGGTGGGAATGATCCGCCGCGTCTTAAGCTGTTCCTCGCTCACGCCGGCCCAGCCCATCATCCTGCCGATCAGGGCAGGCATATCCAAAACAGGCGACACCAAAAGGCAGCGCTCCAGCGGCTGCCCGGCAAAGGCCAGCATGCTGAACCAGGCGCCGATGCTCACCGCATAAAGGGAAACAGCCGCCCAGCGGGCCCGGGCGCATTCCAGCACCCATTCCAGTTCGGGCACCACGTGCCAGGGATCGAACGCCCCACCCTCCTTTGTCCGCACGCCGTGCCCCGGCAGATCCACGCTCAGCACCTGCCAGCCGCGCCGGCAGGCAGCGGCCGCAAACGCAGCGGCCTCCTCCTTGCTGCCGCCCTGCCCGTGAACATACAGGTACGCCCGTTCGGCCCGCTCACCCCACAGCAGGGCGGGCAGGCCTGCAAATTCCAAAGACTCCTGTTTCATCCTTTATTCCCCTTCTCTATAGGCGCCGCCGGCCCTGGCATGGGCGGAAAGCGCAGCCGCGCCAAACACAGTGCGAACAGTACCGAGCTGATGCCCCAGGTGAGCGGGTAGGCCCAGTAAACCACCCGGATGGTGGGCAGGACCCGCACCGTCAGGGTGATGTAGGTGATGCGCAGCACGCACCACACCGCCAGCATGATCCCCATGGGGATGACCGGCCGGCCCAGGCCCCGCAGCAGCCCCGCGCAGCAGTGGGAAAAGGCCAGCAGGCAGTAAAACAGCGCCACGGTGCGGGCATAGTTCACCCCATACGCCACCACCTGCGCTTCGCCGTTAAAGGCCGCAATGAGCCGGGGCGCCAGCAGATACATGCCAAGCCCCACCCCCTCGGCCAGCAGGGGGCTGCACAGCAGGCCGAACCGCATCCCCTGCTTTACCCGGTCGTACCGGCCCGCGCCCACGTTCTGGCTCACAAAGGTGGAAAGGGCCAGGGCAAAGCAGGTAATGGGCAGAAAGGCGAAGCCCTCCACCTTGCTGTAGGCCCCGCAGCCCGCCATGGCCGCGGAACCGAAGGCGTTGATGTTGGCCTGCACGATCACGTTTGCCAGCGAGATCACCGAGTTCTGCACCCCTGAGGGCAGCCCCAGGCCCAGCACCTGGCGCAGCGTGCCCGGATCAAAGCGCACCCGCCGCCACCGCACGCGGTACGCCGTGCCCGGCCCCGCCAGCTTGCGGAACGAGAGAACGGCGCTCAGCGCCTGGCTGATCACCGTTGCCAGCGCTGCGCTGGCAACACCCCAGCGCAGCACCGCCACGAACAAAAGATCCAGCGCCACGTTCGCCGCCGACGATACCAGAAGGTACACCATGGGGCTGCGGCTGTCGCCCACCGACTGCAGGATCCCCGCCCCCACGTTGTACAGCACCACCGCGCTGGAGCCCAAAAAGTAAACCCGGAAATACGCCACCGAGCTGCCGATCACATCCTCCGGCGTTCCCATCCAGCGCAGAAGCTGCGGGGTAAACAGCACCCCCGCCACGGTCAGCACCAGCCCCGCCGCCAGGCCCAGGGCCACGGTGGTATGCACCGCGCGTTCCAGATTCTCCCGGTCGCCCGCGCCGAAAAAGCGCGCCACCAGCACCCCGGCCCCCAGGCTCATCCCATTTACAAAGCCCACCAGCAGCATAATCAGGCTGCCGGACGAACCCACCGCCGCCAGCGCCTCGCCCCCCAGGAAGTTACCCACGATCAGCGAATCCACCGCGTTGTAAAGCTGCTGGAACAGGTTGCTGCAAAAGATCGGCAGCGCGAACAGCAGCATGGCCCTTGCCACGCCTCCCTGGGTGAGCGAACACTGTGTTTCGTTTTTCCTCATCTCCGCCGCACCCCTTTGCTCCGCCTCGCCACGCAAAAACAGAGCGCCCGGCGGGCGCTCTGTTTTTCAGTTTCGTCCTGATTTGTATAATACCATGCCCGCCGGGGCCGCGCAAGGGGCGGTGCGCCCCCGCAGCTTTAGTCCTTTTCCCCGCCCAGCCGCAGGATGGCCTTGCACAGCTCCACCAACGGGATAATGGCCAGCGCAAGCCCCATGGCCGTGCCGTACTGGGCCAGGGTGATGGCCTCGAAGCCAAAGGCGGCTGCAGCCGGCGGCCAAAACAGCACCCCGGTGCTCAGCAAAAGGCTGCCCAGCATGGCGCCCCACAGATACATGTTCTGCCCTTTCAGGGCGAACACGCTGCCCCGCTGGCTGCGCATGTTGAAGCTGTGAAAGATCTCGGCCATGCTCATGGTCAAAAACGCCATGGATACGCCCGCGCCGCTCTGGGTCACCTGCCACAGGCCGGTTTCGCTGAACACGCCCGCAAAATAGGCCGCCAGGGTGAGCGCCGTCACCAAAAGCCCCTGCCAGGCCACGTCGAACCCCAGCCCTCCCGCAAAAATGCCCTCCGAGCGGGGGCGGGGCGGGCGGCGCATCACGTTTTCCTCGGCCCGCTCCATGCCCAGGGCCAGCGCGGGGAAGCAGTCGGTGATGAGGTTGATCCACAACAGGTGCGCGGGCCCCAGCAGCGAGATACCCAGCAGCGTGGCCGTAAAGATGCTCAGCACCTCGCTCATGTTGGAGGCCAGCAAAAACTGGATGGCCTTGCGGATGTTGTCGTAAATGCGGCGCCCTTCGCCCACCGCCGCCACAATGGTGGCAAAGTTGTCGTCCGCCAGCACCATGTCGGCCACATTCTTGGTCACGTCGGTCCCGGTCAGGCCCATGCCCACCCCAATATCGGCCGATTTCAGCGCGGGCGCGTCGTTCACGCCGTCCCCCGTCATGGCGGTCACACAGCCCCGGGCGCGCCACGCCTTTACAATGCGCACCTTGTGCTGGGGCTGCACCCGGGCATACACGCTGAATTCCGGCACGCGGCGGGCCAGCTCGGCGTCGCTCATGCGCTCCAGCTCCATGCCGGTGATGGCGCCGCCCGGGCCGGTCAGGATGCCCAGCTCCCGGCCGATGGCCGCCGCGGTGTCCTTGTGGTCGCCGGTGATCATGACCGGCCGGATGCCCGCCGCGCGGCATTGGCGGATCGCGGGGGCCACCTCGGGCCGCACCGGGTCCATCATACCCACAAGGCCCAAAAAGGTGAGCTGCTGTTCGCACACCGCCGGCTCGGGCCGGGCCGGCATGGCGGGCCAGGCCCGCTGCGCCGCGGCCAGCACCCGCAGCGCAGCCCCGGCCATGCGCTGGTTCTCGGCCAGGATCGCCGCCCGATCCCCCTGGGTCAGGGGCACGGGCAGGCCGTCCCGCAGCCAGTGGGTGCAGCGGCCCAGCAGCACATCCGGCGCGCCCTTGGTGAACTGGGTCACATCCGTGCGGCCTCTCTCCTTATGAAAGGTGCTCATGAGCTTTCGCTCGGAATCGAAGGGCAACTCCCCCACCCGGGGCGCGCCGATCGCCAGGGTGTTTTTCGGCAGCCCCAGGCTGGCTGCATACTCTACCAGGGCGCACTCGGTGGCCTCGCCCTGGGCTTTTCCGTTTGCGCCCAGCTCGGCGTCGGTGCACAGGGCCAGCGCGCGGGCCAGCGATTTTTCGGGGCCATAATGCTGGCGCACCTGCATCTTGTTCTGGGTCAGGGTGCCGGTCTTGTCGCTGCACACCACCTGGGCGCACCCCAGGGTTTCCACCGCGGTCAGGCGGCGGATCACCGCCCCCTGGCGGCTCATTTTGGTCACCCCTACCGACAACACGATGGTGACCACCGCGGCCAGCCCTTCCGGGATCGCGGCCACCGCAAGGCTCACCGCTACCATAAAGGTGGACAGCACGGTGGGCAGATCCACCGTGCCCGCCTCCCACAGCCCAAAGCCAAAAATAAACACGCAGATGGCCAGCACCAGCGCGCTCAGCGCCTTGCTCAGGGCCATCAGCTTTTGCTGCAGGGGCGTTTTTCCCTGCACCGTAGCTGCCAGCACCCCGGCAATCCGGCCCATCTCGGTGTTCATGCCGGTGGCGGTGACCAGCAGCTTGCCCCGGCCGTAGCTCACGGCGCTGCCCATATACGCCATGCAGTGCCGGTCGCCCAGCGGCGCCGCGCGCCCACCCGGCAGGGCGGCCTCGCTTTTTTCCACCGGCAGGCTCTCGCCGGTCAGGGCGGCCTCCTCGATCTTCAGCGCCACCGCCTCCAACAGGCGGCCGTCGGCGGGCACCGCGTCCCCCGCCTCCAGCAGCACCACATCGCCGGGCACCAAATCCTCGCTGTGAACGGTCTGAACATGGCCGCCCCGCACCACCCGGCTCTGGGCCGCGGTCATTTTTTGCAGCGCCTCGATCGCCTTTTCAGCCTTGCTCTCCTGGTATACCCCCAGCAGGGCATTGATCAGCACCACCGCCAGAATGATGAACACGTCCGCAAAGCTTTCGCCCGCGCAGGCGGCCGTCAGGCCAGACACCGCGGCCGCCGCCAGCAGCACAATGATCATGGGGTCGGCCATCTGCTGCAAAAAGCGCTGGAACCAGCTCTCCTTTTTGCCCTCTTTCAGTTTGTTCTTCCCCTGCCGTGCCAGCCGGGAGGCGGCCTCGCGGGGGGTGAGGCCCTGCGGCCCGCTGCCCAGGGCCTGCTGCACCTGGCGGGCGCTTTGCTGATAATATTCCATGGGATGAGATACCTCCTTCACTCGCGCCTTGTCCTCCTTGCATATATATGGCGCGGGCCGGGGTTTTAGCCTTTGCATTTGCACAGAAAACCTGGCTGCGCAAAGCAGTTTTTTTGCCTGCCGGGCGCCGGGCAGGCAAAAAGGGGGGGCGGGCCGCAGCTGCGGCCCGCCCCCGGGGTTCTTTTATGCGCTCTATCTGCCTCCGCCGCCCAGCACCTGGTTGCGGTACTCGTTGGCGCTGCGGTTCTCCATCTTTTTAAAAATGCGGGAAAAATGCGTCACGTCGGTAAACCCCACCCTCTCGCTGATCTCCCAAATGCGAAGCGAGGGGTCCTGCAGCAGCTCCTTGGCCTTGGCGATCCGCACGCCGTTGAGCAGCTCGGAAAAACTCTGGCTGGTATACTTGCCGATCAGCTTGGAAAGGTGCCACTGGCTCACGTACACGCTCTCGGCCACATCGGTGAGGGTAAGCTTTTCGGCGTAGTGCTCCTCGATGTACTGCAGGGCATTTTTGATGATAAAGTTCTGGGCGCCCTCGCTCTCCGTGGCGGGGGTTTCCGCGCTCTCCCCGGCCGCAGGCTGCGCCGCTTCGGCCGCCGTTTTTTCCAGCCGGCGCACCATCTCTGCCAGGGCTTCTTCCAGGTCGTTCAGCTTGCTGGGCTTTACGCAATAACGCGCCACCCCCAGCTGCATCGCCCGCTGGGCGTACTCGAAATCCGGGTAACCGGAAAGGATCGTGACCTGCATGGCCGGGAATTCGCTGCGCAGCGCGGCGATCAGGGCCAGCCCATCCATGCCGGGCATGCGGATGTCGGTGATCAGCATGTCCGGTTCCAGGGTGCGGATAAGCTCCAGCGCCCGCTTGCCGTCGCCGGCAGTCGCCACCACCCGGCAGTTGTATTTTTCCCAGGGCAGTATTTTGGACAGGCCCTGTACGATCACGTCCTCGTCGTCCACGATCACCGCACGGTACATCGGCTTCCTCCCCTTTGCACAAACTGCCGCGCACCCCTGCGGCGCGCCTTGTTTTGCAGCTCAAAGTATACCACATTTGGGGGGAATTGAAAAGCGCCCCGCGGTTCTTTTTGCAAAAAAATGGAAAAAAACGAGCGTTTGGTTTCTCCGCATCCCCCGCCCCGGGGGTGCCGCGCCTTATCCGCCTGCAAAGCCCCGCTCAGGCCCCGGCGCAGGCTGCCGCAGCCCGCCGCAGCCCCGCAAGATCCTCTTCATCCGGATGCGGCAGGGCCCGGTCAAAATTTTCCAGCAGCGCCCGGGCCTTTTCGGGTGCCGCCGGCAGCATTGCCTCGTAGCGCCGGCGCACGGCGGGGGGCATCCTGCCCTGGCACATATAGCGGCCCGCCACCGTGTTCGAGCCGTCCAGGCATTGTTCCACCCGGTCCAGGATCCGGGCAAAATAGTCCTCGCTGCCCCCAAAGCCCGCCGTGCCGAACAAAAACACCCGCTTGCCGCGCAGGCGCTCCAAAAACGCCTGCATCTCGGGTGCGCAGCCGCCCTTGTCGGTCCAGAAGCCTGCAAAGATCAGCGGCGCGTCCAGCGCCTTTTCGTCCGGCGGGCCGCTGTACACGCACCGGGCCGCCGGCAGCGCCGCCCCGATCTCCCGTGCCAGCCGGGCGGTATTCCCGGTCTGGCTGCTGTAAACCACCGCGTAATTCATTTCAAAGCTTCCTTTCTGTCATAGATGCAATGCACGCCCTCGTGCCGCTGCATCCCGCCCAGGCAGGCAATGTTGCAGCGCACACAGCGGCGGATGGTCCCTGCCTCCCCTCTGCGCACCTTTTCGGGCCAGGCAGGGTCGGCGATGAGCTGCCGGCTCATCGCCGCGCAATCGATGCGCCCGCTGGCCAGCTGCCCTTCCACAAAATCCGGCGAGGTAAGCCCGCCCACCCCGCAGATCGGCAGTTCCGTGCAGCTTCGCACCAGGTCGCAGTACCGCAAAAAGCACCCCTCCCCGCCGAAATACGGGTGATCGGCCGCCGGGATGGGGTCGCTCAGATCCGCGTGGTCGGCCAGGGTCACGTGAAAGCTGGTCGCCCCTGCCCGCTCCAGCAGCGGCACGAAAACCGGCAGCTCCTCCAGCAGCACGCCCGCATTGCCGTAGTGAGGGGCCTCCTGGCGCACTGCCAGTTTATAATCAATGGGCATGCCCGGCGCAGCGCGGCGCACCGCGGCCACCGCCTCGGCCGCAAAGCGCGCCCGCCCCGCCGCGCTGCCTCCGTAGGCGTCGGTGCGGTGGTTGAACAGCGCCGAGGAAAAGCTGCCGCACATCCGGTCGCCGTGCACCTGGATCATATCGAACCCCGCCTGTTGTGCCAGCTGTGCGGCCCTTCCGAACGAGGCCGCAATGGCCCCCGCTTGTTCGGCGGGCATCCCGGTCACCAGCTTTTCCGCCTGCCGGTTCAGCAGCGGCCGCAGCTGCTCTTTGGAAATTCGGCCGCTCAAAATGCCCGGCAGATACCGCAGCATGGCTTTGAAATCGCTGTCCGACTGATGGAGCTGTGCGCAGATCAGGCAGCCCTCTGCGTGCACCAGCTCACAGAGCCTTTTGTAATGGGCGGCCCCTTTTTTACTGTATAAAGAAAACGGCCCGCCGCGCCCTACCGGAACGTCCCCGATCACGATCATAGCGCAGCCGCCCGCGGCAATCCCCCGCAGCCTGCGCTCATACGCCTTGCCCCGCAGCCCCATGCTGGTGGGCGCAAAGATAATGCGGTTTTTCAGGGTAAGGCTGCCCAGCTCAATCGGCCGGAAAATCGCCTCGTACACAGCCGCCGCCTCCCTTCCCGCCGGCCAGCTTTTCCAGCAGGTCCAGCAGCCGGGCCTGTTCCTCCCCGGTCAGCGCGGCGGCCGCCTGTGCGTCCCACCGGGCAAACAGCGCATGGCTCAGCTCAAAGGCCTCCCGGCCCCGGCCGGTCAGCTCCAGCGTTTGGGCGCGCCGGTCCTGCGGGTGGGGGCGGCGCAGCAAAAAATCGCCCTGTTCCAGCTTTGCAAGGCTGCGGGCGGTGTGGCCGGCGTCCATGTGCAGGGCCGCCGCGAGCTGGCCCGGCGTACAGCCCGGGTGCCTGCCCACATAAAGGATAAAAAACAGCAGCCCCTGCGACAGGCCCAGCTTCCCCAGCTCCCGGCTGCAATACCCCGCAAAATCGCGCCGCAGCAGGGTGATGTAATACGCGATGGATGAAACCACAGGCGCACCTTCTTTCTTTGACAAAGTCAAGTATATCCAAAATATTTGACTTTGTCAAGTATATGCCTGCCCCTCCTCTTCCCCACACGGAAGAAGGCGCCCTGCCTTGCGGCAGGGCGCCTTCTTCCAAAGGAGAAAAACACCAAATATGGAGATAGCAAAGTTTGGGTGGGCAACCGAAAACTCAGCCCTTGATGGCGCCCGCCGTGAGCCCCTTGATGATCTGCTTTTGCAGCACCACGTAGATCACGATGATGGGCACCACAATCAGCGTTACGGACGCCGCCATGAGGCCGTAGTCCGTGCTCTCGCGGGAGGATATCTCGCGCAGCAGGCGGGTGACGGGCCATTGATCCTCCAGGCGCAAAAAGAACATCTGGGTGAACAGATCGTTGTAGCTCCACAAAAAGCTGAAGATGGCCACGGTCACAAAGCTGGGCTTGGTGATGGGCACGATCACCTTGGTGAAGATGCGCACCGGGGTGCAGCCCTCAATAAAAGCCGCCTCCTCCAGGTCGATGGGCAGGCCGCGGATGTAGCCCATCAGCACCACGATCGCAAACGACAGGTTGCCCGCGATCTGCGGCAGAATGACGGACAGGCGGCTCAGCCACACGCTGGAAGTGTTGGTGATGCCCCAGCTGTTCTCCATCTGGAACACGGGAATGATGGTGGCAAAAGCCGGAAACATCATGCTGGCGATCACCAGGCTCTGCAGGGCCTTGCGGCCCTTAAAATGGTAACGCGCCAGACCATAGGCCGCCAGGCCCGCAAAAATGACCACGAACACCGTCACCAGGCCCGAGATAATGATACTGTTGCCGTAAGCGCCCCAAATGTTGAACCGGGTGAACGCCCTGCTGTAGTTTTTCGTGGTGAACAATTCCCCCAGGGGCAGCACAAACGAGTTCGCCACGATCTGGGTGCGGTCCTTAAACGAGTTCAGGATCACCCACAGGAAGGGATAAACAGTGGTCACCGCCCACAGGGAAAGCACAAGGTAGATCACGATCTTGCTGATGGAAAAGCCTTTTTTCTCGATCAACTCTCCTGCACCCCCTTAATAATCTTTCTCTTTGAAGATGGCGTTGGCCAGCTGGCTGATTACCACGCCCAGCACCACAATGGCAATGGCGATGGCGCTGGCATAGTCCACATCCTTGGCGTTAAAGGTCTGGAAATACATATACGTGCCGGTGAGCCAGGTTGTTTCAACAGGCATGCCGTTGGGGAACATGACCCAGGGCAGGTCGAACACCTTCAGCGCGCCGGTGATCGCCAGGGTAAGGCAGGTGCACAGCACGTTGTGCAAAAGCGGCACGGTGATGTGCCACACCCGCTGAATGCCGGAGGCTCCGTCAATGGCGGCGGCCTCGTACAGGTCGGCCGAGATATTGTTCAGGCCGGTCACGATAATCACAAAATAGAAGCCTATGTACTGCCACACCACCGGCACCATCAGGGTAAACAGGGCGTGGACCTCATCCTTGAAGTCCACCAGCTCGCTGGCGCCCAGCGAAAGGCGCAGCTGGTTGAGCATGCCGGTGTCGTATAAAAACACCAGGTTGAACATAAGGCCCAGCGCGGTGGCCGAGATCACGATGGGGAAAAAGTACACGGTGCGGAAGAACTGCTGGCCCTTGGAGATATTGTCCACCAGCAGCGCCAGCAGCAGGGCGATGCCCACCTGGAACACGATGGTCACGCCCA